>JADHZE010000011.1:16649-40187 GCA_026934365.1 Isoptericola sp. QY 916 | reverse complement strand
GCCGGCCGCCGCCGAGCGGGACCGGCCCGCCAGCACCGCGGCGGGCTCGTCCGGGCCCCGGCGCCCCTCCCCCACGGCCAGCGACATGCCGACCAGCGCGCGCACCATCGAGTGGCAGAACGCGTCGGCCTGCACGGTCGCGACGACGAGCCCGGCGTCGGGCCCGTCCGCGGGGCGGTCCCACGACAGGTGGGTGAGCTCGCGGATGGTCGTGGCGCCCTCGCGGGGCTTGCAGAAGGCGGCGAAGTCGTGCAGCCCGACGAGCGGCTGCATCGCCCGGTGCATCGCCTCGACGTCGAGCCGGCGGCGGTGCCAGAGCACCCAGTCCCGGCGCAGGGGGTCGCGCAGGTCCGGACGGTCGGCCACCCGGTAGGCGTAGCGCCGGTGCAGCGCGGAGAACCGCGCGTCGAACCCTTCGGGAGCCTCGGCAGCCCGGTGCACGACGACGTCGGGCGGCAGCACGCCGGCCAGCCGGTCGGCGAGCGCGACGCCGGGCTCCCGGTCGGAACGGCCGGGCATCTCCTCCCAGCGCTCGCGCGCCATGTCGACGTGCGCGACCTGGCCGCGCGCGTGCACCCCCGCGTCGGTGCGACCGGCCACCGTCAGCCGCGGCCGGGGCAGGCCGCGCGGCTCCGTGCGGAGGATGGTCGCGAGGGCGTCCTCCAGCACCCCCTGCACGGTGCGCAGCCGCGGCTGGGTGGCCCAGCCCGCGAAGTGGGTGCCGTCGTAGGCGAGGTCGAGCCGGACCCGGAGGGTGTCGGCGGGAGGTGTCGGCGTGCTCACCGACCCATTGTGGCCGGATGATGTCCCGTGATGGTCGACCCAGGCGCCTCGGCGCGCACCCCCGCTCCCCGCCCCGACGACGGCACCTCCCGGGCGCCGGCGCCCTCCGACGTGCTCACCCTCGCCGTCGACTGCGGCGGCGGAGGCATCAAGGCGGCGGTCCTGGACTCCGCGGGCACCGCGCACGCGTCGCCGGTGCGGGTCCCCACCCCCTACCCGCTGCCCCCGCAGCTGCTGCTGGACACCGTGGCCGGCATCGCGGACCGCCTCCCCGCCGCGCACCGCGTGACGCTCGGGATGCCCGGCATGATCCGCCACGGCGTGGTCGTCCACACCCCGCACTACGTCACACGCTCGGGTCCCCGCTCACGGGTGCTGCCGGAGCTCGTGGAGGCGTGGGCCAGCTTCGACGTCCGCGGCGCGCTCGCCCGCCGGCTCGGCGTCCCCGCCCTCGTGCTGAACGACGCCGAGGTGCACGGCGCGGGCGTCGTGGCGGGCTCCGGCGTCGAGCTGGTGCTCACCCTCGGCACCGGGCTGGGGTCCGCGCTGTTCGACGGCGGCCTGCTCGCGCCGCACCTGGAGTGGTCGCACGCCCCCGTGCGGCGCGGCGCGACGTACGACCAGTACGTCGGAGAGCCGGAACGCCGCCGCCTGGGCGACGGGCTGTGGTCGCGGCGGGTCGTCGCGACCGTCGACGGGCTGCGTCCGGTGTTCCGCTGGGACCGCCTGTACCTGGGCGGCGGCAACTCCCGCCGCATCACGCCCGCCGCCCTCGACCGCCTGGGCGACGACGTCGTCGTCGTGCCCAACTCCGCCGCGCTGGTCGGCGGCGCGCGGGCGTGGGACCTGACGCTGCCCTGACCGTCACCGGTGGACGGGTGACACCCCGACGGCTGCCTCCTCGGACGTGACGACGGTCTCGGCCTCGAGGAGCGCACGCGTGAAGGCGACCGGGGCGTCGAGGCTGACGAGGTGCCGGGCGTGTGGCACGACGACGAGCCGGGCGGCCGCCCCGCCGGCCCGGGCCGCGGCGACGAACG
The DNA here is from genome assembly GCA_026934365.1 of Isoptericola sp. QY 916. Classification (GTDB taxonomy): domain Bacteria; phylum Actinomycetota; class Actinomycetes; order Actinomycetales; family Cellulomonadaceae; genus Isoptericola; species Isoptericola nanjingensis. Next base: position 38,364 of record JADHZE010000011.1, on the reverse strand, counting down.
CGCGCTCCTGGGCGCGGAAGTGGTCGTAGCGCCCGTTGACGAACCACACGGGGCTGCGCGCAGCCGCGAGGGCGCCGAGGGTGTCGGTCGGACCTAGCTCCCGCAGCACCTCGGCCATGGCGGTGAGCGCATAGCCGCCGGCCCCCAGGTCCCCCGCGCCCTCTGCGTCGAGGGCGAGACGGACGACCGCGTCGTTCAGGCGGGCGCCGTGGTCGGGCCAGCCCTCGATCCACCGGGCGAGCGACAGCCACGCCGGCCGCAGCGACGACGAGGACTCCGTGCAGCAGGACGCCGCGACGAGCCCCGCGCTCTGCTCGGGGTGGCGCGCGCGGTGCTCGATGGCGACGTAGCCCCCGAGCGACAGGCCCGCGACGAGGGCCCGCCCCCCGAGCCCCTCCACGGCGTCGTGCACGGCGTCCACCGCGCCGTCGAGCGTGAACGGCTCGCCCCGTCGCGCACCGTGGCCCGGCAGGTCGGTCGCGACGGCGGGGACCCCGGCGCGCCCCAGCGCCTCGAGCTGGCGCCGCCACATGGTCGCCGACGTGCGGGAGCCGTGCACGAGCACGACCGGCACGGGGGCCCGGGGTCGGGGCGGCGCGTCGGAGCGGGCGGCCATGCTCCCCAGCCTAGGAACGACGGGGCCCCGCGCCACCTCGGGAGGTGGCACGGGGCCTCGTCGTGGTCGCGGGGGACGCGGGAGGTCAGGCCTCCTTCGTCTCCTCGGCCTTCTCGTCAGCCTTGTCCTCGGCGGGCGCCTCGGCCGGAGCCTCGGTGGCCTCCTCGACGGCGGCCTCGTCCTTGGCGGGCTTCTCGTCCTCGACCTTGGCAGCCTTCTCGGCGGCCTTCGTGGCCTCCTTGACGACGGCCTGCTTCGGGCTCACCGGCTCGGTGACGAGCTCGATGACCGCCATGGGGGCGTTGTCGCCCTTGCGGTTGCCGATCTTGGTGATGCGCGTGTAGCCACCGTTGCGCTCGGCCATGGCCGGGGCGATCTCGGTGAACAGCGTGTGCACCACGGACTTGTCGCGGACGACGGTCAGCACCCGGCGACGGGCGTGCAGGTCGCCGCGCTTCGCGAAGGTGATGAGGCGCTCGGCCAGGGGGCGCAGGCGCTTCGCCTTCGTCTCCGTGGTCGTGATGCGGCCGTGCTCGAAGAGCGACGTCGACAGGTTCGCGAGGATCAGTCGCTCGTGAGCCGGGCTGCCACCGAGCCGCGGACCCTTGGTGGGGGTAGGCATTTCTGGTTCTCCTTGAGGGTGGTTCCGCACCGCGCGGCCCGGTCAGGTCGAGCGGGCTGCTGCGGGCGCGGAGACGTCAGTACGACTGCTCGTCCGAGTACGTGGCCTCGTCGTCCCCGCCGCTGAAGTACGCGGAGCTGGACGGGTCGAAGTCGAGGGGCGAGTCCTTCAGCGAGAGGCCCAGCTCGGCGAGCTTCTCCTTGACCTCGTTGATGGACTTCGCGCCGAAGTTCCGGATGTCGAGCAGGTCGGCCTCGCTGCGAGCCACGAGCTCACCCACCTGGTGGATGCCCTCGCGCTTGAGGCAGTTGTACGAGCGGATCGTGAGGTTGAGCTCCTCGATCGGCAGCGCCAGGTCCGCGGCCAGCGCGGAGTCCGTCGGCGACGGGCCGATCTCGATGCCCTCGGCCTCGACGTTCAGCTCACGGGCGAGACCGAACAGCTCGACGAGCGTCTTGCCGGCCGAGGCGAGCGCGTCGCGGGGGGCGATCGCGGCCTTCGTCTCGACGTCGACGATCAGCTTGTCGAAGTCCGTGCGCTGCTCGACACGCGTGGCCTCGACCTTGTAGGTGACCTTGAGGACCGGCGAGTAGATCGAGTCGACGGGGATCCGACCGATCTCGGCCTCGTCGTTCTTGTTCTGCGCCGCGGACACGTAGCCACGACCGCGCTCGACGGTGAGCTCGATCTCGAGCTTGCCCTTGTCGTTGAGCGTGGCGACGTGCAGGTCCGGGTTGTGCACCTCGACGCCCGCCGGCGGCACGATGTCCGCGGCGGTGACCACGCCCGCACCCGTCTTGCGCAGGTACATCACGACGGGCTCGTCGTTCTCCGAGGAGACGACGAGGTTCTTGATGTTGAGGATGATCTCGGTGACGTCCTCCTTCACACCCGGCACGGTGGAGAACTCGTGGAGCACTCCGTCGATGCGGATGGAGGTGACGGCCGCGCCCGGGATGGACGACAGGAGGGTCCGGCGCAGGGAGTTGCCGAGCGTGTAGCCGAAGCCAGGCTCGAGCGGCTCGATGGAGAAGCGCGAACGGTACTCCGAGATGACCTCTTCGGTCAGGGAGGGGCGCTGTGCGATCAGCACGGTCAGGTCCTTTCAGTGTGCGTCCGCCATATGACGCATCACGGATCCGCGAGTACTCGCGGCCCCGGGTGGGACTCGGTCCACCCGCCCGGGCAGGCTGCGGCGTCGTACGAGCCCGGGGCCGATCCCTCGGCCCCGGGGCCCGACGACGTCGGGAGGGTCAGACGCGGCGGCGCTTCGGGGGACGGCAGCCGTTGTGCGCCTGGGGCGTCACGTCCTGGATCGAGCCGACCTCGAGGCCGGTCGCCTGCAGGGAGCGGATCGCGGTCTCACGACCGGAACCCGGGCCCTTGACGAAGACGTCGACCTTCTTGACACCGTGCTCCTGGGCGCGGCGGGCGGCCGACTCGGCGGCGAGCTGCGCGGCGTACGGCGTGGACTTGCGGGAGCCCTTGAAGCCGACGTGGCCGGCGGACGCCCACGAGATCACGGCGCCCGACGGGTCGGTGATCGAGACGATCGTGTTGTTGAAGGTGCTCTTGATGTGCGCCTGGCCGAGCGGGACGTTCTTCTTGTCCTTGCGGCGCGGCTTGCGCGCGGCCGTGGCACGAGTCTTGGGAGGCATGTGTTCTCTGATCTCCTGGTCTGATCGGACCGGGGCGGTTCAGCTCGGGGAGCCGACCGCACCACGGACTGCTATCAGCGGGCCTTCTTCTTGCCCGCCACGGTGCGCTTCGGACCCTTGCGGGTACGCGCGTTGGTCTTGGTGCGCTGACCGCGCACCGGGAGGCCGCGGCGGTGACGCAGGCCCTGGTAGGTGCCGATCTCGACCTTGCGGCGGATGTCGGCGGCGACCTCGCGGCGCAGGTCGCCCTCGAGCTGGAAGTTGCCCTCCAGGTAGTCGCGGAGCGCGACGAGCTGGTCGTCGCCGAGGTCCTTGACCCGCAGGTCCGGGTTGATCCCGGTAGCGGCCAGCGTCTGCTGGGCGCGGGTACGGCCGACGCCGTAGATGTAGGTGAGCGCAACCTCGAGCCGCTTCTCGCGGGGGAGGTCGACGCCGATCAGACGTGCCATGTGCCTTCCGGCTCCTGTACTTCTTCCAGAGGTCTGCCGCACCGCCCTCCCGCGAAGACCGCGGGCCCCGGCCCCTGGACCGGAGGTTCCCCTCGACCGCCCCGTGAGGAGCCCCGCTCCCGAGAGAGCGGCGTCGAGGTTCGTGGTGGTGCGCTGTGTCCGACGGCGAGCGCGTGCCGTCAGCAGGTGGCTGCGATCAGCCCTGGCGCTGCTTGTGGCGCAGGTTCTCGCAGATCACCATGACGCGACCGTGCCGGCGGATCACCTTGCACTTGTCGCAGATCTTCTTGACGCTCGGCTTGACCTTCATCAGTGGTTCCTCCGCCGCCGTACGCACGCCGGCGGGTGCCGGCGCCACGACGGCGCTCGATGGGGTGGTGGTTACTTGTAGCGGTAGACGATCCGACCGCGGGACAGGTCGTACGGGCTGAGCTCGACCACGACGCGGTCCTCCGGGAGGATCCGGATGTAGTGCTGACGCATCTTGCCCGAGATGTGCGCGAGGACCTTGTGGCCGTTCGCCAGCTCCACACGGAACATCGCGTTCGGCAGGGCCTCGACCACGCTGCCCTCGATCTCGATGACGCCGTCCTTCTTTGCCATGTCCTCCGCTAACTCTCGTCTGTCCCCGGGCGCCCGTCAGCAACGTGACGGAGGTCCGGATGTCGTGCGTGCCGCCTGCTCACCCTCGTCCCGACCGGTCGACGTGACGTCGAGCCGGTGCTGGTCTGCAGCGCCACCAACTCGCGCCTGCATCTCGAGGAACTGCCGAACGGACTACACCCGACAGACCATCGTACTCCATGGTTCCAGCAGCTGCGAACGTGGGTGGACGGTCGTCGGTCACACGCCTTCGTCGGTCACGCGTCGAGGGGCACGGGCACGACCTCGAACGGGGCGAGCCCCGCACGCCCGCCGTCGGCGGCCGTCAGCACGCTGATGCCGTCGTCGAGGAGGGCGACGCTGTGCTCCCAGTGCGCGGCGCGGGAGCCGTCCTGCGTCACGACCGTCCAGTCGTCCGCGAGGACCCGGGTCGCCCCGCTCCCCCGCGTGACCATCGGCTCGATGGCGAGGCACATGCCGGGGCGGAGCCGAGGACCACGGTCCGAGGTGCGGAAGTTCACGACGTCGGGCGGCTGGTGCATCGCCGTGCCGATGCCGTGACCGACGTAGTCCTCGACGATCCCGTAATCGACGCCGGAGACGCCCCCGGCGAGCTCGACGGCCGCCTCGACGGCCGTCCCGACGTCGCCGAGCCGCCTGCCACCCGCCAGCGCCGCGATCCCCGCCCACATGGCCGTCCGCGTGGCGCGGACGAGGTCGAGGTCCGCCGCGTCGACGCCGTCGACCGCCGTCGCGCCCTCGACGTCCAGCGCGCCGTCCGGGCCCAGCACCAAGCTGATCGCGGAGTCGCCGTGCCAGCCGTCCACGATCGCGCCGCAGTCGATCGACACGACGTCACCGACCTCGAGCACGCGGGTGCCGGGGATGCCGTGGATGACCTCCTCGGAGACGGAGACGCAGATCGTCGCGGGGTAGCCCTCGTAGCCGAGGAACGACGGCGTCGCTCCCGCGTCCGCGATGACCCGCGCCGCGACCGCGTCGAGGTCCGCCGTCGTGAGGCCCGGGCGGGCCGCCGCGCGCACCGCGTCGAGCGTCGACGCGACGACCAGGCCGGCGCGCCGCATGACGCGCACCTGGTCCGGCGTCTTGAGCTCGATGCGCTCGCGCGAACCGAAGATCATGGCGTGGCGAGCCTCAGCCGAGCTCGGCGGCCAGCGCCTGGACGATGCGCTCGGTGACCTCGGAGACGTCGCCGATGCCGTCCACCTTCGCGAGGATGCCCCGCTCGGAGTACGCGGCGGTCAGCGGCGCGGTCTGCTCGTCGTAGATGTCGAGCCGGCGCGCGATCGCCTCCGGGGTGTCGTCCTCGCGGCCCTCGATCTCGGCGCGCTTGGCGATCCGCGACAGGAGCTCGTCCCGCGCGGCCGTGAGCTCGATGACGCCGTCCAGCTCCCAGCCGAGGTCGGCCAGGATGCCGTCGAGCGCCTCGACCTGGTGCGCGTTGCGCGGGTAGCCGTCGAGCAGGAACCCGGCCTTCACGTCGTCCTCGCCGAGGCGCGAGCGCACCATCTGGTCGGTGACCTCGTCCGGGACGAGCTCGCCCTTGGCGCTGTACTCCTGCGCGAGCTTGCCGAGCTCCGTGCCGCCCTTGATGTTGGCGCGGAAGATGTCGCCCGTCGAGATGGCGGGGATGCTGAACAGCTCGGCGAGGCGCGCGGCCTGCGTGCCCTTGCCCGCCCCCTGCGGCCCCATGATCACCAGGCGCGTCACCCGCGCCTCGGCGCTGGGGGCACCGTGGAGCTCGCGGCGGGTGGTCGGCGTGGCAGCGGCGGGGCCGCCTTCGTTCGTCTCGGTCAACGGAGGAACCCTTCGTAATGACGCTGCTGGAGCTGGGAGTCGATCTGCTTCACGGTCTCGAGCCCGACGCCCACGATGATGAGGATCGACGTGCCGCCGAACGGGATGTTCGTGGTGACTCCCAGCACCACGAGCACGATCGTGGGGATGAGCGCCACGATCGCCAGGTAGATCGAGCCCGCGGAGGTGATGCGGGTGATCACGTAGTCGAGGTACTCGGCCGTGGGCCGGCCGGCGCGGATGCCCGGGATGAAGCCGCCGTACTTCTTCATGTTGTCCGCGACCTCGTCCGGGTTGAACGTGATCGACGTGTAGAAGAACGCGAAGAAGATGACCATCAGCACGTACAGCACGATGTACAGCGGGTCGGACTGCTGGACCAGGTTCTCCGAGATCCAGAGCACCCAGCCTGCGGTCGGCTCGCCGAACTGGGCGATCAGCCCGGGGATGGCGAGGATCGACGCCGCGAAGATGACCGGGATGACGCCGGCCATGTTGATCTTGATCGGGATGTAGGTGCTGGTGCCGCCGTACATGCGGCGTCCCACCATGCGCTTCGCGTACTGCACCGGGATGCGGCGCTGTGACTGCTCGACGAAGACGACCAGCCCGACGACGAGCACGATGACGAGGATCATCACGATGAAGTTCAGGGGGCCGTTCGAGCCGCCGGCGATCGACCAGAGCGCCGACGGGAAGCTCGCGGCGATCGACGTGAAGATCAGCAGGGACATGCCGTTGCCGACGCCGCGCTCGGTGATCATCTCGCCGAGCCACATGACCAGGCCGGTACCGGCCGTCATGGTGATGACCATCAGCGTGGCCGTCACGAAGCTGTCGTCCGTGATCACGTCGACGGGGCAGCCCTGGAAGAGCATCCCGGTGCGGGCGGTCGTGATGATCGTCGTCGACTGCAGGATCGCGAGGGCGATCGTCAGGTAGCGCGTGTACTGCGTCAGCTTCGCCTGGCCCGACTGGCCCTCCTTGTGCAGGGCCTCGAACCGAGGGATGACCACGCGCAGCAGCTGCACGATGATGCTCGCGGTGATGTACGGCATGATGCCGAGCGCGAAGATCGACAGCTGGAGCAGGGCGCCGCCGCTGAAGACGTTGACGAGACCGAGCAGCGAGGTGCTGCCCTCGAGGGCCGCGACGCACTGTTGCACGTTGCCGTAGTCGACGCCGGGTGTGGGCACGAGCGACCCCACCCGGAAGAGCGCCATGATCGCGATCGTGAACAGCAGCTTGCGCCGCAGGTCCGGTGTCCGGAAAGCCCGGCCGAATGCGCTGAGCACCTATCCTCCTGGCCCGCCGCGGCGGGTTGTCGTGTCGCCGGGGACCGGCGAGGTGTGGCGCGAGCTCCCGACACCGCGGCCGTTGGGCCACGCCGCCGTCACGCCGACTCGGTCAAGGTCCGACCGGGGAGACCCCGGCCTCGCCGTCACCCGGATCAGGTGCGTGGCGCGGACCGTGACGGATTCTACGTGCCCCGGACCAGTGAGCCAGACCACACGCCGTCGCGGAGGGCTGGCCTGCCGGAGCACGCCGGGAGCACACAGGGCCGGCAGCGCGTGTGCGCCGCCGGCCCTGTTGCGGATGTCAGTCCTCGGAGACCGTGCCGCCGGCCGCCAGGATCTTGTCCTTGGCGGAGCCGGAGACGCGGTCGACCGTGACGTCCAGCTTGACGGTGATCTCGCCGTTGCCGAGCACCTTCACCGGCTGACCCTTGCGGACCGCGCCCTTGGCGACGAGGCCCTCGACGGTGACGGAGCCACCCTCGGGGTACAGCGCGGCGAGCTTGTCCAGGTTGACGACCTGGTACTCGACGCGGAACGGGTTCTTGAACCCGCGCAGCTTCGGGAGGCGCATGTGCAGAGGCATCTGCCCACCCTCGAAGCCGGCGGGAACCTGGTAGCGAGCCTTCGTACCCTTGGTACCGCGACCCGCCGTCTTGCCCTTCGACGCCTCACCACGACCCACGCGGGTCTTGGCGGTCTTGGCGCCGGGGGCCGGACGCAGGTGGTGGACCTTGAGCGGCTGACCCGCCTTCTCGGTGTTGTCCGCCATGATCACTCGACCTCCTCGACGGTGACGAGGTGCGCCACCGTGGTGACCATGCCACGGATCTCCGGACGGTCCTCCTTCACGGCGGTGTCGCCGATCCGCTTGAGGCCGAGGGTCCGCAGCGTGTCACGCTGGTTCTGCTTGCCGCCGATGGCGGACTTGACCTGGGTGACCTTCAGTCGAGGCATCACGCACCCACCTTCTCGTCAGCCTTGGCCGCCTTCTCGGCGAGCCCGGCGGCCTGCGCACGCAGGAGCGCGGCCGGGGCCACGTCCTCGAGCGGCAGACCACGGCGGGCGGCCACGGCAGCCGGCTCCTCGAGGCCCTTGAGGGCCGCGACGGTGGCGTGCACGATGTTGATCGAGTTGGACGAGCCGAGCGACTTGCTCAGCACGTCGTGGATGCCGGCGCACTCCAGCACGGCGCGCACCGGACCACCGGCGATCACACCGGTACCCGGCGAGGCCGGACGCAGGAACACGACGCCGGCGGCCTCCTCACCCTGGACGGGGTGCGGGATGGTGCCCTGGATGCGCGGGACGCGGAAGAAGTTCTTCTTCGCCTCCTCGACACCCTTGGCGATCGCCGCGGGCACCTCCTTGGCCTTGCCGTAGCCGACACCGACGGTGCCGTCGCCGTCGCCCACCACGACCAGCGCGGTGAAGCTGAAGCGGCGACCACCCTTGACGACCTTCGAGACGCGGTTGATCGTCACCACGCGCTCGACGAAGGCGTTCTTGTCGGCGGCGTCGCGGCCACCGCCACGGCGGTCGTCGCGGCGACCGCCGCCGCGGCGGCCGTCGTTCTTGTTGGACTCGTTGGCGCCCTGGGGGGCGCCGGTGCGCTGCCCTGCAGCCATCAGAGGATCCTCATCTTCCGTGCGAAATCGCGGACGTCGGCCATCACAGCTCCAGCCCCGCTTCCCGGGCGCCGTCGGCGACCGCAGCCACCCGACCGTGGTACTTGTTGCCACCGCGGTCGAAGACCACGGTCTCGACGCCGGCGGCCTTGGCACGCGCGGCGACGAGCTCGCCGACCTTGCGGGCCTTCGCCGTCTTGTCGCCGTCGAGGGCGCGCAGGTCGGCCTCGAGGGTCGAGGCCGAGGCGACGGTCTTGCCGACCGTGTCGTCGACGATCTGCGCCACCATGTGGCGCGAGGAGCGGGTCACGACGAGGCGCGGACGCGCCGCGGTGCCCTTGATCTTCTTGCGCAGGCGCAGGTGACGGCGCTGACGAGCGACGGCCTTGCCCTTGCCCAGAACCTTGAGAGCCATCACTTACCAGCCTTTCCGACCTTGCGGCGGACGACCTCGCCGGCGTAGCGCACGCCCTTGCCCTTGTAAGGCTCGGGCTTGCGGATCTTGCGGATGTTCGCTGCGACCTCGCCGACCTGCTGCTTGTCGATGCCCGCGACCGAGAACTTGGTCGGGCTCTCCACCGCGAAGGTGATGCCCTCGGGCGCGGTCACGGTGACCGGGTGCGAGAAGCCGAGAGCGAACTCCAGGCTCTGCCCCTTGGCCGCGACGCGGTACCCGGTACCGACGATCTCGAGCTTCTTCTCGTAGCCCTGGGTCACACCGGTGACGATGTTGGCCAGGAGGGTGCGGGTGAGGCCGTGCAGCGCACGGGACTCACGCTCGTCGTCCGGGCGCGACACCACGAGGGAGCCGTCGTCCTGGGCGACCGTGATGGGGGCGGGCACCGCGTGCTCCAGGGTCCCCTTGGGGCCCTTGATGGTCACGAGCGCACCGCTGATGGTGACGTCCACGCCGGCCGGGACCGGAACGGGGAGCTTGCCGATTCGAGACATGGCGATATCTCCTTTCCGGATTACCAGACGTAGGCGAGGACTTCGCCGCCGACGCCCTTGGCCTGGGCCTGGCGGTCGGTCAGCAGGCCGGAGGACGTGGACAGGATCGCCACGCCGAGGCCGCCGAGGACCTGGGGCAGGTTGGTGGACTTCGCGTAGACGCGGAGGCCGGGCTTCGACACGCGGCGGACGCCGGTGAGGGCGCGCTCGCGGCTCGGGCCGTACTTGAGGGTCAGGGTGAGGGACTTGCCGACCTTCGCGTCCTCGACGCTCCAGCCGGTGATGTACCCCTGCGCCTGCAGGATCTCCGCGATGTTCGACTTCAGCTTCGAGTGCGGCATGGTGACCGTCTCGTGGTGCGCCGAGTTCGCGTTACGCAGACGCGTGAGCATGTCTGCGATGGGGTCTGTCATGGTCATTGGGCTCCAGCCCTTCCTCGCCGGGGTATCCAGTCAGTGCGTGCGCACCGCCCGGACCTGCGGCGTAGTGGTTTTACCAGCTGCTCTTGGTGACGCCGGGGAGCTCGCCGCGGTGGGCCATCTCCCGCAGGCAGATCCGGCACAGGCCGAACTTGCGGTAGACCGAGTGCGGACGGCCGCAGCGCTGGCACCGGGTGTAGGCGCGGACGGCGAACTTCGGCTTGGCGTTCGCCTTGTTGATCAGGGCCTTCTTCGCCATGTCAGTTCTCCTTGAAGGGGAAGCCGAGACGGCGCAGCAGGGAGCGGCCCTCGTCATCGGTCGTCGCCGTGGTCACGACCGTGATGTCCATGCCGCGGACGCGGTCGATCTTGTCCTGGTCGATCTCGTGGAACATCGACTGCTCCGTGAGACCGAAGGTGTAGTTGCCGTGCCCGTCGAACTGCTTCGGGCTCAGCCCGCGGAAGTCGCGGATACGGGGCAGCGCGATCGACAGCAGCCGGTCGAGGAACTCCCACATCCGGTCGCCGCGCAGCGTGACGTGCGCACCGATCGGCATGCCCTCGCGCAGCTTGAACTGCGCGATGGACTTCTTGGCCCGGGTCACCTGGGGCTTCTGCCCCGTGATCGCCGTGAGGTCGCGGATCGCGCCCTCGATGAGCTTGGAGTCCTTGGCGGCGTCACCGACACCCATGTTGACGACGATCTTGGTCAGACCGGCGACCTGCTGGATGTTCTGGTGGCCGAACTCCTCGCGCAGCGCCGCGATGATCTCCTCGCGGTACTTCTGCTTGAGGCGCGGGGTGGCCGGGGCCTCGAGAGTGGTCTCGGTCATCAGATGTCCTTCCCGGAACGCTTGGCGACGCGCACGCGGACGGTGCGGGTACGGCCGTCGCGCTCGACCTGCTCGGTACGGAACCCGACGCGCGTGCCCTTCTTGGTCTCCGGGTCGACGACCATCACGTTCGAGACGTGGATCGGCGCCTCGACGGTCTCGATGCCACCCGTGCGGGTGCCGCGAGCCGTCTGGCCGGCCTTGACGTGCTTGGTGACACGCTGCACGCCCTCGACCACGATGCGGTCGGAGTCCTTGAGGACCTCGAGCACGCGGCCCGTCTTGCCCTTGTCGCGACCGGCGATGACGATCACCTGGTCGCCCTTCTTGATCTTCGCCATGGTCAGAGCACCTCCGGCGCCAGCGAGATGATCTTCATGAACCGCTTGTCGCGCAGCTCGCGCCCGACCGGGCCGAAGATGCGGGTGCCACGGGGCTCACCGTCGTTCTTGAGGATCACGGCGGCGTTCTCGTCGAACTTGATGTAGGAACCGTCGGGACGACGGCGCTCCTTGGCGGTCCGGACGATGACGGCCTTGACCACGTCGCCCTTCTTCACGTTGCCGCCGGGGATCGCGTCCTTGACGGTGGCGACGATCGTGTCGCCGATACCGGCGTAGCGACGGCCGGATCCACCGAGAACACGGATGCAGAGGATCTCCTTGGCACCCGTGTTGTCGGCGACCCGAAGTCGCGACTCCTGCTGGATCATCGATTGATCTCCTGTCGTCGAGCCGGTTCTCGTCCCAGGCTGTCCCGGGCGAGCCTTGCCGAACGGATAGTTGCTGTGGTGGCCGGGGCGGGCCGCATACGTGTGTCACGGCCTGCCCCGGCCGAAGGTCAGAAGACCTTCTGGATCACTTGGCCTTCTCGAGGATCTCCGTCAGGCGCCACCGCTTGGTCGCGGACAGCGGACGGGTCTCCATGATCTCGACCAGGTCGCCGATACCGGCGGAGTTCTGCTCGTCGTGCGCCTTCACCTTGGTGGTGGTGCGCAGGACCTTGCCGTACAGGGGGTGCTTCTTGCGGTCCTCGACCTCGACGACGATGGTCTTCTCCATCTTGTCGCTGACGACGTAGCCACGACGGACCTTGCGCGTGCTGCGCTCGGTCGTCTCAGCGGCCACCGCGTTGGTGTTCTCGCTCATCGATGCCTCACTCACTCACGCTCGGGGCCGTGCGGATACCGAGCTCGCGCTCGTGCAGGACCGTGTAGATCCGCGCGATGTCGCGCTTGACGGCCTTGATCCGACCGTGGGACTCCAGCTGGCCGGTGGCCGACTGGAAACGGAGGTTGAAGAGCTCCTCCTTGGCCTTCTTCAGCTCGGCGACCAGCTTCTCGTCGTCGAACCCGTCGAGGTCAGCGGGGGCCATGCCCTTGGTTCCGACTGCCATCAGTTCGCACCACCCTCGCGCACCACGAAACGGCACTTCATCGGGAGCTTGTGGATCGCGCGGCGCATGGCCTCACGGGCCAGCTCCTCGTCGACACCGGCCAGCTCGAAGACGATGCGGCCGGGCTTGACGTTGGCGACCCACCACTCGGGCGAGCCCTTGCCGGAACCCATGCGGGTCTCGGCGGGCTTCTTGGTCAGGGGACGGTCCGGGTAGATGTTGATCCAGACCTTGCCGCCACGCTTGATGTGGCGGGTCATCGCGATACGAGCAGCCTCGATCTGGCGGTTGGTGACGTAGGCGGGCTCGAGAGCCTGGATGCCGTAGTCGCCGAACGCGATCGTGGTGCCACCCTTGGCCGCGCCGGAGCGCTTCGGGTGGTGCTGCTTGCGGTGCTTGAGCCTGCGGGGGATCAGCATGACTCAGGCCTCCGTTCCGGACTCGGGGGCCGCAGCCTGCTCCGGCGCCGGGGCCGCGTCGGACGCGGGGGCGCTCTCGGCGGCCGGCTGGGCCTGACGCTCGGGGCGACGACCGCCACCACGGCGCTCCCCACGCTCCGGACGACCACCACGACCCCCGCGGGGGGCGGCAGTCGCCTGCTGCGCGGCGAACTCCTTCTCGGTCATGTCGCCCTTGTAGATCCACACCTTCACGCCGATACGGCCGAAGGTGGTGCGGGCCTCGAAGAAGCCGTAGTCGATGTTCGCGCGCAGCGTGTGCAGCGGCACACGACCCTCGCGGTAGAACTCCGAACGGCTCATCTCGGCGCCGCCGAGACGACCCGAGACCTGCACACGGATGCCCTTGGCACCGGCGCGCTGCGCGGACTGGATGCCCTTGCGCATGGCGCGGCGGAACGAGACGCGGCTCGCGAGCTGCTCGGCGATGCCCTGCGCGACCAGCTGCGCGTCGATCTCCGCGTTCTTGACCTCGAGGATGTTGAGCTGGACCTGCTTGCCCGTGAGCTTCTCGAGCTCGCCGCGGATGCGGTCGGCCTCGGCACCCCGGCGACCGATGACGATGCCCGGACGCGCCGTGTGGATGTCCACGCGGACGCGGTCGCGGGTGCGCTCGACCTCGACCTTGGAGATGCCGGCCCGCTCGAGACCGGTGCTCATGAGCTTGCGGATCGCCACGTCCTCGCGGACGTAGTCGCGGTACCGCTGACCAGGCTTGGTGCTGTCGGCGAACCAGCGCGACCGGTGGTCGGTGGTGATGCCGAGGCGGTACCCGTGCGGGTGAACCTTCTGCCCCACTATCGGGCCCCTTCCTTCTGCTCACGCGGTGCGACGACCACGGTGATGTGGCTGGTGCGCTTGAGGATCTGGCTCGCACGCCCCTGCGCCCGCGGACGGAACCGCTTGAGCGTCGGCCCCTCGTCGACGAACGCCGCCGAGACGAAGAGCTCCGTCTCGTCGAAACGCTCGCTGGCGCGGTCGGCCTTCACCCGGGCGTTCGCGACGGCGCTCTCCACAACCTTGCGGATCGGCTCGCTCGCCGCCTGCGGCGCGAACTTCAGCACCGCGACGGCCTCGGCGGCCTGCTTGCCACGGATGAGGTCCACGACGCGCCGGGCCTTCTGGGGCGTGACACGGACGAACCGCGCCTGCGCCTTGGCTTCCATTGCTGTCCTGCTTCCTTTTCTCAGACCGTCGGGGCCTGTCGTCCGGCTGACCCGGGGGTCAGCGGCGACGGCCCTTCTTGTCGTCCTTCACGTGGCCGCGGAAGGTTCGCGTGGGAGCGAACTCGCCGAGCTTGTGGCCGACCATCGCCTCGGTGACGAAGACCGGGGTGTGCTTCCGGCCGTCGTGCACGGCGAAGGTGTGACCGAGGAAGTCGGGCGTGATGACCGACCGACGGGACCAGGTCTTGATGACGTTCTTGGTCCCCTTCTCGTTCTGAGCGTCCACCTTCTTCTGCAGGTGGTCGTCGACGAAGGGGCCCTTCTTCAGGCTACGAGGCATCTGTCAGGCTCCTTTTCAGCGCTTCTTGCCGGTGCGGCGACGGCGGACGATCAGCTTGTCGCTCGGCTTGTTCGGGCGGCGGGTCCGGCCCTCGGGCTGGCCCCACGGGCTGACCGGGTGGCGACCACCGGAGGTCTTGCCCTCACCACCACCGTGCGGGTGGTCGACCGGGTTCATGACGACGCCACGGACGGTCGGGCGGACGCCCTTCCACCGCTTGCGGCCGGCCTTGCCCCAGTTGATGTTCGACTGCTCGGCGTTGCCCACCTCGCCGACCGTGGCGCGGCAGCGCAGGTCGACGTTGCGGATCTCGCCGGACGGCATGCGCAGCTGCGCGTACGGGCCGTCCTTCGCGACGAGCTGCACGGAGGCACCCGCGGAGCGGGCGATCTTCGCGCCGCCACCGGGGCGGAGCTCGACGGCGTGGATGACCGTACCGGTCGGGATGTTGCGCAGCGGCAGGTTGTTGCCGGGCTTGATGTCGGCGCCGGCACCGGCCTCGACGACGTCGCCCTGCGACAGCTTGTTCGGCGCGACGATGTAGCGCTTCGTGCCGTCCGCGTAGTGCAGGAGCGCGATCCGAGCCGTGCGGTTCGGGTCGTACTCGATGTGCGCGACCTTGGCGGGCACGCCGTCCTTGTCGTGGCGACGGAAGTCGATCACGCGGTAGGCACGCTTGTGGCCACCGCCCTTGTGACGGGTCGTGATGCGACCGGAGTTGTTGCGCCCACCCGTCTTGGACAGCGGACGGACCAGAGACTTCTCCGGCTGCGAGCGCGTGATCTCGACGAAGTCGGCGACGCTGGAGCCGCGGCGTCCGGGCGTCGTCGGCTTGTACTTACGGATTCCCATGGGTTAGTCCTCGATCTGCTCTCTGCGCCTCAGGAAGCCGGACCGCCGAAGATGTCGATCGTGCCCTCACGGAGGGTCACGATCGCGCGCTTCGTGTCCTTGCGCTTGCCCAGGCCGAAGCGCGTGCGACGCGCCTTGCCCTTGCGGTTGATCGTGTTGACCGAGTCGACCTTGACGCCGAAGACCTGCTCGACCGCGATCTTGATCTCGGTCTTGTTGGCCCGCGGGTCCACGACGAAGGTGTACTTGCCCTCGTCGAGGAGGTTGTAGGACTTCTCGGAGACGACCGGCGCGATCAGGATGTCGCGCGGGTCCTTCGTCACGGCGGTCACTTGGTGGCCTCCTCGGTCTCGGCCGCCTCGGACTCCGTGGCGACAGCCTTCACGCTCTTGCCCGTGGCCGGGCCGGCGAGGAACGCGGCGAGCGCGCCCTCGGTGAAGACGACGTCGTCGGAGACGAGCACGTCGTAGGTGTTGAGCTGGTCCGCGGTCAGCAGGTGGACCTGCTCGACGTTGCGGAGCGACAGGATCGTCAGCTCGTCCGAGCGCTCGGTGACCACGAGGACGTGCGTGCGCTCGGTGAGCGCCGCGATCGTCTTGACGGCGGTCCGGGTCGACGGCGCACCGTCGAGGCCGAAGCCGGAGACCACGTGGACGCGGCCGGCGCGAGCCCGGTCGGAGAGGGCGCCACGGAGCGCGGCGGCCTTCATCTTCTTCGGGGTCCGCTGGTCGTACTTGCGCGGCTGCGGGCCGTGGACGGTGCCACCGCCGGCGAACTGCGGGGCGCGGGTCGAACCCTGACGGGCGCGGCCGGTGCCCTTCTGCTTGTACGGCTTCCTGCCACCACCGCGGACCTCGCCGCGGGTCTTGGTGGCGTGCGTCCCCTGGCGGGCGGCGGCGCGCTGCGCCACGACCACCTGGTGGATCAGCGGGACGTTGGTGACGGTGTCGAACACCTCGGCGGGAAGCTCGGCGGTGCCGGCCTTCTTGCCCTGGGCGTCGAGCACGTCGACGGTCTGGTTGGCCATGGGGTCACGCACCCTTCGCAGCGGTACGCACGACGACGACGCCACCCTTGGGGCCGGGAACCGCGCCCTTGACGAGCAGCAGACCCTTCTCGGCGTCGACCGCGTGGACGGTCAGGTTCTGGACGGTCATGCGCTCGTGGCCCATGCGACCGGCCATCCGCAGACCCTTGAACACGCGCGACGGCGTCGAGGCGCCGCCGATCGAGCCGGCCTTGCGGTGGTTGCGGTGAGCACCGTGGGAGGCGCCGACGCCGGAGAAGCCGTGGCGCTTCATGACACCGGCGGTGCCCTTGCCCTT
Source organism: Isoptericola sp. QY 916 (assembly GCA_026934365.1). Classification (GTDB taxonomy): domain Bacteria; phylum Actinomycetota; class Actinomycetes; order Actinomycetales; family Cellulomonadaceae; genus Isoptericola; species Isoptericola nanjingensis. The sequence continues at coordinate 21,936 of JADHZE010000011.1, read as the reverse complement.
GGTGGTACCGACGACGTCGACCACGGCACCGGCCTCGAAGGCCTCGGCGGTGATCTCCTGGCCGAGCGTGAACTCGGCGGCGTCCTCAGTGCGGACCTCGGCGACGTGACGACGCGGCGTGACGCCGGCCTTCTCGAAGTGGCCCTTGAGCGGCTTGGTGACCTTGCGCGGGTCGATCTGGCCGGCGGCGAGCTGCACGGCCGCGTAGCCGTCGGCGTCCGCGGAGCGGACCTGCGTCACGACGTTGGTCGGGACGGCCACGACGGTGACAGGGACCAGACGACCGGCGTCGTCCCACAGCTGCGTCATGCCGAGCTTGGTGCCGAGCACCGCGGTCACGTTCTTCTGCTGGTTGGTCATATCTATCCCAGCCTCAGAGCTTGATCTCGATGTTCACGTCGGCAGGCAGGTCGATCCGCATGAGCGAGTCGACGGCCTTCGGCGTGGGATCGATGATGTCGATGAGCCGCTTGTGCGTGCGCATCTCGAAGTGCTCGCGGCTGTCCTTGTACTTGTGAGGCGACCGGATGACGGTGAAGACGTTCTTCTCCGTCGGCAGCGGCACCGGACCCACGACCGTCGCACCAGCGCGCGTCACCGTGTCGACGATCTTGCGCGCCGAGCTGTCGATGACCTCGTGGTCGTAGGACTTGAGCCGGATGCGGATCTTCTGTCCCGCCATGGCGTCGTCTGACTCTCTCTCTCGAACCGCTACTGTCCGACCCCCGCGCTCGGGCGTGTCGCGCTAGGCGACGTACCCGGGCGCACACCGAACCGGCGTGGGGCCGTTGATTGTGGTCCGCGAGGCGGACCACGACGTTTGTCTGGCCTGTCGAGACATGTGTCCCGCGGGGCGCTCTAGCGCGTCGACAGCCGGCAACCCCGCGACCCCTCTCCGGGAGGGGATCCGCTCCAGGTGACGAGGACCGTTCCGGAGATCCGGACCGGCACACGCACCGTGGTGCTACACACTGTTCGACACGAGAAAGAACGCGCCCGTGACAGGCAACCTGAACATCTTGCCACAGGGAGCCCCGTGATTCCAAGCCGGAACGGGGTTCGACCGCTGTGACGCCGGACGCACCGCACCTCGGGGCGGCACGCGCCCGGGCGCGCAGGAGGCCCGGACCCTGTCGGGCCCGGGCCTCCTGCTCAGGCGATCAGCCGAGGATCAGCAGATCACTTGATGATCTTGGTGACCCGGCCGGAGCCGACGGTGCGGCCACCCTCACGGATGGCGAAGCCGAGGCCCTCCTCCATGGCGATCGGCTGGATCAGCGCGACCGTCATCTCGGTGTTGTCGCCGGGCATGACCATCTCGGTGCCCTCGGGCAGCGTGATGACGCCGGTGACGTCGGTGGTGCGGAAGTAGAACTGCGGACGGTAGTTCGAGTAGAACGGGTTGTGACGCCCACCCTCGTCCTTGCCCAGGATGTAGACCTGCGCCTCGAAGTCCGTGTGCGGGGTGATCGAACCCGGCTTCACGACGACCTGGCCGCGCTCGACGTCCTCGCGCTTGATGCCGCGCAGGAGCAGACCGGTGTTGTCGCCGGCCTGAGCCTGGTCCATCTGCTTGTGGAACGTCTCGATACCGGTGACCGTGGTCTTCTGCGGCTCGCGGATACCGACGATCTCGACCTCGGAGTTGACGTCGAGCGTGCCACGCTCCACCTTGCCGGTCACGACGGTGCCGCGGCCGGTGATGGTGAAGACGTCCTCGATCGGCATGAGGAACGGCTTGTCGAGCTCGCGCACGGGGTCGGGGACGTTCTCGTCCACGGCCTCCATGAGCTCCAGGACCCGCTTGGTCCACTCGGGGTCACCCTCGAGGGCCTTGAGGCCGGAGACGCGGACGACGGGCGCGTTGTCGCCGTCGAACTCCTGCGACGACAGCAGCTCGCGGACCTCCATCTCGACGAGCTCGAGGATCTCCTCGTCGTCGACCATGTCGGCCTTGTTGAGCGCGACCAGCAGGTAGGGGACGCCCACCTGGCGGGCCAGCAGCACGTGCTCGCGCGTCTGGGCCATCGGGCCGTCGGTCGCCGCGACCACCAGGATCGCGCCGTCCATCTGGGCGGCACCGGTGATCATGTTCTTGATGTAGTCGGCGTGACCCGGAGCATCGACGTGCGCGTAGTGACGCTTGGGCGTCTCGTACTCGATGTGCGCGATGTTGATCGTGATACCGCGCTGCTTCTCCTCCGGCGCGGCGTCGATCTCGTCGAAGTTGCGCTGCGTGTTCGCCGGCAGGTCGGGGTACGTGTCCGCAAGCGTCTTCGAGATCGCGGCGGTCAGCGTCGTCTTGCCGTGGTCGACGTGCCCGATCGTGCCGATGTTGACGTGCGGCTTGGTCCGCTCGAACTTGGCCTTAGCCACTGGGGTCCTCCTGGGACTTGGGTAGATGTTCCCGAACGTTGCGAGACTCGGCGAGAGAGCCTACATCCCGCGGGGCGACGGGGGTTTCCTACAGGTTGATGGTTGTGCTGGTCGTCGACCTGTGGGGACTCACTCGCCCCGGGTCTTCTTGATGATCTCGTCAGCAACGTTGCGAGGAACCTCGGCGTAGCTGTCGAACTGCATCGAGTACACGGCACGGCCCTGCGTCTTGGAACGCAGGTCACCGATGTACCCGAACATCTCGCTCAACGGTACCTGGGCGCGCACGACCTTGACACCGGTCGCGTCCTCCATGGACTGGATCATCCCACGACGCGAGTTGATGTCGCCGATCACGTCGCCCATGTACTCCTCGGGCGTCCGGACCTCGACGGCCATCACGGGCTCGAGGATGACCGGGTCGGCCCGCTTGATGCCCTCCTTGAAGACCATCGAGCCGGCGATCTTGAACGCCATCTCCGAGGAGTCGACGTCGTGGTAGGCGCCGTCGAGCAGCGTGGCCTTGACCCCCACCACGGGGAACCCGGCCAGCACGCCCTGCTGCATCGCCGACTGGATACCGGCGTCCACGGACGGGATGTACTCGCGCGGGATACGACCACCGGTGACGGCGTTGGCGAACTCGTAGAGCTCGCCCTCCGTCGTCTCGAGCGGCTCGAAGGTCACCTGGACCTTGGCGAACTGGCCCGAGCCACCGGTCTGCTTCTTGTGCGTGTAGTCGATCTTCTCCGCGGTACGGCGGATCGTCTCGCGGTACGCGACCTGCGGCTTGCCGACGTTCGCCTCGACCTTGAACTCGCGACGCATACGGTCGACGAGGATGTCGAGGTGGAGCTCGCCCATGCCGCCGATGACGGTCTGGCCGGTCTCCTCGTCCAGCTTGACGCGGAAGGTCGGGTCCTCCTGGGCGAGCTTCTGGATCGCCGTGGAGAGCTTCTCCTGGTCGGCCTTCGTCTTCGGCTCGATGGCCACGTCGATGACCGGCTCCGGGAAGGTCATCGACTCGAGGATGACCGGGTTCGCCGGGTCGCAGAGCGTGTCACCGGTGGTGACGTCCTTGAGCCCGATGAAGGCGTAGATGTGCCCGGCGTGCGCCTCTTCGACCGGGTTCTCCTTGTTGGAGTGCATCTGGAAGAGCTTCCCGATGCGCTCCTTCTTGCCCTTGGTCGAGTTCTGGACCTGAGCGCCCTGCGCGACCTTGCCCGAGTAGACGCGGACGTAGGTGAGCTTGCCGAAGAACGGGTGCGTGGCGACCTTGAACGCGAGGGCCGAGAACGGCTCCGCCTCGTCCGGACGACGCTCGATGATCTTCTCCGCGTCCTTGACGTCGTGGCCCTGGACGGCCGGGACGTCGAGCGGGGTCGGCAGGTAGTCGATCACGGCGTCGAGCATGGGCTGCACGCCCTTGTTCTTGAACGCCGAGCCGCACAGGACCGGGAAGGCCTCGGACCGGATGACGAGCTTGCGGATGCCGGACTTGATCTCGGCGACCGAGAGCTCCTCGCCACCGAGGAACTTCTCGAGCAGCTCGTCGTCGGCCTCGGCGACGGCCTCGACGAGCTCGGCCCGGTACTGCTCGGCCTTCTCGACGAGGTCGGCCGGGATGTCCTCGACCGCGTACTCCTCACCCATCTTGGTGTCGCCGCGCCAGGTGAGCGCCTTCATCTCGAGCAGGTCGACGACGCCCTCGAAGTCGTTCTCGGCGCCGATCGGCAGCTGGATGACCAGCGGCTTCGCCTTGAGGCGGTTGATGATGGTGTCGACCGTGAAGTAGAAGTCTGCGCCGAGCTTGTCCATCTTGTTGACGAAGCAGATGCGCGGCACGTCGTACTTGTCGGCCTGGCGCCACACGGTCTCCGACTGGGGCTCCACGCCCTCCTTGCCGTCGAACACCGCGACGGCACCGTCGAGCACGCGCAGCGAGCGCTCGACCTCGACGGTGAAGTCCACGTGACCCGGGGTGTCGATGATGTTGATCTGGTTGTTCTTCCAGTAGCAGGTCGTCGCGGCGGACGTGATCGTGATGCCGCGCTCCTGCTCCTGCTCCATCCAGTCCATCGTCGACGCACCGTCGTGCGTCTCACCGATCTTGTAGTTCACACCGGTGTAGAACAGGATGCGCTCGGTGGTGGTGGTCTTGCCGGCATCGATGTGGGCCATGATGCCGATGTTGCGGACCTTGTTCAGGTCGGTCAGCACGTCGAGTGCCACGGTGTCTTACCCCTTGTCGGTGGAAGGTCGGAAGCCGGGCCGGAGGGCCGGCTGCCGGCCGGTTCCGGATCCTCGGACGGCCCCGGGGGTCACCCGGGGCCGTCCGTGCGCATCACCAGCGGTAGTGCGCGAAGGCCTTGTTCGAGTCGGCCATCTTGTGCATGTCCTCGCGGCGCTTCACGGCGGCACCGAGGCCGTTGGAGGCGTCGAGGATCTCGTTCATGAGGCGCTCGGTCATCGTCTTCTCGCGGCGGGCGCGCGAGAAGTCCGTGAGCCAGCGCAGCGCGAGCGTCGTGGAACGCACGGGGCGCACCTCGACCGGCACCTGGTAGGTGGCGCCACCGACACGGCGGGAGCGGACCTCGAGGGCCGGGCGGACGTTCTCCAGCGCGCGCTTGAGCACGACGACCGGGTCCTGGTCCGTCTTGGCACGGACGCCCTCGAGGGCGCCGTAGACGATCGCCTCGGCGGTGGACTTCTTGCCGTCGAGCAGGACCTTGTTGATCAGCTGCGTGACGACGGGCGACCCGTAGACGGGGTCGACGATGAGCGGCCGCTTGGGGGCCGGACCCTTGCGAGGCATCAGGCCTTCTCCTTCTTCGCGCCGTACTTGCTGCGGGCCTGCTTGCGGTTCTTCACGCCCTGCGTGTCGAGCGCGCCGCGCACGATCTTGTAGCGG
>JADHZE010000011.1:0-16584 GCA_026934365.1 Isoptericola sp. QY 916 | reverse complement strand
GCCGACACCGGGGATGTACGCCGTGACCTCGGTACCCGAGGACAGCTTGACGCGCGCGACCTTGCGGAGCGCGGAGTTCGGCTTCTTGGGGGTGGTGGTGTACACGCGGGTGCACACGCCGCGCCGCTGGGGCGAGTCCTTGAGGGCCGGCGTCTTCGACGCCACGGCCTTCGTGGACCGGCCCTTGCGGACGAGCTGCTGGATCGTAGGCACTACGTCTCCGTCGTCTTCTCGAGCTCACGAGGGCCGGGCGGCCCTCGACGGTGGTCTGTCTGGCTGGTGCGTGCCGATCGCATGCGGCACCCGCGGCCCTCACGGACCGCAACGCCACTTACCACCGGCTCGATGGCCCGGATCAGCTCAGCTCCCCCGCCCTCACGGACGGTCCGAGCGATCTTCCCGGGGTACCTGTGCGCTCAGGACGGCGACGCCTCCGGCAGCCGGCCCGAGCGAGAACGTTCTGGGCTGACAGCGGGATGCGCGCGCGACGGCACGGGCACGGCTTCCAAGGCTACCCGCGGAAGCAAGCGGGGTCAAAGGATCGGGAGGGACGCACGCTGTGACGTGCGCCCCTCCCGGACTACCTCGTGGTCAGGATCAGCGGACTAGCGGAAGTCGCCGAAGTCCAGGTCCTCCAGCGGGATCGCCTCGCCCGAGCCCATGCCGAGCGTCGGGAAGTCGATCTCGTCGTAGCCGAAGCTCGGGTAGAGCTCGGCCTTGGCCTGCTCGGTCGGCTCGACCTCGATGTTCCGGTAGCGGGGCAGACCCGTGCCGGCGGGGATGAGCTTACCGAGGATGACGTTCTCCTTGAGGCCCAGCAGCGGGTCACGACGACCGCTCATCGCCGCCTCGGTCAGCACGCGGGTCGTCTCCTGGAAGGAGGCGGCCGAGAGCCACGAGTCGGTGGCGAGCGACGCCTTCGTGATGCCCATGAGCTCCGGACGGCCGGAGGCCGGCTGGCCACCCTCCGCCACGGCCCGACGGTTCGCGTCCTCGAAGCGGACGCGCTCCGCCAGCTCGCCCGGCAGCAGGTGCGAGTCACCCGAGTCGAGCACGGTCACGCGACGGAGCATCTGCCGCACGATGACCTCGATGTGCTTGTCGTGGATGTCCACGCCCTGCGAGCGGTAGGTCTCCTGGACCTCGTCCACCAGGTGCTTCTGCGTGGCACGCGGGCCGAGGATGCGCAGCACCTTCTTCGGGTCGACGGCGCCCTGGACCAGCTGGGTGCCGACCTGGACCTGCTCGCCGTCGGCGATCAGGAGGCGGGCACGCTTGGTCACCGGGTAGCGGATCTCCTCGCCGCCGTCGGCCGGCGTGAGGACCAGGTGGCGCGTGCGCTCCGTGTCCTCGATCGCCACGGTGCCGGTGTACTCCGCGATCGGGGCCTCACCCTTGGGGGTGCGGGCCTCGAACAGCTCGGTGACACGGGGCAGACCCTGCGTGATGTCCTCCGCGGAGGCGACACCACCGGTGTGGAAGGTACGCATCGTCAGCTGCGTGCCCGGCTCACCGATCGACTGCGCCGCGATGATGCCGACGGCCTCGCCGATGTCCACCAGCTTGCCGGTGGCCAGGGAGCGGCCGTAGCACTTGGCGCAGGTGCCGACGCGCGACTCGCAGGTCAGCACGGAGCGGACCTTGACGTTCTCGATGCCGGCGGCGATCACCTTGTCGATGATCACGTCGCCCGCGTCCGAGCCCGCCTCGGCTACGACGTTGCCGTCCGCGTCCACGACGTCCGTCGCGAACGTGCGCGAGTAGATGCTCGTCTCGACGCGCGGGTGCGGCACCAGCACGTCGCCGATGCGCTCGGCGACGGGCAGCGTGAGGCCGCGCTCGGTGCCGCAGTCCTCCTCGCGGATGATGACGTCCTGCGACACGTCGACCAGACGACGGGTCAGGTAGCCGGAGTCCGCGGTACGCAGCGCCGTGTCGGCCAGACCCTTGCGGGCACCGTGCGAGGCGATGAAGTACTCGAGGACGGACAGGCCCTCGCGGTAGTTGGACTTGATCGGGCGCGGGATGATCTCGCCCTTCGGGTTCGCCACGAGGCCGCGCATACCGGCGATCTGACGGACCTGCATCCAGTTACCACGGGCGCCCGAGGACACCATGCGGTACAGCGTGTTCCGCGAGTTGCTCTCGAGGTTCTCGCGCATGACCGACGCGATCTTGTCGGTGGCCTGGGTCCAGATCTCGATGAGCTCCTGACGGCGCTCGTCGTCGGTGATCAGACCCTTGTCGAACTGGTCCTGGACCTTCAGCGCACGCTGCTCGTGCTCGTCCAGGATGTCGTTCTTGACCTCCGGCATCGCGACGTCGGAGATCGCGATCGTGACGCCCGAGCGCGTGGCCCAGCGGTAGCCGGCGTCCTTCAGCGCGTCGAGCGACGTCGCGACGTCGACCTTCGGGTAGCGCTCCGCCAGGTCGTTGACGATCGTCGAGAGCTCCTTCTTGCCGACGACGCCGTTCTGGAACGGGTAGTCGATCGGGAGCGCCTCGTTGAAGATCGTGCGGCCCAGGGTGGTCTCGAACAGCAGCGGCTGCCCGGGCTCCCAGCCCTCGGGGGCCTCGAAGCCGCTGGTCGGCGGAACGAGGTCCGACATCCGCAGCTTGATCGTGGCGTTGAGGTCCAGCGCGCCGCGGTCGAGGGCCATGATCGCCTCGGCCTGCGAGGAGAAGACCCGCCCCTCCCCCGTCGCGCCGGGGCGGTCCGAGGTGAGGTGGTGCAGACCGATGATCATGTCCTGCGAGGGCATGGTCACCGGACGGCCGTCCGACGGCTTGAGGATGTTGTTGCTCGAGAGCATGAGGATGCGGGCCTCGGCCTGCGCCTCGGCGCTCAGGGGCAGGTGGACCGCCATCTGGTCGCCGTCGAAGTCCGCGTTGAACGCGGCGCACACGAGCGGGTGCAGGTGGATGGCCTTGCCCTCGACGAGCTGCGGCTCGAAGGCCTGGATGCCCAGGCGGTGCAGGGTGGGGGCACGGTTCAGCAGCACCGGGTGCTCCTGGATGACCTCCTCCAGCACGTCCCAGACCTCGCCGCGGGTGCGCTCGACCATGCGCTTCGCGCTCTTGATGTTCTGCGCGTGGTTGAGCTCGACGAGCCGCTTCATGACGAACGGCTTGAACAGCTCGAGCGCCATCTGCTTGGGCAGGCCGCACTGGTGCAGCTTGAGCTGCGGGCCGACCACGATGACCGAACGGCCCGAGTAGTCGACGCGCTTGCCGAGCAGGTTCTGGCGGAACCGGCCCTGCTTGCCCTTGAGCATGTCGGAGATCGACTTCAGCGGGCGGTTGCCCGGCCCCGTGACCGGGCGGCCGCGGCGACCGTTGTCGAACAGCGAGTCCACGGCCTCCTGGAGCATCCGCTTCTCGTTGTTGACGATGATCTCCGGCGCACCCAGGTCGAGCAGGCGCTTGAGCCGGTTGTTGCGGTTGATCACGCGGCGGTACAGGTCGTTGAGGTCCGACGTCGCGAAGCGGCCACCGTCGAGCTGCACCATCGGGCGCAGGTCCGGCGGGATGACCGGGACGGCGTCGAGCACCATCGCCGTGGGCGAGTTGGTCGTCGTGAGGAACGCGTTGACGACCTTCAGGCGCTTGAGCGCGCGCGTCTTGCGCTGGCCCTTGCCCGTCCGGATGGTCTCGCGCAGCGACTGGGCCTCGGCCTCCAGGTCGAAGCTCTCGAGGCGCTTCTGGATCGCCGCGGCGCCCATCGAGCCCTCGAAGTACGTGCCGAAGCGGTCGACGAGCTGGCGGTACAGCATCTCGTCGCCCTCGAGGTCCGCGACCTTGAGGTTCTTGAACCGGTCCCAGACCTGCTCGAGGCGGTCGAGCTCCTGGTCGGCACGCTTGCGCAGCTGCGCCATCTCGCGCTCGGCGGAGTCGCGCACCTTGCGGCGCGCGTCGGCCTTGGCGCCCTCGGCCTCCAGCTCGGCCAGGTCGGCCTCGAGCTTGGCGGCACGGGTGTTGATGTCGTTGTCGCGGCGGTCCGAGATCTCCTTCTTCTCCAGGTCGATCTCGTTCTGGAGGTTCGGGAGGTCCTCGTGGCGGGCCTCGTCGTCGACCCACGTGACCATGTAGGCCGCGAAGTAGATGACCTTCTCCAGGTCCTTCGGGGCCAGGTCGAGCAGGTAGCCGAGGCGCGACGGCACACCCTTGAAGAACCAGATGTGCGTGACCGGGGCGGCGAGCTCGATGTGGCCCATGCGCTCACGGCGCACCTTCGAGCGCGTCACCTCGACGCCGCAGCGCTCGCAGATGATGCCCTTGAAGCGCACGCGCTTGTACTTGCCGCAGTAGCACTCCCAGTCCCGGGTGGGGCCGAAGATCTTCTCGCAGAAGAGCCCGTCCTTCTCCGGCTTCAGGGTGCGGTAGTTGATGGTCTCGGGCTTCTTGACCTCTCCGTGCGACCAGGCACGGATGTCGTCGGCCGTGGCCAGGCCGATACGCAGCTCGTCGAAGACGTTGACGTCGAGCAAGATGTCCTACTTCCTCAAAGCTTTCGAATGTCCGTGGAGTTCAGCTGGTCGCTGGATCAGATCTCGTCGACCGTGGCAGCCGAGTTGGGGCGGCGCGACAGATCGATGCCCAGCTCCTCCGCGGCGCGGTACACCTCGTCGTCGGACTCCTTCATCTCGATGGAGGTCCCGTCGCTCGAGAGCACCTCGACGTTCAGGCACAGCGACTGCATCTCCTTGAGGAGCACCTTGAAGGACTCCGGGATGCCCGAGTCGGGGATGTTCTCGCCCTTGACGATCGCCTCGTAGACCTTCACGCGGCCCGGGACGTCGTCGGACTTGATGGTGAGCAGCTCCTGCAGCGTGTAGGCCGCGCCGTACGCCTCGAGGGCCCACACCTCCATCTCGCCGAAGCGCTGGCCGCCGAACTGCGCCTTACCACCCAGCGGCTGCTGCGTGATCATCGAGTACGGGCCGGTCGAGCGCGCGTGGATCTTGTCGTCGACCAGGTGGTGGAGCTTGAGGATGTACATGTAGCCCACCGACACCGGGTCCGGGAACGGCTCGCCGGAGCGGCCGTCGAAGAGCCGGGCCTTGCCGTCGGTCGCGACCATGCGGTCGCCGTCGCGGTTCGGCAGCGTCGTGGAGAGCAGGCCGCGCAGGCCGGACTCCTCGAGGCCGTCGAACACCGGCGTCGCCACCGGCGTCCCCGGCTCCGACTTCGACGCGACCTCGGGCAGGGTCTCCTTCCAGGAGAGGTCCTTGCCCTCGGCCAGCTCGATGTCCCAGCCACGGCTCGCGACCCACCCGAGGTGCGTCTCGAGGACCTGGCCGACGTTCATGCGGCCGGGCACGCCCAGCGGGTTGAGGATGACGTCGACCGGCGTCCCGTCGGGGAGGAACGGCATGTCCTCCTGCGGCAGGATCTTCGAGATGACGCCCTTGTTGCCGTGACGGCCGGCGAGCTTGTCGCCGACGGTGATCTTGCGGCGCTGGGCGATGTAGACACGGACCAGCTGGTTCACGCCGGCGGGCAACTCGTCGCCGTCCTCGCGGTTGAACTCGCGGACGCCGATGACCGTGCCCTGCTCGCCGTGAGGCACCTTGAGGGACGTGTCGCGCACCTCGCGGGCCTTCTCGCCGAAGATGGCGCGCAGCAGGCGCTCCTCCGGGGTGAGCTCGGTCTCGCCCTTCGGCGTGACCTTGCCGACCAGCACGTCGCCCGCGCCGACCTCGGCACCGATGCGGATGACACCGCGCTCGTCGAGGTCCGCCAGGACGTCCTCGGAGACGTTCGGGATGTCCCGCGTGATCTCCTCGGGCCCGAGCTTGGTGTCGCGGGCGTCGACCTCGTGCTCCTCGATGTGGATCGAGGACAGGACGTCGTCCTCCACGAGGCGCTGCGACAGGATGATCGCGTCCTCGTAGTTGTGGCCCTCCCACGACATGAACGCGACGAGCAGGTTGCGGCCGAGCGCGAGGTCGCCCTCGTCGGTCGCCGGGCCGTCGGCCAGCACGGAGCCGACCTCGACCCGCTGGCCCTCGTCCACGAGCACGCGCTGGTTGTAGCTGGTGCCCTGGTTCGAGCGGCGGAACTTCGCCGCGCGGTAGGAGCCCGTGGTGCCGTCGTCGTTCGCGACGAGGACCAGGTCCGCGGACACCTCGGTGACCACGCCGGGCTTGGTCGCCACGATGACGTCGCCGGCGTCGACCGCCGCACGACGCTCCATGCCGGTGCCGACCAGCGGCGCCTCGGAGCGCACCAGCGGCACGGCCTGGCGCTGCATGTTGGCGCCCATGAGCGCGCGGTTCGCGTCGTCGTGCTCGAGGAACGGGATGAGCGCCGTCGCGACGGACACCATCTGGCGCGGCGAGACGTCCATGTAGTCGATCTCGGCCGGCGGCAGGTCGTCGGTCTCGCCGCCCTTGGTGCGCACCAGGACGCGGTCGTTGAGGAACGTGCCGTCGACGGCGAGCTCGGTGTTCGCCTGGGCGATGATGTGCCGGTCCTCGTCGTCGGCGGTCAGGTAGACGATCTCGTCCGTGACCTTGCCGTCGGTGACCTTGCGGTACGGCGTCTCGATGAAGCCGAACGGGTTGATGCGACCGAACGACGCGAGCGAGCCGATGAGGCCGATGTTCGGGCCCTCAGGGGTCTCGATCGGGCACATGCGGCCGTAGTGCGACGGGTGGACGTCACGGACCTCCATGCCGGCGCGGTCGCGGGACAGACCACCCGGGCCGAGGGCGTTCAGACGACGCTTGTGCGTCAGGCCCGCGAGCGGGTTGTTCTGGTCCATGAACTGCGACAGCTGCGAGGTGCCGAAGAACTCGCGGATCGACGCGACCACGGGGCGGATGTTGATCAGCGTCTGCGGCGTGATCGCCTCGACGTCCTGCGTCGTCATGCGCTCACGGACCACGCGCTCCATGCGGGACAGGCCCGTGCGCACCTGGTTCTGGATGAGCTCGCCGACGGCGCGGATCCGCCGGTTGCCGAAGTGGTCGATGTCGTCGGTCTCGACGCGGACCTCGGTGGGCTGGCCGTCGCGGGTGCCGGGGATGGTCTCCAGGTCGGCGTGCAGCGCGGCCAGGTACTTGATCGTCGCGACGACGTCGGTCACGGACAGCGTCGAGTCCGCGAGCGGCGCGTCGACGCCCAGCTTCTTGCTGATCTTGTAGCGACCGACCTTCGCGAGGTCGTAGCGCTTCGGGTTGAAGTAGAAGTTCTCGAGCAGCGCGCGACCGGCCTCGACCGTGGGCGGCTCGCCCGGACGGATCTTGCGGTACAGGTCGACCAGGGCCTCGTCCTGGGTGTGGACGTGGTCCTTCTCGAGGGTGTCGAGCACGGACGGGAAGTTCGCGAACTCCTCGCGGATCTCCGCCTCCGTGAGGCCGAGGGCCTTCAGCAGGACGGTGACGGGCTGCTTGCGCTTGCGGTCGACGCGCACGCCGACGGCGTCGCGCTTGTCGATCTCGAACTCGAGCCAGGCGCCGCGCGACGGGATGACCTTCGCCGAGAAGACGTCCTTGTCGCTCGTCTTGTCGGGGGTTCGCTCGAAGTAGACGCCCGGGGAACGGACCAGCTGCGAGACGACGACGCGCTCGGTGCCGTTGATGATGAACGTGCCACGCGCGGTCATGAGCGGGAAGTCGCCCATGAACACCGTCTGGCTCTTGATCTCACCGGTCGTGTAGTTCACGAACTCGGCCGTCACGAACAGCGGGGCGGCGAAGGTGAAGTCCTTCTCCTTGCACTCGTCCGCGGTGTACTTCGGCGGCTCGAAGCGGTGGTTCGAGAAGGAGAGGGACATCGACTGGCCGAAGTCCTCGATCGGCGAGATCTCCTCGAAGATCTCCTCGAGGCCCGACGTCGCGGGGACGTCGGACCGGCCGGCGGCGGTGGCCGCCTCGACCCGGGCCTGCCAGGCGGGGCTGCCGAGGAGCCAGTCGAAGCTCTCGGTCTGCAGCCCGAGGAGGTCGGGGACCTCGAGCGGCTCGTAGATCTTGGCGAAGGAGACGCGGCGGGAAGCGGTGCGGTTCGCGATGGCGTCGGCGGACGGAACAGAAGGGGTGCGCGAGGCAGCCAAGAGGGGTCCTTCCCTGCAGTTCGATGGCACGCTGTACGCTCTGCGAGGGCTGGAGGCGCCGGACCGCGGGAGTGGACCGCCCCAGGGGTCACGAAGACGTGATCACGGAGGGCGGGGCATCGTCGGCGGGGAGGCGTCGGGGCACAAGCGAGCGCAAAGCGCTAGCGTAGCCAGAACTTCATCGTTTGTCCAACTCGCGCGGGCACACGAGCGGACGCCCTCGGTTCTGGGTCTTGAGGACGTTGTCTCGGTGGCCGCCATATGCCGCCCAAGAAACGGTTGTCGGACCAGCCTAACCCGTGGTAGGCGGCCGCGGCCAGGCGCCGGCGCGCGACGTCGGTCACGACACGACACCTCCACAACCGGCCCGCTCCCCCGCGGCGTCCTGCCGGCCTACCGCCCGCACGCAGCGAGGCCCGCACCCCCGAAGGGGATGCGGGCCTCGCGGAAGCGATGCGCGGCTAGGCCGCGGCGATCACTTGAGGGTGACGGTGGCGCCGGCGCCCTCGAGGGCAGCCTTGGCCTTCTCGGCCGTCTCCTTGTTCGCGGCCTCCAGGACCGGCTTCGGGGCGCCGTCCACGAGGTCCTTGGCCTCCTTCAGGCCGAGGGACGTGAGCGCGCGCACCTCCTTGATGACCTGGATCTTCTTGTCGCCGGCGGCCTCGAGGATGACGTCGAACTCGTCCTTCTCCTCGGCGGCCTCGGCGCCACCGGCACCGCCGGCGGCGGGGGCGGCGACCGCGACGGCGGCGGGAGCGGCGGCGGTGACCTCGAACTTGTCCTCGAAGGCCTTCACGAACTCGTTGAGCTCGATGAGCGTGAGCTCCTCGAAGGCGGCCAGGAGCTCGTCGGTGCTGAGCTTCGCCATGATGGCGTTCCTTTCGGTTGGTGCGTCCTGGGGCGTACGGCCCCGCAGAAGCAAGGGAGGGGGTTGTGCTTGCCGCACCGCCGTCAGGCGGCAGCGGCCTCCGATTCCTGCTTCTGACGCAGGGCATCGATGACGCGAGCGGCCTGGGCCGGCTTCGCGCTGAAGGCGTAGGCAGCCTGGAAGAGCTTGGCCTTCATCGCGCCGGCCGTCTTGGCCAGCAGGACCTCGCGGGACTCGAGGTCCGCGAGCTTGGTGACCTCTGCAGCGGTCAGCGGCTTCCCGTCAAGGACACCGCCCTTGATGACCAGTGCAGGGTTCGCCTTGGCGAAGTCACGCAGACCCTTGGCGGCCTCGACCGGGTCGCCGGTCACGAACGCGATCGCGGACGGACCCTTGAGGTCGGCCTCGAACGCGTCGATCCCGGCCTCCTTGGCCGCGATGGACGTCAGCGTGTTCTTCACCACGGCGTAGGTTGCGTTGCCGCTGAGCGACCGACGCAGCTCCTTGAGCTGTGCGACGGTGAGCCCGCGGTACTCGGTCAGCACGGCCGCGTTCGCGTCACGGAACTTGTCCGCGACCTCCGCGACAGCGGCTGCCTTGTCCGGCCTCGCCATGGCAATCCTTCCGGTGGTGGTGCCACCGGTACCTGCAAGAGAAAGAGCCCCGGCGCAGGTGCGCACGGGGCTCGGAGCTCACAGCCAGGCTGTGTGATCGTCGTCGTGTCACCTACGCAGGCCCCCGCTCTCACGGGACTTCGGTCTTCGGCTTGCTGGGGCGAGCCCGGGCAGCGTCGGACGACCGGCGGTCTTGGGTTACCCGAGAACTGTACACGACGACGGGCGGCGGTTCGGCACACTCGCGCCGTCCCGCCGCCCGTCCTGCATCAGTGGTCAAGCGCCTCAGCTGCTCGTGAAAGGGTGCTGCGGGCCCGGGGGCTCCGCTGACGCCGAGGCGGCGGCGCCCACCACGGCGGTGGCGGCGAGCAGCAGACCAGCGATGACGCGGGTGGCACGTGTCTTCATCGAACGTCCTTCCGTCGGTTGTCCCCGCCCTGCGGCGGGCTACCAGGTTCGGCACCGACATCGCAGCGGCGGCGGGGGGTGGGCGCAAGGTGTCGTCCACATCACAGGACGAGCGGACCGAAGCACACCAGCGGCACGGGCTCGGGCTCGTCCGCGACGGCGCGCGCGAGCGCCTCCCCCGGGCGCAGGCCGTCCCGCAGGCCCTGGTGGAGCGCGGGCATCACCCGCACCGCGACGTCGTCCCGCAGCGGCGCGACCGCGGCGATGACGGCACGGGCACCCATGCGCAGCAGCACGCTCGTCAGCCCGAGCGGTTCGCCGCCGTGCCGGATGCTCGCCGAGCCGACGTCGCACGCCGACAGGACCATGACCGACCGCGACAGGTCACGACCGTCCAGCTCGTGGGCGAACAGCGGGCCGTCGGCCAGGAGAAGGCTCGAGAAGACCGGGTTGTCCGGCTCGTGGGTCCCATGCGCGGCCAGGTGGACGACCGACGCCTGCTCGACCGCGTCCGCGACCGCTGCGCAGGTGGCATCGCCGTCCAGCAGGGCGTCGCTCCCCCACACGCGTGCCACCTCGGCCGCCTCCGCACCCGCGTGTCGCAGGCTAGGGCCCGCGACGGCCAGCGCCGACTCTGCCGCCCACCCCGCATGCCCGCTGGTGACCCACGAGTTGACCACCGTCGACAGTCCCCTTCGCGACGGCAGCAGCGACCACGGCACCGACACCAACCGATCGCGCGCCGCGATGTAGACCGGGCCCGTGACGTCGGCGCCGCGCAGCAGAGCGTCGTCGAGCCGGGTGAGGCTCCGCACGAGGGACTGGGACGCCGTCGCCCGCAAGGGCTGCGGAAGCAGCGGGTTCGAGAGGGCCTGGAGGTCCGCCCGGACCCGGCGCACCTGCTCGAGCGTCGGGGCGAGCGGTGCGAGGTCGAGCAGGCGCGACCCGTGCGCGTCGACACGAACGGCGCACACCCGGTCCTTGATCATCATGAGGTCGAGCACCACACGATCCGAGCCGGCGCCCTCGAGCGCCCGCCGCAGCTCGCGTGCGGACGTGGGCCTCGGGACCTCCGCTTGCCCGTCCGCGTGCCACGACCGTTCGCGTGCCTGGCTCTGCAGACGCCGCGCGGCCCGGCGGAGCTGCACCTGCTCGGGGGCCGAGCCGGGGTCCCCCTCGAGCTGCCGCGCACGCTCCGCGAGCCGTCGTGCACCCCCGACCAGTGCCGCCATCTCGGGATCCTCCGGCGGCCGCACCCGCCCGGAGCCGGCGAAGGTGGCACGCCCTCGCTCGACGGCGTCGAAGATCGCCTCCGCGCGCCCCGACCGGAGTGCCGCCCCCAGGTCGACGGCCTGGAGGCGGATGCCGTGGGCCGACGCCGCGGTCACGGCCTCGACGGCGCCCAGTCGCTGCCGCTGCTGCGCCAGAAGACGATGGCCCTTGCGCACCGCAGCGAGCCCGCCGCGTCGGTCGTCGGCCGCGAAGGCGACCAGGGCGCGGACCACCTGGGCGCGGACCTGGGTGCCCAGGGAGAGCCCGGCGGCCGGCGGGAGCAGGCGCAGACGTTCCGTCGCCGCCTCGGGCGCCCCTCCACGCACCGCACTCTCGGCGACGACCAGCTCGAGGTCGACCGCGATGCGGTCGGCTCCCGGCACCGTCCTGGCCCGTTCTGCCAGATCTGCGGCGTCGTGCGCCAGCCGGAGGAAGGCGCGGGGTGGTGCACCGCCGTCGACGAGGATCCCGTGCCTGGCGTCGATCGAGATCAGGCCGGCCCGCAGATCGAGCAGGTCGTGGCCCGCGCGCCGTGCGCGTCCCCGGACCCGCCGGGCGAGAGCGTTCGCCTCGGGGTAGCGCCCGAGGCCGACGAGGCACCGCGCCTGCCCGATCTGCGCGTCGATGAGGTCTCGCCACGTGCGGGTGTCCGCCAGGACCGTCGCTGCCCGCCCAAGGGCGTCCGCCGCCTCCGACAGCAGACCAGCCTCGTAGAGGACGGCGGCCTTGTCCATCAGGCCGATCCCGGCGTGCTCCGGCGGCGCGTCGTGCGCCGCCGCATCCATCGACCGGAGGGCCGCAGGCAGGTCTCCACCGAGAAACCAGGCGTAGCCCAGATTGTGCTCGGCCATGAGACGCATCGCGGGGTCGCCGCCCTCGCGGGCAGCGAGGTCACGGCAGCGCGCGAGATCGCTGACGGCTGCCTCGACCTCGCCGTTCTCGAGCGCGAGCCAGCCACGGTTCAGCAGGGCGGGCACAAGATCGTGATCGTCGTCGATCCGCTCCAGAGCCGCATCGAGCTCGACCCTCGCCCCGAGCAGGTCGCCCATGCGCATGAGCAGTAGACCCCGATGGCTGCGGACGAGCGCAGAGATCCCGGCGTCACCGACGGACGTGCCCAGTGCCTCGGCCTCGTCGAGCAGGCGTAGAACATGTTCCCGTTCGGTTCCGCGCTCGTACTCGCAGGTAGCCACGCCGACGAGCACCCGCGCGCGGGCCCTCGCCACCGACCGCACGACGGCCGGTTCCGTGAGCGCGTCCAACCGTCGGAGAGCGGCACGGTAGGTGCGGAGTGCCCGGCCGAAATGCCGGTGGTTCCGCGCGTCGGCACGGGCGCGCTCGATCTGCCCGTGCACGACGTCGAGTACGTCCACGCCTACCTCAAGTCATCGCTCCGGGCGGTCGGCACCTCCCAGGGACAGGCCGCCGGTTGCCGTGGTGATCGCAGACCAGATCTGCCGCACCCTTTCACCGCCGAGCCTATCCGGCCGCCCGGGTCCGGCCTCCGCCTCGGCGTCGCGACGCACTCCCAGGAGGGCTCGTGCGATCTCACCGGCGAGTACCGGGGCCGCGAACGACGTGCCGCTCCACGTCGCGAACCCACCCTGGAAACCTTCCGGATCGATCGTCGAGCGGTACTGGTTGGAATGACGTTCCTTGAGTCGCATCGAGGGGGTCAGAGGGCCGTCCAAGGTCTTCGGGACGGTGCTCACCACCCCGGCACCGGGGCGGAGGCAGGTCACCCACGGTCCGTCGTTGCTGAAGAGAGCCGTGGTGCCGTCCGGATTCTGCGCCCCGACCGTCAGGATGGGCGGCCTCGACGCCGACGTATCACCCGCGTCGGTGATCGTCGGCGGCTCCGTGCGTCGGTCGACCGAGGGCGCGAACGCCGCCGGGAACTCCGGTCTTGTCTCACCGTCGTTGCCGGCTGCGACGACAACGGCGACCCCGGAATCTCGCAGCTCACCGAGCACCGCGCGAAGAGGGTGGTCCCACCGCATGTCTTCGGGCCGCTCGTGGTAGTACCCCATCGAGAGCACCACGACGTCGACCGCGACATAGCCGACGTCACCGTCGAGTCCGCGGCGATGGAACCGCGCCAGCCGGCGCAGCGACTCGATGACGTCCGACTCCGCGGTGACCCCCGATCCGTCGACCACACGGACGGGAAGGATCAGCGCATCGGGGCAGACCTGGTGCACGATTCCCGCGATGAAGGTCCCGTGCCCCGCCACCGGGTCGAGCGGGCCCGTCAACGGGGACGTGATCGCCCCACCGATCTCCGCGTCGCCCTCGGGATACTCGGGGAACGGCAGTGTACCGATCGGCCCGTCGGGAAGGACTGCGTCTCGGACGACCACGCCGTTGCCGTCGCCGGTGGGGTCGTCGACGGAGTAGGTCCCGAACCAGTCGTGGGTGCCGACCCCCGTGTCCAGTACCGCCACCACCGGTCGGAGCACACCGTCCGGTGTACGCCACATGTCTCCGTCGTCGCGCACCTGTCGCGAGGGCGCGCCGCCGAGCCATCGGACGGGCGCCCGTCCGCCAGCACCAGGGACCGCGTACTCCGCCATGCCAGCCGAAGGGTGCGATGAGAACGGATGCGACGAGAACGGCAACGCGGTCATGACATGGTCGAGGCTGAGCGACCACGACGTCGACTCGTCGGCGCCGTCGGCCTCCAGTGCTCCCCACGCGTCGGGCTCTGCGTCCTGGTTCTCCGGAAGGAGCCGGAGGACAAAGCCATGCTCCTCGTCCACGCCGTCGAGCGGGTCGCCCTCCGCCCCCTGTGCGTCGGGCCGATACCGCACCTGGAGCCCGAGCCGGCACCCCTGGCGCCGTGCCTCCCGTTCGACGCGCGTCGCGGCGCCGTCGTCGTCGGGGTACTCGACATCGAGGAGACGCGGGCGCGGGTCGTCCGTCCCGGGGCGGCGGAGCCGATCGCGGAGGCCACCAGGCAGCTCGCCGTGCACGATGACGCGGTCGGCGACGTACCAGGTGGGCTCGACCGCCCGGCGTCCGGGACGTGCACGCAGCGCGTTGGGGTCCAGGTAGCGCATCGGCGGGTCGACAGGCCGCATCGGTCGGCCTGACGGGCCGCTGGGCGTCTCGGTCACGTGTCCTCCTCGTCACGGGCGCGCCGGATCGGCGCACATCAGGGTGGGCGCGAGTCGCGCCCGGCGTCTCAGAGCTCGATGACCGGCGTGGCGACCGTGACGTCGCCGCCGTCGGGCAGGCGCACGAGCAGGCTGGTGGGGCCGCGGTCGACGCCGGTGAAGGCGAAGCGGCCGTCGTCGTCGGCGGTGGTGGTGCGTTCGCCGTCCGGCTGCCTCAGCTCGACGACGAGCGTCGCGGCGGGTGCGACCCAGCCGTCGAGGCGCACGTGGGTGCCGTCGTCGTCCGTGGACAGCGCGATCATCACGGTGAGGCGCTCGTGCGTGAACGTGATGGTGCGCGCCTCGAGCGGCGGGGCGTCGCCGCGCACGGACCCGGCGGGGGCCTCGATCTGCTGCAGCTCCATCACGTCTGCCTCGAGCCGTGCGAGCGTCATCGCGAAGAGCGACCGCTCGACGAGCCCCTGGGGCACGGGGTCGACCACCTCGACGGCGCGGCCGAGCCGCCCCAGGACGGCGACGTCGCGCGCGTCCAGGGCCTCGTCCTCACCGGGCACGGGCTCGCCCCACGCGTTCTCGTGCTTCTGGCTCATGTCCACGAGGCCTCCCCATGCTCCGTGAGGACGGCGCGCAGCTTCGCCAGGCACCGTCCCCGTGTGGCGCCGATGCTTCCCACCGGCATGCCGATCGACGCCGAGATCGCCTTGTAGTCCGGGCGGTCGGCGAGCGAGACGAGTCGCAGCAGCTCCTGGCAGCGCGCCGGGAGCCGGCGGAGCGACGACCAGAGGATCCGGTCGCGCTCGTCGGTCAGCACCTCGGCCTCCGGGCCCGGGCGGGCGTCCGGCAGCGCCGCGGCGCCCTCGGTCACGTCGTCCGGCAGCTCGGTGCGGCGGCGCAGGTCCGCACGCCCCTTGCGCACCGTCTCCCAGGCGGCCCGCCGGGCCGTCACGAGGAGCCACTTCAGCACGGCCTTCGGCTCGGCGATCGTGTCCGCGTGCCGCACGAGCGCCGCCCACGTGGACTGCACCACGTCGTCGGCGACGTCCCGGTCGACGCCCTGGGCGCGCACCGTGTGCCACAGCAACGGCGTCGCCTCCCGGACCAGGTCCGACAGGGCGTCGGTGCGGCCCTCCCGGAACTCCAGGACCGCCCGCGCGGCCCGGTCGCCCAGGCTCTCGTCGGCGTCGGGCGTCCCACCGAGTGGTTCCTCAGCGGCTCGTGTCATGGCTGTTCGCACCTCGTGAGGGCTCGTCGAGAAGCCGGGGCTGCCGCGCCCCGGGGCCTCCGAGCCTACGGCGCGGCCCGACGACGCGGCAGGAGGAAGTTGCATGGACATGCACGGACCTCCTCCGGCAGCGCTCGTGCGGTGCTGCGTACTCGTCATCGCACGGAAAGAGGACGCCCCGCACCGCGTGATACACCGGGGCCCATCCGACCGGGCGGCCGCTCCGAACCACCTCCGAGCGCGGGACCACCCCGCGCCCGACAGAAGAAGGAGCAGCCACCATGGGCTCGTCCGCGAACCGTCTCCTCGCCGCAGTCTTCGGCGCCGTCTACCTGCTGGTCGGCCTCGCCGGGTTCGTCGTCACCTCGGGCGTCGGCTTCGCCGCCACGGAGGGCGAGAAGCTCCTGTTCTTCGAGGTGAACCCGCTGCACAACATCATCCACGTCGCGATCGGAGCCGCTCTGCTCCTGGCCTCGCGCTCGGTCGCGGCGGCCAAGAGCGTCAACGTGACCGTCGGCGCGGTCTACCTGCTGGTCGGCGTCCTCGGCCTCTTCCTCGTCGGCACCGGCGCGAACATCATCGCGCTGAACGGCGCCGACAACGTGCTGCACCTTGCCAGCGCCCTCCTGCTGCTCGGCGTCGGGCTGGGCGCGGACCGCCGCGCCGAGACGGGCGTCGCGACGGCATGACCCGGACCGCGCCCCTGGCCCGCCTGCTCGTCGCGTTCGCGCTGGTCGGCGCCGGCCTGGTCAACATGGGCCTGGTGCGGGGCGCGTTCCCTCGCCCCCACGGCGTGTTCTCACTGGTCGTCGGCGCGACCGAGCTCGTGGTGGCGGTGCTCGTCCTGCGCGGGACGCCGATACGCGGCGCCGATCCCGCCGTGCTCGCGCGGGTCGCCGTCGGGGCTCTCGCCGTGACGAGCGTCTTCGGGATCGCGCTGGGCGTCGCGGAGGGAACCCACGTCGGCGCGGCCGCCGCGGCGGCCTCCCTCCAGCTCGCCGCCGCCTGCGTGGTGGGAGCCACGGCCC
>JADHZE010000109.1 GCA_026934365.1 Isoptericola sp. QY 916 | reverse complement strand
CCGCGCGGACCGGGACCGGGCGCCGAGCGGGTCCTCCGCGATCTCGCGGGCGAGCGAGTCGAGCTCCCCCGCGAGGGCGGCGGCCGACTCGGGCCGACGCGACGGGTCCTTCTCGAG
Source organism: Isoptericola sp. QY 916 (assembly GCA_026934365.1). Classification (GTDB taxonomy): domain Bacteria; phylum Actinomycetota; class Actinomycetes; order Actinomycetales; family Cellulomonadaceae; genus Isoptericola; species Isoptericola nanjingensis. Next base: position 13,856 of record JADHZE010000109.1, on the reverse strand, counting down.
CATGCGCCCGATGACGTCCGCGAGCCCAGGGTGCACGTGCGTGGGCAGTGGCGGGACCGGCGCGTTGACGTGCGCGACGGCGATGTCGACCGGCGTCGAGCCCGTGAACGGGCGCTTGCCCGCCGTCGCCTCGTACGCGACGACCCCGAGCGCGTAGACGTCGGACGCCGCCGTCGCGGGCTGCCCCACCGCCTGCTCGGGCGACAGGTACTGCGCCGTGCCCATGACCATGCCGGTCGCCGTCATGGGGGCCTGGTTGGCGGCGAGCGAGACGCCGAAGTCGGTGATCTTCACGCTGCCGCCGTGCTCCAGCAGGATGTTGCCGGGCTTGACGTCGCGGTGCACGACCTTGGCCAGGTGCGCGTGGTGCAGCCCCCGCGCCGTGGCGGCGAGGATCGGCAGCAGCTTGCGGGGCGCGACGACGGGCTCGCGCTCGAGCAGGTCGGCCAGCGGCTCGCCCAGCACCAGCTCCATGACGAGGAAGCCGGCGCCGTCCTGCTCGCCGTAGTCGTACATCTGCGCGATGTTCGGGTGCGACAGGGCGGCGCTGTTGCGCGCCTCCGTGCGCAGGCGGCGCAGGAAGTCCTCGTTGCCGGTGTACTCCTCGCGGAGCACCTTCACCGCGACCTCGCGGCCCAGGTAGCCGTCGTCGGCCACCCAGACCTCGCCCATGCCGCCGATGGCGATACGGCGCGTGAGGCGGTACCGCTCGCCGAGCGCGAGCCCCGTGGCCGGCCTCATCCGTTCAGCACCGCTTCCATGACGGCCTTGGCGATCGGCGCGGAGACCGAGCCGCCGGTGGCCTGGCCGCCGAGCTTGCCGCCGTTCTTGACGACGACGGCGACCGCGACCTGCGGGTCCTCCGCCGGCGCGAAGCCGGTGAACCACACGTGCGGCGGCTGGGAGTTGTCGCCGTGCTGGGCGGTGCCGGTCTTGCCGGCGACGGTGACGCCGGGGATCTGGGCGCTCGTACCCGACCCGGACTCGACGACGCTCTTCATCATGTCCGTGAGCTGGCCCGCGGTCTTCTCCGAGACGGCGCGGCCGAGGCTCGACGGCGAGGTCTCACGGACCACCTCGAGCTGCGGGTCCCGCACGGTGTCCACCGAGAAGGGCTGCATGACCTCGCCGCCGTTCGCGATCGCCGCGGAGATCATGGCGACCTGCAGCGGCGTGGTGGCGACGCTGCCCTGGCCGATGCCGGACAGCTCGACCTGCGCCGTGTTCATCTCGTCCGGGTCCGGGTCGTACTGGCTCGCCGCGGTCGAGAACGGGACCTCGAACCGCCTGCCGACCCCGAACTTCTCGGCCTGCTCGTTCATCGCATCGGCGCCGAGCTCGCCGCCCAGGCCGAGGAAGGCGGTGTTGCAGGAGATCCGCAGAGCGTCGGCAAGCGTCATCTTCCCCGACGACGCGCACGACGTGCCGGCGAAGTTGCCGACCTGTGTGTTCGTGCCCGTCAGGGTGTACGAGGACGGCGCGTCGATCACCGTGTCAGGCGTGTAGTCGCCGCTCTCGAGCGCAGCGGCGGTCGTGACGAGCTTGAACGTCGACCCGGGGGGCGGGTTCCAGGACGTCGCGCGGTTCACCAGCGGTTCGTCGTCGTCGTTGAGCAGGTCGGTGTACGCCTGCCCGGCCTTCTTGGTGGAGTGCGACGCGAGGTCGTTGGGGTCGAAGGACGGCTTGGACACCATCGCGAGGACGGCGCCCGTCTTGGGGTCGAGGGCGACGACGGCGCCCTCCTGGTCGCCCAGGGCGTCCCACGCGGCCTTCTGCGCCTTCGGGTCGATGGTGAGCTCGACGGAGGAGCCCTCCGGGTCGCTACCGGTGAGCAGGTTCTGCAGGCGGTCCACCCAGAGGGCGTCGGCCTGCCCGTTGAGGTAGTCGTTCTCCGCGTGCTCGATCGCCGTCGTGCCGTTGGCCAGCGAGAAGAACCCGGTGAGCGGCGAGTAGAGCTTGCCGTTCGTGTACTCGCGCTGGTAGCCGAACTCGTCGTCGACGGGTTTGGACAGCGCGACGGCCTCGCCGCCGACGACGATCGGGCCGCGGGCGCGCCCGTACTCGGCGTAGATCGAGCGGATGTTGCGGGTGTCGCTGTTCAGCTCGTCGGCGTGGAAGAACTGGATCCACGTGGTCGACACCATGAGCGCCAGGAACATGACCATGACGACGCTCGCGAGCCGGCGCAGGGTCGTGTTCACAGGTGCTCACCTCCAGTCGTTCCTCGGGGATCGTCGCGGCGCGGGTCCAGCGGCCCGCCGAACGCCTCGGTGGGGTGCGACGGCGTCGACCCGCGCGACGGCGCGTCCGCGGCCGACCGCCGGACGGGGACGCCGCCGCCCGGCGTCGTCCCGTCGTGCGCGCCGACCACGATGGGGTCGTGCATGCCGCCGCCCTGCGCGACCGTGCCGCGCATCGGCAGCGCCGACGGGCGCCTGGCGTTGTCGGAGACGCGCAGCAGCAGCGCGATGACGATCCAGTTGGCCAGCAGCGACGACCCGCCCTGCGCCATGAACGGCAGCGTCAGGCCGGTCAGCGGGATGATGCGCGTGATGCCGCCGACGACGACGAAGAGCTGCAGCGCCATGACGAACGCGAGACCGCCGGCCAGCAGCTTGCCGAAGCCGTCGCGCACGGCGATGGCGGTGCGCAGGCCGCGCTGCACGATGAGGAGGTACGTCAGCAGGATCGCGAGCAGGCCGGTGAGGCCGAGCTCCTCCCCCAGCGACGAGTAGATGAAGTCGGAGAAGGCGTACGGCACGAGGTACGGGTAGCCCTCGCCCCAGCCGGTGCCGAACAGGCCGCCCGCGGCCAGCGCGAACGTGCCCTGCACGATCTGGTAGGACCCGCCGACCGCGTTGTACAGCTCGTTGTCGAACGGGTGCAGCCACACGTCCATGCGGGCGCCGACGTGCGGGAACACGCTCGCGGCGACGAGCGCGCCGGCCGCGAACAGCACGAGCCCGATGAGCACCCAGCTGAACCGCTCGGTGGCGAGGTACAGCATCGCGACGAACAGGCCGAAGAACAGCAGCGAGGTGCCCAGGTCGCGCTCGAAGACGAGGACGGCCAGGGATGCCGCCCACACGATGATGATCGGGCCGAGGTCGCGGATGCGCGGCAGCTGCAGCCCGAGCACCTTCTTGCCCGCGAGGGCCAGGGTGTCGCGGTTGGTCACGAGGTACCCGGCGAAGAAGATCGCGAACGCGATCTTGGCGAACTCGGCAGGCTGCAGGGAGAAGCCGGCGATGTTCACCCAGATGCGGGCGCCGTTGATCTCCCGCCCGATGACGGGCAGGAGCGGCAGCACGACGAGCCCGAGGCCCACGAGCATCGCCGTGTACGTGAGGCGGCGGATCCACCGGTGGTCGCGCAGGAACCAGACGAGGAGGATCGCGATGACCGCGCCGAGCGCGGTGTACATCATCTGCGACCAGGCGTCGGCGCCCTTGGTGTCCGCGAGCTGGAGCCGCAGGATCATGGCCAGGCCGAGGCCGTTGAGCAGCACCACGGCGGGCAGGATCACCTGGTCGGCCCACGGCGCGCGGAGGCGCAGCACGACGTGCGCCGCCGCGGCGATGCCCACCAGGAGCAGGCTGACGGCCCAGAAGTCGCCGGGCAGCTCGCCCGTGACGCTGCGGCCGACCATCGCGAACGCGCTGATGCCCGCGGCCAGGGCGAGGATCAGCAGGAACAGCTCGGCCAGGCGGGCGGGACGGCGCTCGGTGGGCTCGACCGTGCGCCCGGCGGGGGTCTCGACGTCGACGCTCACCCCTTCGACCCCCCGTCGGCCTTGCTGTCGGCGTCGGCGGGCTGCTTCGTGGGCTTCGCGGTCGACGTGCTCTTCGAGGGGGACGGCGAGCTCGAGGGGCTCGCGGAGGGGGTGGGAGACGGTGACGGCTCGGGGGCGGCCTCGGCGATGAGCCGGTCCGCGCGCTCGCGAGCCTCGGCCTCGGACGACGCCCGGATGGACCCGTCGAGGCGGTCCGCCCAGTAGTCCGGCAGGTCGGAGACCGGGGTGCCGGTGAGCTCCACCGGGGTGGAGAGGGTCAGGGGGCCGGCGCTGGCCGGGATGCCCTGGAAGACCGCGACCTCGCCGTCGGCGACGCCGACGTAGTACTGCTCCTGCGTCCAGCCGTACGCGCGCCACAGGCCGTACCCGACGCCGCCGAGCACCACGAGCACCACGAGCACCGTGATCCACGGGCGCCGCCTGCGGGCGGGCCGGGCGTCGTCGTCGGTGTCGTCGTCCTCGGGGTCGTCCGGGTCGTCGGCCGCGCCCTGCTCGGTGGGCACGGGGTCGTCGGCCGGGTCGTCGGCCGGCGTCCGGAGGACCGCGGGGAGCTCGCCCGTGGCGGCCGCGCCCACGACCTGCGGCACGGTCGCGCCCTCGACCGGGGCCGCCGTCGCGCTGTCCGCCGCGGTGTCGTCGCTGTCCTCCACGACGTCGGCGACGACGACGGTGATGTTGTCGGTGCTGCCCGCCGTCATGGACAGCGTGATCAGCAGGTCGGCGGCCTCGTCGGGCGCCGCGGTCTCGGTGAGCACCTCGGTGATCTGCTCGGGCGAGACGAACCCGGACAGCCCGTCGGAGCAGAGCAGCCACCGGTCGCCGGCGCGCGCCTCGCGCACCGACATGTCGGGCGTGAGGTCGACGTCGAAGTCGCCCAGCACCCGCATGACGACGTTGCGCTGCGGGTGGTGCTCCGCCTCCTCCGGCGAGATGCGGCCCGTGTCCACCAGGTGCTGCACGAAGGTGTGGTCCACCGTGACCTGCGTCAGGCGGCCGTCGCGCAGCAGGTAGGCGCGCGAGTCGCCGAGATGGGCCATCACCAGGGTGGTGCCCGTGTGCAGCAGGGCGGTGACAGTGGTGCCCATGCCGACCAGCTCCGGGTCGGCGTCGCTGACGCGCACCAGGTCCTGCCGGGCGCGCTCCACCGTGTGCTCGAGGTCGGTCAGCGCCTCCTCGGGGCCGTGCTCGGTGCGGTCGAGCGGGGCGAGGGCGGCGATCGCGAGGCGCGACGCGACGTCGCCGCCCGCGTGCCCGCCCATGCCGTCGGCGACGGCCAGCAGGTGCGGCCCGGCGTACGCGGAGTCCTGGTTGTTGGACCGCACGAGCCCGACGTCGGACCGCGCGGCGTAGCGCAGGGTGAGTGTCACGGAGCGGTCACCCCTGGAGCTCGACGACGGACTGGCCGATCCGGACGCCGACACCCGGCGCCAGCGGCTGCGGTCCCGACACCTGGGCGTCCCCGATGAAGGTGCCGTTCGTCGACCCGAGGTCCTCCACGTACCACTGGTCGCCCTGCGGGAAGATGCGGGCGTGGCGCGACGACGAGTAGTCGTCGTCGAGCACGAGGGTGCAGCCCGGCGACCGGCCGATGAGGATCGACGCCGAGGACAGCGGAAGGGTCGTGCCGGCCAGCGGGCCGGTCGTCACGACCAGGCGCGTGGGCCCGCCGCGCCGGGCGGGCGCGGGTGCTGCTGCGGCCGCGGCGCCCGCGGAGGGTGCGGGTGCGGCCTCCGCGCGACGGCGTTCGGACTTGGAGGCGCGCGGGGCGCCCCGGGGCGCCAGGTCGCGCCGCAGCACCGCGATCGCGGAGAGCACGAACACCCAGAGCAGCACCAGGTAGCCCAGCCGCAGCAGGGTGATCGTCAGCTCACTCATCCTGGGGGGATCACCAGCCTTCGTTCTGCTGGCCCGAGGCGCTGCCGGTCCAGAACATGATGCGGGTACGGCCGATGGTCAGGGTGTTCCCGTCGAGCAGCGTGGCCGCGGGCACCTGGTGGCCCTCGACGAACAGTCCGTTCGTGGAGCCGAGGTCGGTCGCGACGACGCCGTCCGGCGTCACGCGGATCTCCAGGTGGCGGCGCGAGACGCCCGGGTCGTCGACGACGATGTCGGCCTCGGCGTCGCGGCCGATGACCGTCACGGGGCCGGTGAGCAGGTAGCGCTGGCCGTCGATGTCGATGAGGGGGTGGCGGGTGGACGGCGCCGCCGACGTGGCGGGGGCGACGTTGCCGCGCACGGTCGCGGAGCGCAGCTGGAAGCGACCGCCCGGCAGGTCCTCGTGCTCCTCGAACGACACGCTGACCGGGCCCACGAAGGCGTAGTGCTGCGAGGCGGCGTACTCGGTGAGGTTCGTGGCCAGCTCGTCGGCCATCGTCTCCGCGCCCCAGGCGTCGATCTGCGAGAAGTCCGCGGACGACAGCTCGATCGTGAACTCGTTCGGCACGACCGTGCGGTCGCGCCCGACGACGGCAGCGCGGTCGTCGATCTCGCGCCGCAGGCGGCTCGCCAGCTCGACCGGCTTGATCTCGCTGTTGCGACCCACCTTCGCGAACGCGTTGTTCATCACGCGCTCCACGCCTTTCTCGAAGCGATCCAGGGCGCCCATGCCACCTCCTCCCATTGGCCCGACACGTCCGCGGGCAGACTATCTAGATCGTAGGCAGCGCCGCAGCACCACTCCTCCGCGCGGTGTGGATTTCCTGCGAACGCTCGGCGCAGAAGCGGGACCGGCAGGTCACGGTGCGGTGACGGCCGCCACGCTCGCCACCAGTGGCGGGACCATGCCCTTTCCGGGGTGCGCGAGGCCCTCGCCAGGCGATTGGGGAGCACCCCCCGCGCCGTGCTAATCTTCTGCGGCACGCGCGAGTGGCGGAATAGGCAGACGCGCACGGTTCAGGTCCGTGTGCCCGAGAGGGCGTGGGGGTTCAACTCCCCCCTCGCGCACGTGAGGAGGGTTTCGGCTTCAGGGTCGGAACACCTTCGGAAAGTCCCGGTCAGGTTCTCCTGGCCGGGACTTTCTGCGTTCCGCGGGGTGCGATCTGGCTGGGCGACGGCGCGGGCCCCGCTTCCCGGCGTCGAACCGGGGTGAAGTCCCGTCGTGCGGGCAGCGGGAGGATGACGTTGACGAGGCGGTCGTCGGGTAGACCACCCGCGCCGCGCCAGCCGAGGCACGCACAGCGGAACGGCTGTCTCGGTGTTCCGAGCGAGAGTTGTCCATGCACCCGCGCCGAGATGGCCCGCCATGGCGCCCTGACCCTGGCCACGTGGAGGCGCCGTCGAGTCGCCGGCTTCGGAACGCTGCAACACAGCTCGCCACGCTGACCGTCGCGGGGCTGGCGGCTCACCGTCGTCGCTGCACGCCCTCCTGGTGTGCCGCCGGGGTCCAGGGGTGTCTGACGATCCGGTCAGGGTGTGCTCGACGCTCCCGGGGCTCAGCAGTTGCGCCAGGCCAGAGCATTTCGTCGTTACCGGCGAGCTGGTGCCGTCCCGACCGGCGTGTGCCCGCTGAAGACGCCGCTCAGCAGGCAGCGATTCGGACCGTCGGACCGTTTCAGGCGGTGAAGGTCGAAGAACCGACGCCTCATGCCTACCGATCGGTGAGGAAGCGGGTGTCTGTCTGGCCCGGGCCCTCTGCGCACCCACGGAGGCGGCTGAGCGTGCGCTGAGCGGGTGAAATCTTCGGCCCTCGGGCGACGGCAGCGTGCCGCGCGGGAGGGCGGCGCGGGAGGCGGGGGCCGATCGATCAGCCCCCGCGAGGCCCGGCATCCCGGGCCTGCGCGACCTGTCGGCCCGCCGGCGAGGCCGCTCTCCGGTATCCGCTACTGCAGGTCCTGGGCGGTCCGGGCGGTGGTTTCGGCGGGCACATATCACGGGCACCTGAATAGGATCCGCGCGGCTCACTTCTCCCCTCGAAAGGGTCCCCATGCGCATCCTGTCCAAGCTCGCGGTCACTACGGTGGCGGCGGCCTCGCTCTTGCTCGGCACCGCCGTCGCTCCCGCGACCGCAGCCACCGCCCCGGCGATCGACGTGACCTCGATCAAGGTCACGCCCTCCAACGGCAGCACGGGGACCAACTCCGCGACGAAGTACTACGACGTCCGCACGAGCGTGAAGCTCGGCAACCTCAGCGGCTACGGCCAGTACTGGTGGGCCGACATCTCCGCCGACGTCTACCGCGGCAGCACCCGCGTCGCGAAGAACCTCGACCTGGGCTCGGTCGCCTCGCAGAACTACAAGAGCCTGGACACCTACATCGCCGCGAAGTCGTCCTGGGGCCGCGGCACCTTCAAGGTGAAGAACGTGCGCGTGGTGGTCGACACCGACTACAACTCGACCACGCCGGACGTCACGCTCAAGGACGCCTCGTACTCCAGCGGCACCTTCATGATGAAGTCCTCGATCGACGGCAAGCTCAAGTACGGCAACGTCATCCAGGTGACCTCGAGCGGCAGCCACAAGACCGTCAAGATCGGCCTGAAGAGGTACACCCCGTCCGGCTGGCACTCGTACTCGTACGCCAAGGTGAAGGTGCAGTACAAGAACTCCACCGGCTGGCACACGCGCAAGACGATCACCCTGGACAAGTACGGCCTGAAGACCTACAAGTTCACGGCCTCGCACAAGTACAACTACCGTGTCACGATCGCTCCGACCACGACCAACGGGGGCGGCACGACCACCGCGACCCCGAAGGTCTGACGCGTCGCACCACGCAGCAAGGGCCTCCGGCCCGGGACGTCCCTCCCACGTCCCCGGGCCGGAGGCCCTTCTCGCACCCGAGATCAGCGCCTCCGCGCGACGTGTCCGTCAACTCTCGTGCGCGAACGGCGTGGTCAAGCTCGTCTACGACGTCGTGCGCTGACGGCGTCCCAGGAGACGGTTCAGTAGACGAGGTTCAGCAACCGGCTGGCGACGACGGCGGTGACCGTGGTCCAGCCGACGATCGCCACCGCCTGCCAGACGAGCACGCGGGCCTTGCCGACGCCGGACGCCACCAGCATCGAGGCCGTGAAGTGGGTCGGCAGCAGCAGCGGGCCGAGGAGGCTGACGCCGGGGACGCCGTAGCGCTCGTACGCGCGCTGGAACTTCGCCCGGCGGGCGCTGTGTCGGTCGTCCGCCGGCTCGGCCGGGATCGTCGCGTCCTTCACGGCACCGGAGCCCACCGGGACGGCGCTGCGCTGCCGGGTCTTCGCGCGACGGCGGTTCACGACCGCGTCGCGGGCGCCGGCGCTGGCCAGCACGACGGCGGTCACGGCGAGGAAGTTGCCGACGATCGCGGCGGCGGCCGCGACGGCGGGGTGGATCCCGCCGACGATGCCGATGGTCGCGCCGCCCTCCCCCTCGATGAAGGGGATCATGGCCGCGACCGCGACGATCAGCGGCTGGGCGAGCTCGGGGACCTGGGCGACCAGGTCCTGGAACGTGTCGACGAGGTTCACGGTGTGCTCCCTGGGTGTCGGTCTTCATGGGGCTGTCCCCAGTCCACCCGGGGCGGGGAGCACCTGGTAGTGCCCCCCGTCACCGGCTCCTGTGTCGACCGCACGTCTGGGCCATGACATGTGTCATGCGGTGCGGGCGTCGGCGGGACGAGGTGGTGGCACGCGGGCGGCCGCGCCACGATGACGTCATGCCCGCGCCCGCCGTCGTGGAGATCGCGTGCGACGAGTCGGGGTTCTCCGGGACGAACCTGCTGGACCCGGCGTCGCCGGTGATCGCGCACGCGGGAGTGGACCTCACCCGCGAGGAGGCGGCGGCGGTGCTCGGCACGCTGCGGTCGCGGTTCAACCACCGTCGGACACGGGAGCACAAGGCCCACCTGCTCCTGCGGCCGGGGCAGCCGGAGGCGGTGGAGTGGTTCCTGGCGGAGCTGGCGGGCCGCTCGACGGTGCACGTCGTCGACAAGCGCGACCACGTCGCCGGGCGGGTGCTCGACCTGCTCACGGGCGAGCCGTCGTACCTCGACGGGTCGCGCCTCGGCCGCGACCACGGCCGCGCGGTCGCGGTCCTGCGAGGCCGGGGCGACGTCCTCGCCGCGTTCGTCGCGATGACGCACCTCAAGCACCGGCGCCGGCCGGACCCTGCTGCCGTCGGCCGGTTCCTCGCCCTCGTCCCGGGCGTGGTGGCCGACGGCGTGCCGGAGCTGGCCGGTCTGACCCTGCGGGACGTCGTGGCGGTCCTGGACCGGCTGCTCGACGGCGACCCCGCCGTCCCGCCGCCGCTCGAGCCGCTGGTGCCGGCCCTGGCCGAGACGGTGCTGCGATGGAGCGACGGCTACCGCTCGGTCGTCGTCGTGCACGACGAGCAGAGCGCGCTCACGCGGCAGCGGACCGCGGTCCTGGCCGCGAGCCTCGCCGCCGCGGCGTCGCCCGCTCCTCCGCCCCTCCTCGGGGTGCGGCAGGTGGACTCCCGCCACGATCCGCGCGTGCAGGTCGCTGACCTCCTGGCCGGGTGGGCCCGGAGCTCTGCGGAGCCCGCTGCCTGACGCCCGGCGGCGCCGTCAACCGTCAGCCCCACCCGGCACCGGGTGAAATTGGGGGTTGCGCTCCGGGAAACCGGTCCCCTACGGTCAAGAAACCGGTTGCTGTGATCTGTTCGTAACCAATGTGGGTGGCGGACAGCGGTCGTACCGCCGTGCGGAGCGGCCTCGGCACCGGCTGCAAGTCCCGCGTTCGACGACGAAGGTGAGGCAGCAACGATGAGACGGCAAGCAGCGCGACGACTCCTGGCGGCGGGGGTGACGACGTCCTTGGCCGCCTCGATCGGAGTGACGGCTCTGACGCTCCCCGGCGCTCAGGCGGCAGAGACCGGCCCGACCGGGTTCGCCACCCAGAACGGTGGCACGACGGGCGGCTCCGGTGGCGCCGTCGTGAAGGCGACGACCGGCACCCAGATCCACGAGGCGCTGTGCGGCCGCGCCTCGGAGGACACCCCGATCACCATCCAGGTCGAGGGCACGATCAACCACGGCAACACGAGCAAGGTCTCGGGAGACAGCTGCAACACCGCGGACGGCGTGATCGAGCTGAAGCAGATCAGCAACGTCACGCTCGTCGGGGTGGGCAGCGGCGCCACGTTCGACCAGGTGGGCATCCACATCCGCGAGGCCAGCAACATCATCATCCAGAACGTCACGGTCAAGAACGTCAAGAAGTCGGGCTCCCCGACGTCCAACGGCGGCGACGCGATCGGCATGGAGTCCGGCGTCTCGAACGTGTGGGCCGACCACGTGACGCTCGAGGCCTCGGGCGGCGAGTCCGAGGGCTACGACGGCCTCTTCGACATGAAGGGCGACACGAAGTACGTGACGCTCTCCTACAGCATCCTCCGCGGCTCCGGCCGCGGCGGACTCGTCGGCTCGGGCGACAGCGACCTGGGCAACGGGCCGGTCACCTACCACCACAACCTCTACGAGAACATCGACTCTCGCCTCCCCTTGCTGCGCGGGGCGACGGCCCACATCTACAACAACCACTACGTCGACATCCACGAGTCGGGGATCAACGCGCGCGCCGGCGGCAAGGCGAAGGTCGACAACAACTACTTCCAGGACTCGAAGGACGTGCTCGGCACGTTCTACACCGACCTGCCGGGCTACTGGCAGGTCGCCGGGAACACCTTCGACAACGTCACGTGGTCGGAGCCGGGCGAGGACAACAACCCCGCCGGCCCGAACCCGACGTCCACGACGACGGTCAGCATCCCCTACGACTACTCGCTCGACGACGCCGGCTGCGTGCCGGACGTCGTCGCCGCGACCGCCGGGGCGAACAAGGGCCTCAAGGTGTCCGACGGCTCGTGCGAGGCGACGACGCCGGACCCGACCGACCCCACGGACCCGCCGACCGAGGAGCCCACCGACCCGCCGACCGGTGAGCCGACCGACCCGCCGACGGAGGAGCCGAGCGGCACCAACCTCAGCCTGGGCGCCGGCGCGGACGGTTCGACCAAGGCGTCGGGCAGCAGCTTCGGCAACGTGACCGACGGCAACCTGAGCACCTTCTGGTCGCCGACGAGCACCACGGGCCGCGTGTCCGTCAAGTGGGCCGCCCCGCAGACGGTGGCGCAGGCCAAGGTCGTCGAGGCGGCCGGCTCCGAGGGCACGATCACCGCGTTCCGCATCGTCAACCACGACAACGGCGCCGTCCTCGCGACCGGCAGCCGCGCAGGGGTCGTCAACCTGCCCACGACCACGCTGAGCAAGCTCGACCTCGAGATCACCGGCGCCTCCGGCACACCGAAGGTAGCCGAGCTCGAGACGTACGCCGGCCAGGGCTCCACGGACCCGACGGCCCCGCCGACGGACCCGACGGACCCCACGGACCCGACGGACCCGCCGACCCCGAGCGGTGAGGTCATCTACGCCGCGCCCGACGGCTCGGCCGGCGCGGCCGGCACCGAGGCGGACCCGACGACGGTCGCCGCGGCGATCGCCGCCGTCGAGCCGGGCGGGGCGATCTACCTGCGCGGCGGCCAGTACGACCTGGCCGACACGCTCACGATCGAGCCGGGCAACGACGGGACGTCGTCGGAGCGCACGCTCCTGTCGGCGTACCCGGGCGAGAAGCCGGTGCTCGACTTCTCCGCCCAGGCCGAGGACTCCGCCAACCGCGGCCTCGCCATCGGGGGCAACTTCTGGCACGTGTACGGCATCACCGTGCAGAACTCGGGCGACAACGGCATCCTGCTCGGCGGCGACGACAACGTGATCGAGCGCGTCGTCACCCGCGGGAACGCCGACACTGGCCTGCAGATCGCCCGCCTGGTCGCCGGTGCGCCGAAGGCGGAGTGGCCGTCGGACAACCTGGTGCTCAGCTCGGAGTCCTACGACAACGTCGACTCCGACGGCGAGGACGCGGACGGCTTCGCGGCCAAGCTGACGGTCGGCGAGGGCAACGTGTTCCGCGACTGCGTGGCGCACAACAACATCGACGACGGCTGGGACCTGTACGCCAAGTCCGACACGGGCCCCATCGGCGTGGTGACCATCGAGGACTCGCTCTCCTACGAGAACGGCACCCTGTCGGACGGCTCGCAGGCCGGCAGCGGCGACCGCAACGGCTACAAGCTGGGCGGCGAGGACATCCCCGTCGACCACGTGATCACGGGCAGCATCGCCTACGAGAACGGCAAGCACGGGCTCACGTACAACAGCAACCCGGGCTCGATCACGGTCAGCGACAACGTGAGCATCGGCAACGAGGAGCGCAACTTCAACTTCGACGAGGGCACGCACCGGTTCAGCGGCAACGTGTCGTGCGACAGCGGGTCGAACGACCGGATCGTCGGCAGCGACGACGGCACCAACCAGTTCTGGTCCGGCTCCAACGGCTCCGCGTGCGGCGCCTACGCGGGCGACCTCGACTGGTCCTTCGCCGCGGACGGCTCGCTGGAGGTGACCTTCGGCTGAGCCGATCCGCCCCTGACGGCGCGCCCTGCGCGGGCGCGCCGTCACCCCGACCCCGGCCGGCCCGTCGACCCCTCCGACGGGCCGGCCGGCCCGTGCTGCGGGCGTCCGGCCTGCGCATCCCCGCGGCGGCCCCGTGGCATCCTGGCCCCGTCCGTGACGTCGAGGGCCGGGAGACAGCAGATGAGCGCCGGGACGGGGCTGCCGTTCGTCACGGGCGACGAGGTCCGCCGCCGGATCGGGCCCGACGACGCCCGCCGGCTGGTCGAGCGGGCGCTGGCCGACGGGTTCGACCCGGCCGACGACCCGGCACGGTCGTCGGTGGCCGCCGGCGCGGGGCACCTGCTGCTCATGCCGTCGGTGCTCGGCGACTGGGCCGGGGTGAAGATCGCGTCCGTGGCCCCGGACAACCCGGCCCGCGGCCTGCCGCGCATCCAGGCGACCTACCTGCTGCTCGACGCCGCCACGCTCACCCCGCGGCTGCAGATCGACGGGTCGGCGCTCACCGAGCTGCGCACGCCCGCGACCTCGGCGGTCGCGGTCGACCACCTCGCCGCGGCGGACGCGCGGCGCCTGGTCGTCGTCGGCACCGGGCCGCAGGCGGTGGAGCACGCGGTGGCGATGGCGGCGGTCCGCGACCTCGACGACGATCACGCGGT
>JADHZE010000108.1 GCA_026934365.1 Isoptericola sp. QY 916 | reverse complement strand
CGCGCACGAGGGTGCGCCCCGGGAACCGGCACCGGTACAGCACGTACGCGCCGGGCAGGCCGAGCAGCACCGACGGCACCGTGACCGTGCTCGACGCTCCCGTGGTCGCCAGCGGCCGGCGCGAGCTGCTCGCCGTGGTGCGCGAGCAGGCCGTCAGCCGCACCCGCCACCGGTACGGGCACGTGCACGCCTGACCGCGAAAGGGGAACCCCCTCCCGCGGGACAGAGAATCTCTGTCTCGCGGGAGGGGGTTTCTCCGTCTCGCGCGGGTGCCCTCTCGATCTCGGCGTGGCACGATCGCGGCCATGACGGTGGCGTTCGTGCTCGGCGGCGGCGGTGTGCGCGGCGCCGTCCAGGTGGGCATGCTGCAGGCGCTGTTCGAGGCGGGGGTCGCCCCCGACCTCGTGGTCGGCACGTCGATCGGCGCGATCAACGGCGCCGCCGTGGCGGCCGACCCGAGCGTCGCCGTCGTCGACCGCCTCGGTGCCGCGTGGGCGTCCCCGACGGCGAACGAGGTCTACGGCGAGGCCTGGTACCGGCAGCTCGGCCGCCTCGCCAAGTCCCGCACGCACCTGTACGACCCGGCCGCGCTGCGCCGGCTCATCGCCGGCACCCTGGGCGAGAAGACGACCTTCGACGACCTCGCCGTGCCGCTCGTCGTCGCCGCCGCGAGCATCGAGCGGGCGTCGGAGCACTGGTTCGACTCCGGGCCGCTGGTCGAGGCGGTGCTCGCGTCGGCGTCGGTGCCGGGCGCGCTGCCGCCCACCGAGATCGGCGGCGAGCACTACGTGGACGGCGGCATGGTGAACTCGATCCCGCTCGGCGAGGCCGTGCGCCGCGGCGCGACCACGGTCTACGTGCTGCAGGTGGGGCGGGTCGAGGAGCCGCTCACGGTGCCGTCCAAGCCGTCCGACGTCGCGCGCGTCAGCTTCGAGATCGCCCGGCGGCACCGGTACTTCCGGGAGCTGGAGGAGGCCCGCCGGGTCGCGACCGTGCACGTGCTGCCGACCGGCGGTGCGCTGCCGGGGGACGAGAAGCTCGGCGCGTTCCGGCGCATGGACTCCACCGCGTCGCGCATCGCCCAGTCCTACGCCGCCGCTCGGGAGTACCTCGCGGCGGCGCCGCCGCCCGGGTCGCCGCCGCCGGACGCGGGGCAGCCGTGATCGCGCCCCCGCCCCGGTGGGTCCGCCGGGTCGTGCTGGCGCCGCTCGTGGTGCTGCTGGCCGTGCTGCTGGTGCCGACGTCGATCATGCTGGCCCTGGTGGTCGGCGCCGCGCTGACCTGGCTGCTGCCGGGGCGCCTGCGGGTGCTGCGGCTGCTGTGGATGCTGTCGTTCTACGTGCTGTGGGACGCCGCCGCGCTGGTGGTGCTGTTCGCGCTGTGGGTGGCGTCCGGCTTCGGGCTGGCGATGCACCGGCCCTGGGTGCAGCGGGCGCACGTCGCCGTGGCGCGGGCCGCGCTGGCCGTCCTCTTCTGGCAGGTGCGGTGGACGCTGCGGCTGACCATCGTCGTCGAGGTCGAGGAGGGCGCGAGGCTGCCCGACGTCCCCGTCCTCGTGCTCAGCCGGCACGCCGGGCCGGGGGACTCGTTCATCCTGGTCGACGTCCTCCTCGGTCGCGCCCGCCGTGCACCCGCCGTCGTCCTCAAGGACACGCTGCAGTGGGACCCGGCGATCGACGTCCTCCTGGGCCGGCTGCCCGCGGCCTTCGTCACGCCCCTGGCACGCCGCAGGCCGGGGCAGCCCGGCGCCGCGGAGACCATCACGCGCATCTCGGCCGACCTGGGCGCCGACGACGCCCTCGTCCTGTTCCCCGAGGGCGGGAACGTGACGCCCCGGCGCCGTGCGCAGCGGATCGAGGCGCTCCGGGCCCGCGGCAAGGACGCCCTCGCCGACCGGGCCGAGCGCATGCCGCACGTCATGGTGCCGCACGCGGGCGGGTTCCTGTCCGCGCTCGACGCCGTCGCCCCCGACGCCGCCGTGCTGGTCGTCGCGCACACCGGCCTCGACCGCCTCGTCACGGTCAAGGACATCTGGCGCGAGCTGCCGATGGACAAGACCATCGTGCTGGGCGGCACCCTGACGCGCGTCGACGACCTGCCCGCCGACGTCGAGGGGCGGGAGCTCTGGCTCTTCGACCAGTGGGAGCGCGTGGACGCCTGGATCACCGCACGCTCCGCGGACCTCGACGCCCCGGCGCGTCCCGCCGCCCCGCACGAGTGACGGCGGAGCGCGACCGGGCGTAGCGTCGAGCTGCGCTGAACACCCCGTTCACCGCGGCGGCCGGGCGGTGTAAGGTCTCCCGGCCGCCGAGACCCGGTGGTACAGACCACTCCCGTAAGGAGTCTCAACGATGCAGCTCATGCGGAGGCGCTCGATCGAAGCGACGATCGCGGCGTCCGACGAGCCCCAGCGCCAGCTCAAGCGCACCCTCGGTGCCTGGGACCTCATGGTCCTCGGCATCTCCGTGGTGATCGGCGCCGGCATCTTCTCGAAGGCCGCGCAGGTGTCGGCCACGCAGACCGGCCCGTCGGTCGTGATCTCGTTCGTCATCGCCGGCGTCGTGTGCGCCCTCGCGGCGCTGTGCTACGCCGAGTTCGCGTCGTACATGCCGGTGGCCGGCTCCGCGTACACGTTCTCCTACGCGTCGATGGGTGAGCTGCTCGCCTGGATCATCGGCTGGGACCTCATCCTGGAGATGTTCTTCGCCGCCTCCGTCGTCGCCAAGGCCTGGGGCCTGTACTTCGACAACTTCCTCAACGTGTTCGGCCTCGGCGGGGTGGACGCGGACGGCGTCGCGTCCGGGGTCCACAACACGATCCACCTCGGCGGCGTGTCCTTCGACTGGGGCACCGCCATCCTCATCGTCGTGCTCGCCACGCTGCTCGCCGTCGGCACGAAGCTCTCGACGCGCGTCACCGGCGTGCTCACGGCCATCAAGGTCGCCATCGTGCTGCTCATCATCGTGGTGGGCTTCGCGTTCTTCAGCGCGTCGAACCTCAGCCCGTTCGTGCCGAGCCCCGAGTCGTTCGGCGAGTCCACGACGCACAGCACCACGATGACGCAGACCCTCTTCTCCTGGATGGCCGGCGCCGAGCTGTCCGTGGGCGGCGTGATGGGCATCCTCGCGGGTGCCGGCACCGTGTTCTTCGCGTTCATCGGGTTCGACGTCGTCGCCACCGCGGCGGAGGAGACCAAGAACCCTCGCCGGAACGTCCCGCGCGGCATCCTCGGCGGCCTCGCGATCTGCACCGGCCTCTACATCGCCGTCTCGATCGCGCTCTCCGGCATGGCCACCCCGCAGCAGCTGCGCGACGCCACGCCCGACGGCGGAGCGTCCGCGACGATCATCACCGCGTTCCAGCTGCAGCCGAACGCACCGGCGTGGGCCACGCAGGTCATCACGGTCGGCATCCTCGTGGGCCTCACGACCGTGGTCATGGTGCTCATGCTCGGCCTCACCCGGATCGTGTTCGCGATGAGCCGCGACGGCCTGCTGCCCCGCGGCATGTCGAAGACGTCGGAGCGCGGCACCCCGGTGATGATCCAGGTCGGTACCGCCGCGCTCCTGGTGATCGTCACCTGCTTCTTCTCGGTCGACGTGCTCGGCAACATGGTGAACATCGGCACCCTGTCGGCGTTCGTCCTGGTGAGCTTCGGCATCCCGATCCTGCGCCGGCGCCAGCTGAAGGCCGGCGGCGGCGAGGCCCACGCCGACCACTTCCGCGTGCCGTGGTCGCCGGTGCTGCCGATCGTCTCGGGCGTGCTGTGCCTGTGGCTGATGCTGCAGCTGGACGTCGAGACGTGGCTGCGGTTCCTCGTGTGGCTCGCGCTGGGCTTCGCGATCTACTTCCTGTACGGCTACCGCAACTCGCAGCTGGGCAAGAACCCGTCGCAGCTCGCCGCCGACTACCGGGAGGCCGTGCAGACGGCCGTCGGCGTGGACGACGACACCCCGCGGCGCGGCTGACCGATCGCGCCCGGCACACGGCGGCGGCCCGTCAGAGCGATCTGGCGGGCCGCTGCCGTGCGCCCGGGCGGGACGCGCGGTCAGCCGGCGAGCGACTCCAGCACCTTCGCGACCCGGCGGTCGCGCGTCTCGTCGGTCCTGGCGCCGTCCACGCTCAGGGCGTGCGCCTTCTGCCTGCTCGGCGAGAGCCTCGCCCAGGCGGCGGTGGCCGCCGGGTCGGCGGCGAGCGCGGCCGCCAGCGCGGGCGGCACCTCGACGGTGCGGGGCGCGTCGTCGACCTCGAGCCGCACCTCGACCTCGTCGCCGGCGCCGCGGCCGGTGGCCGCGCGGGTCTCGGCGTTGAACGAGACGAGGAACCGGCCGCCCATCGACGAGACGGTGTTGCGGTACGTGAAGCCGCCGTCGACGGTCACGACCACGGGGACGCGCCGGCCGCGGTCGAACGCCGCGACGACGTCGTCGGGCACGGGCAGTCCGACGTTGCTGCCGCCGGTCGCGAGCAGGGTCGTGGTGAAGGTCTGGACCGTGGGTGCGTCGCTCATGCCGCCTCCGTCGCCTCGCGGCGGCGCGGTGCCGCCGCCCTCCCGCGCACGGTAGCGGCCGTCAGGCGGACTCGCCCTCGATCAGCCGGGGCACGAAGATCTGCGGGCGCACGGGCGGCTCGTGGCCCGCGAGCACGTCGAGCAGCGTCGCCGTCGCGGCCGTGACCATCTCGACCACGGGCTGCAGCACGGTCGTCAGGCGCGGCGTCGTCCGCTCCGCGCCGAGGGCGTCGAAGCCCACGATGGCGACGTCGTCGGGCACGCTCCGGCCGGCCTCGCGCAGCACCTGGAGCGCGCCCGTGGCCATGAGGTCCGACGCGGCGAACACGCCGTCGACGTCCGGGTGCCGCGCCAGGATCCGCTCCATCGCGGCCGCCCCGCCCGCCACCGTGAAGTCGCCGTTCTCGACGGCGACGGCCGGCAGCCCGGCGTCCTCGAGCGTGTGCCGCCAGGCCTCGTGACGGTCGACGGCCGCGGTCATGTCGAGCGGGCCGGTGATCGTGGCGACGCGCGTGCAGCCGCGGTCCACGAGGCGCTGGGTGGCGGTGCGCCCGCCCGAGGCGTTGTCCACGTCGACGAAGTGCAGGGACTCGGTGTCGAACGGCCGCCCGACGAAGACCGACGGGAGGTGCGACCGCATGAGCTCGGACTCGAGCTGGTCCTCCTTGTGGTGCGACGCGACGATGACGCCGTCCACGTGCCCCGACCGCAGGTATCGCGCGATGTGGCCCGGGGGCTCGCCCGCGCGGGCGAGCAGCAGCACGAGCTGCAGCTCGGTGCCGGTCAGGCCCTCGCTGACGCCGCGCAGCACGCCCGCGAGGAACGGGTCGGTGAGGATGCGGGCGTCGGGCTCGGGCACCACGAGGGCGATCGAGTCGGTGCGCCGGGTGACCAGCGAGCGGGCCGCCCGGTTCGGGGCGTACCCGAGCCGGGCGACGGCGTCGTCGACGGCGGTCTGCGCCTCGGGCGACACCCGGTCACCGCCGTTGATGGCGCGCGAGGCCGTGGACCGCGAGACCCCCGCGGCCCGGGCGACGTCGTCCAGCGTCGGGCTGGCATGCTCGATGACCACGTCGGGAGACTACTCTGCGTCCGCGCCGTCGCTGGCCGGCACGACGCCCGTGCGGGCGACGTCGGCGTACCAGCGGCCGGAGGACTTGACGGTCCGCTCCTGCGTCTCGTAGTCCACGTGCACCAGGCCGAAGCGCTTGGAGTAGCCGAGGGCCCACTCGAAGTTGTCCAGCAGCGACCAGGCGAAGTAGCCGCGCACGTCGGCGCCGGCGTCGATCGCGTCGCGGACGGCGCGCAGGTGCACGTCGACGAACGCGAGGCGGTCCGGGTCGTCGACGCTCCCGTCGGCCTGCACGACGTCGGGGTACGCGGCGCCGTTCTCGGTGACGTACATCGAGGTGCCGCGGGGCCCGGTGTAGTCGCGCTGCAGCCGCGTCAGCAGGCGGGTGAGACCCTCCGGCTGCACCTCCCAGCCCATGTCCGTGAGGGGCAGGCCGCGGCTGTGGTGGTAGATGCCGTCGGGCACCGGGTGGGGGGAGCGGGTCTCCCACACCGCGGCGTCGACGCGCTCGCCGCCGGGGTCGGCCGTGCCCGCCGGGGTCTCGCCGGCGGCGCCCTGCGGTCGGGCCGAGACCGCGCCGCCGTTGTAGTAGTTGACGCCGAGCACGTCGATCGGCGTGGAGATCACCTCGAGGTCGCCCTCGCGCACGACGTCGGCGAACCCGAGGTGCGCGACGTCGTCGAGCAGGTCCTGCGGGTAGGCGCCGCGCAGGATGGGGTCGAGGAAGAAGCGGTTGAACATGCCGTCGTCGCGGCGCGCGACGTCGACGTCGGCCGGGTCCGTCGGGTCGACCGGGTCGGACACGGTGAAGTTGAGCGTGAGGCCGAGCACGGCCTCCGGGTCCCGCTCGCGCAGCGCCTCGACGGCGCCGCCGTGGGCGAGCATGAGGTGGTGGGCCGCGGCGAGGCCGTCCGCGGGGGACTTGCGTCCGGGGGCGTGCGCCCCGGCGGTGTAGCCGAGGAACGCGGAGCACCACGGCTCGTTGAGCGTCGTCCAGACCTTCACCCGGTCGCCGAGCGCGTCGTGCATCGTCACGGCGTAGTCGACGAACCGCGCCGCGGTGTCCCGGTTCGGCCAGCCGCCCAGCTCCTCCAGCGCCTGGGGCAGGTCCCAGTGGTACAGCGTCAGCCAGGGCAGCACGTCGGCGGCGAGCAGCTCGTCGACCAGGCGGGAGTAGAAGTCCAGCCCTTCCTGGTTGACGGTCTTCCCGTCGGGGACCACCCGGGCCCACGACGTCGAGAACCGGTACGCGTCGAGGTTCAGGCGCTTCATGAGCGCCACGTCCTCGGGGTAGCGGTGGTAGTGGTCGTCGGCCACCGATCCGTCGTCGCCGTTCACGACGGCGCCGGGGATGCGGCAGAACGCGTCCCAGACCGAGTCCTCGCGGCCGCCCTCCGTGGACGCTCCCTCGATCTGGAAGGCGGCCGTGGCCGCGCCCCAGACGAAGCCGTCGGGGAACGTGACGGCCCCGGTGGCGTGCGGGGAGCTCGTGAGAGGGGCGCTGGGCGTGAACGGCACGGTCGTGCCGGGGGCCGCCCGGCGCGCGCCGGGGGTGGGGAGGGTCATGAGTTCGGATCTTTCCATCGGTGGTGGGCCCACGCAGCCGCGCGACGGCCGGCTGCGCGGGCGTGACGTCAGCCCGGACGAGCGGTGGGTCAGCCCTTGACGGCGCCGGCCATGATGCCCGCGACGAGCTGCTTGCCGACGAAGGCGAAGACCACGAGCAGGGGCAGCGTCACGAGGAAGATGCCGCCCATCACGAGGGAGTAGTCCACGAAGTAGTTGGACTGCAGGGACCGCACGACGAGGGGCAGCGTCGGGTTGTCCTGGTTGAGCACGATCGAGGGCCAGAAGTAGTTGGTCCACTGCTGGACGAACGTGAACAGGCCCAGCATCGCGGCGGCCGGGCGTGCGGCCGGCAGCGCGATCGACCAGAACGTGCGGATCATGGAGGCGCCGTCCACGCGGGCGGCCTCGATGAGCTCGTACGGGAGGGCCTCGGAGAGATACTGGGTCATCCAGAAGACCCCGAACGCGGTGACCAGGGCTGGCACGATGACCGCCTGCAGCTTGCCGATCCAGTCGAGGTCCGTCATGAGGATGTACATCGGGATCACGCCGAGCTGGGTCGGCACGGCCATCGTGGCGATGACGAACACGAGCAGCGGCCCGCGCCCCCGGAAGCGCAGCTTGGCGAACGAGTACCCGGCGAGCGTGGAGAACAGCACCACGGACGCCGCCGTGATCACCGAGATGATCACCGAGTTCGCGAGCGCCTTCCAGAAGTTGATCGTGTCGGAGCTGATGACCTCCCCGAACTGCTGGAAGAGGCTCGCGTCCGGCAGCCACTGCGGCACGGCGTTCTGCGCGATCGACACGGGGTCGGACGACCCGAGCAGCAGCGTGAAGTACAACGGGAAGATCGAGATCAGCAGCGCGATCCCGAGCAGCACGTAGGTGACGGTGCCGGGGCGGCGCTGGGCAGAGCGGGTGGCTCGCGAGCCGCGGTCGCGACGCTTGGCGGCGGCGCGAGCCGCGCCCTGGCCGGCGGTCTGGGCGGTGACGGCGACGGAGCTCATCGGCGGTCCTCCCGGTCGGTGGTCGTGTCGGTGGTGGTGCCGGTAGGGGGGAACGTCGGCGGGGCCCCCGCGGGGCGCGTCGTCGTCCCGGCCGACGAGGCCGCGGCGGCGCGGGCCTGCGCCAGCAACGCCTGCGTGTGCCGCCGGCTCACCTTCGGCGCCCTCGGGCCGGACGTGGCGATGCGCCGGGTCGCGAGGAAGTTGACCATGCCGATCACGACGATGAGCAGGAACAGGAGCCAGGCGATCGCAGCCGCGCGGCCGAAGTTCTTCTGGGTGCCCCAGGCGACGTCGTACAGGTAGACGACCGTGGTCATCCAGTCCTTGTCGGGGCCGCCGAGGCCGTACGCGTCGTACATGCGGACCTCGTCGAAGATCTGCAGGCCGCCGATGGTCGAGGTGATGACGATGAAGATGATGGTGGCGCGGATCTGCGGCACGGTGATGGAGAAGAACTGCCGGGCCCGGCCGGCGCCGTCGATGACGGCCGCCTCGTAGAGCTCGCGGGGCACGGCCTGCATCGCCGCGAGGAAGATCAGCGCGTTGTAGCCGGTCCAGCGGAAGTTCACCATCGTGGCGATCGCGATGTGGCTGGGGATGCGCTCGCTGTGCCAGCCGACCGGGTCGACGCCGACGAGGCCCAGGAGCTCGTTGATGAGGCCGTAGTCGTCGGCGAACAGTCGGCCGAAGATCATGGAGACCGCGACCGGCGCGACGACGTAGGGGATCAGCACACCCATCCGCCAGAAGGTGGCGGCGCGCAGGTTCTGGTCGAGCAGCGCCGCGATGACGATCGCGAGGATCACCTGCGGGATGCTCGAGAACACGAAGATCGAGAACGTGTTGACGAGCGACTTCCAGAAGACGGGCTGAGCGAGCACCTCCGTGTAGTTCTGCAGCCCGACGAAGTCCCCCTGGCCGCCCAGCAGGTTCCACTCGTGCATGGAGACGAACGCTGTGTACGCGAGCGGGAAGAGCCCCGTGATCGCGAAGAGCAGGAAGAACGGCGAGATGTACAGGTAGGGCGAGAGCTTCACGTCCCAGCGGCCGAGCCGCTGAGAGAACCCGACGCGTCGCGGGGGTCGGGACGGAGGCCCGGTGCGTCGGTGCGCGGGCTGGGTGGGGGAGAGGACGGCCATCTGCTGCTTCCTGTGCTCGCCGGGCGGGCCTGCCGGTCGCTGGTCGGGCCTGTCGGGACGGGTGTCCCGACAGGCCCGACCAGCGCGGGGGTCAGTGACTGGTCAGAGGGTCACTGGATGACGGAGGCGGCCTCCTCGAGCGCCCCCTCCCAGCTCTTCTCCGGGTCGTCACCGTTGAGGTCCACACGGTTCAGAGCGTTCTGCACCGACTGGTGGATCCCGAAGTAGTTCTTGCCCTTGAACGGCGCGCTCGTGATCGCCTCGGCGCGGGCCGAGAAGACCTGACCGACCGGGGCGTCGTTGAAGAACGGGTTCGTGAACGACTGCACCTGCTCGGAGGACTGTGCGTCCACCTGCGAGGGGAACGTTCCCGCGTTCTCGAACGCGGTCGTCTGCTGCGCCGGGTCGGTCAGCCACGCCGCGAGCTCCTTGGCCGCCGCGGCGTTGTCGCCGGACGCCGGGACGGTGAGGAACGAGCCGCCCCAGTTGCCGCCGCCGCCGGGGAAGACGTCGGCGACGTCCCAGCCCTCGACGCCGCCGGAGCGCTCCTCGATCGGACCGGTCATCCAGGCCGGGCAGAGCATGGTGGCGAAGGCGTCCTTCTGGAAGCCTGCGTCCCAGTCGGGCTGCCACTGCTCCAGGCCGGCCGAGAGCTTGTCGTCGATCGAGGCGGTGAGCACCTGGTCGTACAGGTCCTTGACCGCGGTGTTGGTCTTGAGGTCCTTCGGCTCGCCCGTGGAGGGGTCCTCGTAGGCGTCCTCGAGCTGGTTGACCATGCCCTGGTAGGTGGGGACGGCCCCGTCGAACCAGGCGGCGTCCGACTTGGCGACGAACTGCTTGCCGACCTCGAAGTACTTGTCCCACGTCGCGTCGGCGCCGCCGAGCAGCTCGGCGACCTTCTCGCGGTCGGTCGGCAGGCCGGCCTTCTCGAAGAGGTCGGCGCGGTAGCAGATGGCCTCCGGGCCGATGTCGGTGCCGTAGCCGATGACCTTGCCGTCGGTCGTGGTGGCCTGCTGCACCTTCCAGTCCAGCCAGCGGCCGTCGAGCGCCGGGTCGGCCAGGTCCTCGAAGAGGTCGGGGTACTGCATGAGCTCGGGCAGCCAGTCGACCTCGATGGCCTCGATGTCGGCCAGGCCCTCGCCGCCGGCAGCGAGCTTCGTGGTGAGGTTGTTGCGTGCGTCCTCGGACTTCGCGGCCTTGACCTGCTTGACCGTGACGTTCGGGTGCGCCTCGGTGTAGCTGGCGAGGAGCTCGTCGCTGTAGCCGAAGTCGTTGAAGGTGGCGACCGTCAGCGTGATCTTCTCGTTGCTGTCGGCGGAGCCCTCGTCTGAGGGGTCGGAGCCGCCACCGCACGCGGTGAGGGCGAGGGCGAGGGTCGCGACGCCGGCGGACGCCGCGACGACGCGGCGGGTCCGGCGGGTGGGTCGGGTGCTGTTGAGCACGGTGACTCCCTTGTCTGGGTCGGGCCTACGAGTTGGAGGGTTGGTAGCGCTCCCACCTCCATGGTGGTAGCGCTCCCACAGCCAGGTCATGATGCTCGCCGTCGGTGGTGACGAAAGTCAAGCCCGTCGAGGGCGTCGATGCCGTTCTGTGACGGAAGCGGCCGCGTCAGCGCAGGTCAGAAGCCTGCGCCGCGAGCGCGTGTCCGGATCGTTACCGGTCTTCACCCGGTGCGGCCTGCGCCGCGAGCCACTCCTGGCCGGCCGCGCCCTCGGCCTCGAGGGTCGAGCGGACCGCCCGGGCGGCGGCCTCGGCCACCGCGGCGCCGAACAGGGGCACCGTCGCGCGGACCTCGCCGTCGTACACCTGGCGCGTGCCGCCGTCCGTCGTCGGCTCGAGGCGGACCGTGCCGGTCACCCGCACAGGTGCCCCGGCGATCTCGACGGCGATGGTCCCGGTGCGCAGCCCTCCGGAGGGCGCCTCCCACACCTCCGCCTGGCGCACCTCCAGGTGGTCGCCGACGAACGGTCGCACCTGCGCGGGGATGAGGTCCGTGGGCAGGGTGCGTCGCACCGCGATGGTGAAGCCTTCGGCCGGGCTGCCGGTCACGTCCGTCTGCTCGACGCGGCCGCCCGGGCCGCGCAGGGCCCGCCAGCGGATGAACGCCTCGTCGGCGAGCATCGCGACGACGGCGTCCGCGTCCGCCGCGTAGGTCAGCTCCACGGTCAGGTGCACGAGGTCACCCTACCGAGGCGGGAGCGGAGCGGTAGCGCCCGTAGGCTGGTGGGCGTGTCCGCCATGAGTGACCTCATCGCCCAGAACGCCGACCTCTCCGAGGGAGACGCCGAGTGGCTGCACCTCCTCGTGGGCGACTGGCAGCTCGTGTCCGACCTCGCCTTCGCCGACCTGGTGCTGTGGCTCCCTACGTCCGACGGCGGCTTCGTCGCCCTCGCCCAGTGCCGCCCGTCCACCGGGGCGACGGTGCACTACGACGACATCGTGGGGTCGTTCGCCCCCGACGGGCAGCGCCCGCAGCTCGCGGCCGCCATGACGGAGGTGCGCGCGCAACGCTCTCGCGAGCCGCGCTGGTTCGGCGCCTACGCCGTCCGCGAGGAGGCGGTCCCGGTGGTGCACGAAGGGCGGCCGATCGCCGTCGTCGCCCGGCAGACCAACCTCGGGTCCGGGCGCACGCCCAGCCGGCTCGAGCTCAACTACGTGGAGTCGGCCGACGACATCCTCGCGATGATCGCGCGCGGCGAGTACCCGGCGACCAACGCCGCCACCGGCCCCCGCCGCGGCGCACCGCGCGTCGGCGACGGGCTGATCCGGCTCAACTCCGAGGGCGAGGTGCTCTACGCCAGCCCGAACGCGCTCTCGTGCTTCCACCGGCTCGGGGTCATCGGGCCGCTCGTCGGGCAGTCGCTGGTCGAGGTGACCGCCGACATCGTCCAGTACCAGGACACGGTGGACGAGTCGCTGCCGCTGGTCGTCATGGGCCGCGCGCCGTGGCGCACCGACATCGAAGCCAAGGGTGTCGCCCTGTCGCTGCGCGCCCTGCCGCTCACGGACCACGGGCAGCGCATCGGCGCTGTCCTGCTGTGCCGCGACGTGTCCGAGCTGCGCCGTCGTGAGCGCGAGCTCATGACCAAGGACGCGACCATCCGCGAGATCCACCACCGCGTGAAGAACAACCTCGCCACCGTGGCCGCGCTGCTGCGGCTGCAGGCCCGCCGGATGGACGTGCCCGAGGCCCGGGCCGCGCTGGAGGAGGCGATGCGCCGGGTCGCGACCATCTCGATGGTGCACGAGTCGCTCTCGCAGACCCTCGACGAGCACGTGGAGCTCGACGACATGCTGAGCCGCGCGCTGCGGCTGGCCGCCGACGTGGCGTCGACGCGCACGCAGGTGCGCACCCAGCAGACCGGGTCGTTCGGCATGGTCCCGGCGCAGGACGCCACGCCCCTCGCGCTGGTGCTCACCGAGCTGGTGACGAACGCTGTCGAGCACGGCTTCCCCGGGCGTGAGTCCGGCAACGTCGAGATCGACGTGCAGCGGGACGGGGCCTCGATGCGGGTGGTCGTCGCCGACGACGGCGTGGGGATGCCGGAGGGCATCGCGACGATGGGGCGCGCGTCGCGCAGCGGGCTGGGGTCCCAGATCGTGCAGACGCTCGTGACGAACGAGCTGGGCGGCACCATCGACTGGGAGGCGCGCGACGGCGGCGGCACACAGGTGGTGCTGGAGCTGGAGCTGCGCGACGGTCAGTCGGCAGCGCGCTCCGGGTACTGACGGGCGTCGCGCCCGGACACCGATACCGACACGGCCACAGGCACGGGCACAGACGAAGGGACGGACCGCGTCGCGGTCCGTCCCTTGCTCGTCGTGCGGGGGTGCGTCAGCCGGCGCGGCGGGCGCGCGCGGTGCGGCGCTTGAGCGCGCGGCGCTCGTCCTCGCTCATGCCGCCCCAGACGCCGGCGTCCTGGCCGGACTCGATGGCCCACTTCAGGCACGTGTCGACGACGTCGCAGCGCCGGCACACGGCCTTGGCCTCCTCGATCTGCAGGAGGGCGGGGCCGGTGTTGCCGATGGGGAAGAAGAGCTCAGGGTCCTCGTCGAGGCAGGCGGCCTTGTGGCGCCAGTCCATGTCATCTCCTCGGTGCAGGGGGACCTGGTCCGTCAGAGGGGCGCGCGTGCGGGCGCGCCAAACCGGGTCCGATGGGTGGGGGTTGATCTGCCGTCCAGCGTCACACCTCGTGAAGCGCCGCACAAGGGGTTACGTGAAAGTTTCTCCCGCATGAAGCGTGAGTGCTTCATCACACTGTCGTGAAACTGCAGGTCGCACGTATTCTGACGTGTCATGCGCGCTCCTGTCACCCCCTCGTCCGATGCCGACGGTGCTCCGGAGGGGCCCCGCCCGCCGGGCCTGAAGGTCGTCGCCGCGGGGGTCGGGATCGAGGCCGTCCTGCTCGTCGGGGCTGCCGTGATGATCGGGATCGAGGTCGTCCGCGGCGCCTCTAACAGCGTAGCCGTGAGCGTCTTCCTCGTGCTCTTCTTCCTCGGCCTCGCGTGGCTGCTCGTCGGGTCCTGCCGTGCCTTGTGGGCGGGGCGTCGCGGGGGCCGGGCGCCGATCGTCGTGTGGCAGATCATGCAGGGCCTCGTCGGTGTCAGCCTGCTGACCGCCGGGGCGGCCTGGGCGGTGCTCGCGGGCCTGGGCCTGCTGCTCGTCGCCGCGGCGGTGCTCGTCGCGGTGATGACGCGCCGGGTCGTCGAGGCGACGTCCGGCTGAGTCTGCGGCTGCCGGGTCCACGTCGTCCGGCCGGGCCACCTGCACGACCTGCACCCGCCCCGCCTGCACGAGCGCCCCGCGCCCCGCGCGCG
>JADHZE010000107.1 GCA_026934365.1 Isoptericola sp. QY 916 | reverse complement strand
GGCGCGCGCTGCCACCTGGCGCTCAACGGCGGGCCCGCGGGCGGCGTCCCGGCGCCGGGCTACACACCCCTGACGCCGGAGTCGGCCTGGTCCGAGGCGGCCGGCTTCGGGTGGGTGGGCTCCGCCCCGTCCGCCCGCGACCGCGGCGGCGACCCGCTGCTGCGCGACCACCTGTTCCACAGCTCGTCCCGGGTGCTGCGCGTCGCCGTCCCCCCGGGCGCGCACACGGCGCGGCTGCTGTTCGGCGACACCGGCGGCGCGGCGTCGGGCACGGCGGTCGCGGTGGACGGGACCACGGTCGCCACCGGCGAGAAGCTTGACGCCGGCTCGTTCGCCTGGCTGGACGTCCCTCTCGACGGCGGCGCCGCCGGCCGGACGGCGGACCTCACGCTCACGGGCCAGGGCGGCCCGTGGCGGCTCACCGCGCTCACGATCGCCGACCCTGCTGCGCCGGAACCGTCGCTCGTCGCGCTGCGGGCCACCGCGGAGCCGGTGTGGTGGACGGCCCGGTCGAACGAGGTCACCGTGCTGGTGCGCAATACCGGCGCCGAGGACCGCGAGGTCACGGCGTCGCTGGTCGTGCCCGACGGCTGGGCCGCCGTCGACACCTCGGTGACGGTTCCCGCCGGGCAGGACGTCGAGGTGACGGTCGCCGCCACTCCCCCGGCCGCGCCCGGGCTCGCCGTCGTCGAGGTGCGCCTGACCAGCGGCGACGTGGAGGTCGAGCGGGGCCGGGCGGTCGAGGTGATCACCACCCCGCACGCCGACGACGCCGCCCTGGCGTTCGACGCGGGCACCCCGTCCAGCCCGCTCGTCGCCGGGTACACCCGCCTGTCCCCGCAGGACGTGTTCACCGAGGACGCCGGCTACGGGTGGACCGGCGACAGGCCGGACAACCGCGACCGCGGCAACGCGGACGCCCTGCGTCGCGACATCGTGATGCAGAAGGTGAAGCCCAGCTCGCTGCGCCTCCCCGTGCCCGCCGGCAAGCACACCGTGTGGGTGCTCAGCGGCGACTCGCTCACCGACTCGGGGATCACCACGATCTCCGAGGGCGGCACGGTGCTGGGCGCCTCCGGCGACGCGAGCATGCCGAGCCGGTCGTTCGTCTGGTTCTCGTTCGAGCTGGACGGCGGGGCGTCGGGCCGCACCGCGGACCTCGACATCGTGGGGTCCGCGCTCAACGGGCTGTGGCGGATCGCCGCCCTCGTCATGGTCTGACGGGCCGCACCGGTTGAGCCTGTCGACACCCGGTGTCGACAGGCTCAACCAGCGGCAGCGGCGGCGAGGAGCTCGAGCTGGGCGAGCGTCAGCGGCCCGTCGCCGGCCGTCTCCGTGACGACCAGCCGCAGGCGCGCGAACCGTCCCGGGCGCGCGACGCCGAACGGCCGCGTCTGCCGTGCCCAGCGGAACGCCTCGCCCGACCGCTCGTCGAGCACGGTCCAGGTCGCGCCGTCGACAGTCCCCTCGAGGCGCCAGGCGGACGGCGCCGCGCCGTCGCCCGAGGTGAGCGTGTACCGCGCGACGACGGGCTGCTCGCCGTCGCCCGTCCATGTGACGACGGGCGTCCGGGAGACGAAGGTCAGCGCCGTCGCGGACGTGTCGTCGACCAGGGGCGCGCCGTCCGCGGACGTCCCGCCGTCGTCGACGGCGACGGTGCCGCGCGCGGTCACGTCGCGCAGCGGGGCGGGAGGCGCGTCACCGCGGGTGAGCGACGGCGGCGCGGTGTCCGGACCGGTGCCCCAGGCCGATGGCTGCGGGCCCATGACGAGCTCGATCGTGGCGCCGCCGACCAGGTCCGCGTGCGCCAGCCAGGCCGCCTCGCGCGGCTCGCCGTCCACGGTCAGGGACTGCACGTTGACGTTCTCGAGGGAGTTCCCCACCGTCCGGACCACGAGGTCGCCGTCGGGCCGGTGCAGGGTGATCTGGTCGAACAGGGGCGACCCGACGGCGTACCGCGGCGAGCCGACCTGCAGCGGGTAGAGGCCGAGCGCGGCGAGGAGCCACCACGCCGACATCTCGCCGTTGTCCTCGTCGCCGGGGTAGCCCTGGCCGATCTCGCTGCCCACGAAGAGGCGGCGCAGCGCCTCGCGCAGGATCCGGTGCGCCTTCCACGGGGCGCCCACCGCGGTGTAGAGCCACGGCACGTGGTGCGACGGCTGGTTGCTCACGCCCCACATGCCGAGGCGCACGTCGCGGGCCTCGGTCATCTCGTGGATGACCTGTCTGTACCCGCCCACGTGCGTGCCGTCCTCCGGGCGGGCGAAGAACTCGTCGAGCCGCGCCTCCAGGTCTCCCGGGCCGCCGTAGAGGTTCGCGAGCCCTCGTGGGTCGTGCGGCGCGTGGAACGCGAAGTTCCAGGCGTTGGTCTCGGTGAAGGGCCCGCCCCAGTCGTCCGGGTCGAAGCGGTGGGCGGCCGGGGTGAACGCGCCGTCCGCGCCGCGCGCGCGGAAGAACCGGACCTCCGGGTCGAACAGGCCGCCGTACTGCGTGGCCCGGTCCAGCAGGTAGGCCGACTCCTCGCGCAGCGTCGCGCGCCGCTCGTCCGGCGTGGCCGGGTCGTCCGCGAGCGCCGCCGCCATCGTGCCGACGCCGAAGTCGTTGAGGCAGCCCTCCAGCCCCCAGGACACCGACTCGTGCGTGCCCGCGGGCGTGAAGCCGAGGAAGGTGGAGGTCTCCAGCCCCTTGCGGCCCACGGCGTCGTGCGGGGGCGCGACGGTGGCGTTCTTCAGCGCGGCGTCGTAGGCGTCGAGGGCGACGTCGGTGGGCAGCGCGCCTTTGAGGTAGGCGTCGGCGAACGCGACGTCGGAGCTGGTGCCGGTCATGAGGTCGGCGTAGCCCGGCGACGACCAGCGCGAGATCCAGCCCCCGTCGCGGTACTGCTGCACGAACCCGTCGGCCAGCCGCGCCGTGAGCGCCGGGTCCAGCAGGGTCAGCGCCGGCCACGCCGTGCGGTAGGTGTCCCAGAACCCGTGGTTGACCATCATCCGGCCGTCGACGACGGCTGCCCCGGTGACCGTGTCGCTGCTGGGCCCGACGGGCGGTGCGACCGGGCTCGCGTACCGGGGCACGGGCGCCTCGAGCGTGCCGGCGTTCTCGGTGTGCGACGTCGGGTACAGGTGCAGCCGGTAGAGGTTCGAGTACAGCGTGACGCGCTGGTCGGCGGTGGCGCCGGCGACCTCCACGACACCCAGCCGCTCCTGCCAGAGCGCCCGCGCCGCCTGCTGGACCTCGGTGAACGACCGGCCGGCGAGCTCCTGGTCGAGGGCTCGCCGCGCCTGGTCGAGGCCGAGGTACGACGTCGCGAGCCGGAGCTCGACGACCGCGCCGCCCCCGTCGGCCGAGGTGTCGAAGCTCGCGTACCGCGCGTGCTGCCGGTCGCCGCGGGCGGCGCCGACGGCGACGGGCGCCCGGTCGAAGCTGCCGGCCACGAACATGCGGGTGCGGCCCACGGACAGCGGGCTGCCGTCGTCGACCCATCCCGTCACGGTGCCATCGAGGTCCACCGTGAGGCGGGCTTCTCCGGCGGCCGTGGTGACGGTGTCGAGCAGCACGTGCCCGGGCACCCCCTGCGGGAAGCCGAACCGCAGCAGGCCGCCGTGGTCGGTGGGCGTGGCGGCGAGCGTGGTGCCGTCCGCGAAGGTCACGGCGTACAGGTCGGGGCGGGCGGTCTCGTCCGCGTGGTCGAACGGCAGGCCGCGCGCGGCGAGGTCGCCCGTCGGGGTGCCCGGACCGGTCACCGGCTGCACGACGAGCTGGTTGCGGTCACCCATCCACGGGCTGGGCTGGTGCGAGACGCCGAACCCCTGCAGCACCGGGCGGTTCTGCGGGTCGTTGGCCCGGTGGTACTCGTACAGCCAGCGCCGCGACCCGGCGTCGGTCATCGGCACCCAGAGCGTGAACCCGTTCGGCACCGCGGTGGCGGGCGCGTTGTTGCCCCGGGAGAACTGGCCGCTCGACATCGTGCCGCGGCGGGTGTCGACGAGGTCGACGAGATCGGGTCCGGGCGGCCCCGCGGGCTCCGCGACCAGGGCGACGTCGTCGAGCCAGCCGGAGAACGCACCGTCCGCCAGGTCGTCGGGAGGGTCGCAGCACAGCAGGACGGCGTCGACCGTGCGGCCCGCGGCGACGGCGCCGACGTCGATCCGGACGGAGTTCCACTGGTCGGCGTAGAGGATCTTGCCCTCGCCCTGGGCGCGCGCGGAGGCGCCTGTGCCGTGGGCGTCGACGGCCCGCAGGTCGGAGAGGTACGTGCCGTCGGTGAACGCCAGGTCCAGAGCCACGTACGTGGACGGGTACCGCAGGTCGCCGCGCAGGTCGGGCAGCACGACGTAGCTCAGCCGCGTGCGCGGCCCCACCTCGATCCCCAGGTCCCGGAAGAGCACGTGCGTCGCGGGTCCGGGGCCGTCCTTGAGGCCCGCGAAGCCCAGGGCGTGCAGGCCCGTGAACCCCGCGCGCGGCTTGTGGGTGGCGCCCGACGCCGGGCCGTCGCCCACGCGAGCGACCAGCGGCGCCCGGCGCGCGGTCGGCAGCGGCGCAGGGTCGCCGGGCTCGAACGAGGTGCGGAAGTCGGGTCCGGGCATGTGCTCCACTCTCCTGCGATCACGGCCGCGCGGCGACGGGACCGGGTCCCGCCGCCGCGCGGCTCGGTACGACTTCTCAGCGCCGTGCGCCCGTGCTCAGTCGGCGTCCTTCTCGAAGGCGGCGGGGCGCACCTGGACGGCACGGACCCGGTCGACGTCGAGCTTCTCGGACCGGTCGAACCGGTAGATGCCGTTCTGCTCCTGGAACACGTCGGTGAGCTGGGTGTAGCAGTAGCCGAACATCAGCGGGTCGTCGAGCAGGGCGTCCGTCAGGCCGGCGAAGCGCACGTGGAACTCTTCCTCGTCCGCCACGCGCTGGCCGTACCCCCACGACTCGCTGCGGTCGTCGCCCGCGGCGCGCGCGGCCTCCTCCGGGTTCCACCAGATGCCGCCGTACTCGCTGCAGAAGTACGGCTGGCCCTTGTAGGGCAGGGAGATGGGGTCCCCGTCGTAGCTGTTGGCCCAGGGCTCGTCGGTCGTCAGCCCCGCCATGTCGCGGGCGAACCTCTCCGGGTCCTGCTCGTAGTGGTGGGAGTCCCAGACGTCGGTCTCGAGCACGCGGTGCGAGTAGCCGCTCGCGTCGAGCACGGGGCGCGACGGGTCGGCGAGCTTGGTCGCGAGGAACATCGCGCGCGTGACGTCGTCGAGCTGGGTGATCCGGTCGTGCAGCAGCTGGTGGGTCTCGTTCAGCGGGCACCAGCCGATGATCGACGGGTGCGAGAAGTCCCGCTCGAGGGCCTCCAGCCACTCGGCGACGTACGACGTCGTCGGCTTCTGGTGGTCGTCACGGCGGCCGAAGTCGCCGGAGCCCCAGTCGCCGAACTCGCCCCACACCAGGTAGCCGAGGCGGTCGGCGTGGAACAGGTAGCGCTCCTCGAAGACCTTCTGGTGCAGGCGCGCGCCGTTGAAGCCGGCCTCGAGGCCGAGCTGGACGTCGCGCAGGAGCGCGGCGTCGCTCGGGGCGGTCATGAGCGACTCGGGCCAGTAGCCCTGGTCGAGCACGAGGCGCTGGAACACGGGCTCGCCGTTGATGCGGACCGCCTTGCCCTCGATCGCCACGGACCGCAGGCCCGCGTACGAGCGGACGGCGTCGACGACGTCGCCCGCGGCGTCGTGCAGCTCGACCTCGACGCCGTACAGGTGCGGGTCCTGCGTGGACCACGGCCGCACGCGGTCGGCGGGGACCACCACGCGCACCGACGGCGCGAGGTCGAGGTCCGCGCGCGTCGTCTCGGTCGCGACGACGCCGTCGGCGTCGCTCACGGTGACGACCACGTGGTGGCCGCGGCGGTTCTGCGTGAGCGGCACGCGCACGTCCAGCGCCCCGGCGGCGAGGTCGGGCGTGATGCGCGGGCGGCGCAGGCTGGCGCCCGGCACCGGCTCCATCCACACCGTCTGCCAGATACCCGTGGTGCGCGTGTAGTGGCAGTCCTTGTTGGCGTACAGGCCGGACTGCTTGCCGCGGGCCTGCGGGATGCCGCGGTGGTCGCGGGCGCGCACGACGACGGTCACCGTCTCGCCCGGCGCCGCGACGCCGAACAGGTCGGCGGTGAACGGCGTGAACCCGCCGCGGTGGCGGGCCACCTCGACGTCGTCCACCCAGACCGTCGCGTCCTGGTCGACGGCGCCGAAGTGCAGCAGCACGTGCGTGTCGTCGCCGGCGACCTCGGTCCAGTCGGCCGGGACCGTCACCTCGCGGCGGTACCAGACCGCCTCCAGGAAGTCGGTGTTCTCGACGCCGGAGAGCTCCGACTCCGGGGCGAACGGGACGGTGATCGAGCCTGTCAGCGGCCGTTCGCGCAGGCCGCGCTCCAGGCCGGAGTCGCCGGGGTCGATCTCGAACCCCCACTCCCCGTTGAGGTTCAACCAGCGGTCACGCACCACCTGCGGGCGCGGATACTCCGGCCGCGGCACGGCCGCGCCGACGGGGGCGGAGGGAGGGTCGAGGCGATCGAGGACGGACATCGTGGTGCTCCGTTGCATGGACGACAGTTCCGCGAGAGATTCAACCTTCCTCGCCGCCAGAATGCAACGTTGAATCAGAAATTGCTCCCTGGCTGAGGACGGTCAGGCGCTCCGGCTGCTCTCCCGCACCAGCAGCCGGTGCGCCACGACGACGTCGACGTCCCGCTCGCCGTCGCCGCCCGCAGCCCCCTCGACCTGCGCGATCACCCGGTCCACGGCGGTCTCGGCGATCGCCTGCAGGTCCGGCGCGATCGTGGTCAGCGACGGGTTCGAGTACCGGCCGTCCTCGGTGTTGTCCCAGCCCGTGACGGCCACGTCCTCGGGCACCCGCACCCCGTTGAGCCGGAGCGCGTAGAGCGCACCCAGCGCCAGCTCGTCGTTGGCGCACACGAGACCGTCCACCTGGTCGATGCGTGGCAGCAACGACTCGACCGCCCGCATGCCGTCCGGGCGCGAGAACTGCGCGACGGGCACGATCCACCGAGGGTCCACCTCCAGCTCCCGCGCGGCGTGGGCCTCCCGGAAACCCTGGAGCCGCGGGGTGCCCGACCGGTCCGCCACGGACTCCGCACCGACGAAGGCGAGGCGGTTCCTGCCCGCCGCGAGCAGGTGCTCGGTGACCTCCCGCGCGGCGCGGACGTTGTCGATGCTCACGTGGTCGGTGCGCCAGCGGCGGTCGTGACCAGGGTCGTCGCGCTCGCCGAGCAGCACCATCGGCGTCTCGCCGCGCACCTCGGCGATCTCCGCCGGGCCGAGGGCCAGGGGCGAGAAGATGATCCCGTCGATCGCCTGGACCCGGAACCCGCGCGCCACCTGGAGCTCCGCGTCACGGTCGGTGCGCGTCTCCTCGATGAGCACCCGGTACCCCCGGGCCCCCGCCACGTCGATGACGATGTGCGCCAGGAGCGAGAAGTAGGGCGAGTGGGCCCAGGGGACCGCGAGCGCCAGCGTGTTCGTGCGCCCCTGCCGCAGCTGACGACCCGCGAGGTTCGGGCGGTACCCGAGCTCGACGATCATGGCCTCGACCTTCGCGCGCGTCTCGTCGCCGACCCGGCCGGTGCCGTTGACGACGTTCGAGACCGTCTTCCAGGAGACGCCGACGGCCGCCGCCACGTCCTTGATCCCGACCCGGCCGGAGCCGCGGCCCGCCCCCGGACGTACCGCCGTCGTGTCGCGCTCGTCCTGTGCTGCCATCCACCGACCCTCTCTCGCCCGACAGGGGCGTCGTCGCCACCGTGTCAGCGGACCTCTTGACGGTCCGCGCCACCTAGTCCATCGTGGTCCCACGTTGGAGCGCAACGTTGCACTCAGGAGGGTCGATGAAGACCAAGCTGCGTACGTCCGGGGGTCTGTCAGGGCCGTGGCCCAGCCGCGCCCAGGGCCGGTTCCCCCGTCGGTCGGGTTCGAGCGGCACGGTGGACGACGTCGGGCTGAGCAGGCGCGGCCTGCTCCAGGCGGCCCTCGTCGGCGCCGGCGGCGTCGCGCTCGGCGGCGCGCTGT
Source organism: Isoptericola sp. QY 916 (assembly GCA_026934365.1). Lineage (GTDB taxonomy): Bacteria > Actinomycetota > Actinomycetes > Actinomycetales > Cellulomonadaceae > Isoptericola > Isoptericola nanjingensis. The sequence continues at coordinate 6,153 of JADHZE010000107.1, read as the reverse complement.
CCGGCTGCGCCACGCCGACCGCGTCCGGCAGCGGCCGGACGTCGGTGATGATCTGGGACCTGTTCTCGGGCGGCGACGGCGGTCTCATGCAGGAGATGGTCGGCGCGGTGCGCGCCGGCAACCCCGACCTGGACGTCGACTCGACGACGCTGGCGTGGGGCCCCCCGTACTACACGAAGCTCGCGATGGCCTCGTCCGGCGGACGCCCGCCGGAGGCCGCGGTGATGCACCTGTCCCGGCTCGCCGGGTACGCGCCCGGCGGCCTGCTGGAGCCGTTCGACCTCGACGCGCTCGCCGAGCTCGGCATCACGCGGGAGGACTTCCCCGCCGCGGTGTGGGAGAAGGCGCAGTTCGACGGCCAGCTCTACGCGCTGCCGCTGGACACGCACCCGTACATCAACTTCTACAACCCGGAGATGGTCCGGCAGGCGGGCCTCGCGGACGCGGACGGCAAGCTCCGCCCGCTGGTCGGCGCCGACGCGTTCCTCGACGCCGGCCGCGACCTGGCGGAGGTCACGGGCGAGACCGGGATGTCGTGGGGCTACCTGCGCGACCCGGCCGGCTGCTGGCGCGTGTTCTGGGGGCTGTACAGCCAGACCGGGGGCGGGTACGACCTCACCCCGGGCAAGGCGGCCGAGCTCGACACCGCCAAGGCCGAGGGGGTCTTCGAGTTCCTCCAGGAGATGCTCGACGGCGAGGTCGCCGCGCCGAACCAGGACGGCGGCGCCGCGACGGGGCGGTTCATGTCGAAGCGCACCGGGCTGGTCTTCGACGGCGAGTGGGACCTGCCGATGTTCCGCGACGCCCTGGGGGACAACCTCGGGGGCGCGCCGTTCCCCACGATCTTCGACCAGCCGGCCAACTACGCCGACTCCCACTCGTTCGTGCTGCCGCGGCAGGCCACGCCCGACCCCGAGGCCCGCCAGGCCACCTACCGCGTCCTGGCCGACCTCCTGCGAGAGAGCATGACGTGGGCGCAGGCGGGCCACATCCCCGCGTACCAGCCGATCGTCCAGATGCCCGAGTACCAGGCCCTGGTGCCGCAGAGCGACTACGCGAAGGCCGCGGAGATCGCCGTCTTCGACCCGGACGTCTGGTTCGCCGGCGGCGGCAGCGACTTCCAGACCCGCATCGGCGACTCGATGATGGACACCCTCTCGAGCAAGGCCACCCCCAAGACCGCCGTCGACCGGATGCTCAGCGAGATGAACCGTCTCCTGTCGCAGCCCGACCCTGCCGCCTGACCGAGAGAGGACGACGATGACCGCCTCGAGCACGTCACTCAGCGCCCCCGTCGCGCGCCCCTCCCGGCGCTCCACGGGCACCCGCCCCCGCACGGGGACCCGCGCCGTGAGCCACTCGCTCCGCGCGCAGGACCGTTCCGGATACCTGTTCGTCGCCCCGTTCGCGGTGGCGACGGGGCTCTTCCTGCTGTGGCCGACGATCTACGGCCTGTGGATGAGCTTCACCGACCAGAGCCTCACCGCCACGGCGAGCTCCTTCATCGGCTTCGACAACTACGTCGAGGCCTTCAGCGACCCGCAGGTGTGGACCACGCTGTGGCACACCGTCTGGTTCACGCTCCTCAGCACCGTGCCGCTCATCCTGGTGGCGCTCGTCATGGCGGTGCTGGTGCACACCGGGCTGCCCGGCCAGTGGGTGTGGCGGCTGTCGTTCTTCGCGCCGTTCCTGCTGACCAGCGCCGTCGTGTCGTCCCTCGCGAGCTGGCTCTTCCAGCCCGAGATCGGCCTGCTCGACGTGGGGCTCGCGAAGCTCGGTCTGGGGCCGATCGGCTGGCTGACCGACGAGAACGTCGCGATGTTCTCCATCGCGCTCGTCACCGTGTGGTGGACCGTCGGGTTCAACTTCCTGCTCTACCTGGCCGCGCTGCAGGGCATCCCGCAGCAGCAGTACGAGGCCGCGACCATCGACGGCGCCGGCGGCTGGCGGCGGCTGTTCTCCATCACCCTGCCGCAGATGAAGACCATCACCGGCGTCATCGTGGTGCTGCAGCTGCTCGCGTCCCTGAAGGTGTTCGACCAGATCTACCTGCTCACCGGCGGCGGCCCCAACGGCAGCACGCGCCCGATCCTCGAGTACGTCTACGACACGGGCTTCACCAACTACCGCCTCGGGTACGCGTCGGCCATCTCGTACGTGTTCTTCGCCCTGATCCTCGTGTTCACGCTGGTCCGGCTCCTGCCGACGAAGAAGGAGGCCTGACGTGGCCGTCACCGAGTCCGCCCCGGGTTCCGTCGCCACGCTGGTCGCCGCACGCCGGTCGGCCCGGCAGCAGGCCCGGGCCGAGAACCGCACCCTCACCAAGCTGACGATCGGGCCGTCCCCGTGGGTGCGGGCCGCCGCGCTCGCCGCCCTCGTCGTCATGGCGCTGCTGTGGCTGCTCCCGCTCGCGTGGGGCGCCGTCACCAGCTTCAAGCACGAGGCCGAGGCCGCGCTGCCCGCGTCGTGGTGGCCCACCCAGGGCTGGACCCTCGACGCCTACCGGCAGGTGCTCGGCAACAGCGAGCTGCTGGGCTGGATGTGGAACAGCCTCGTCGTCGCCGTCCTCGTGACCGCGCTGACGGTGCTGATCTCCGCGATGGCCGCGTTCGCGTTCTCGCAGACGGTGTTCAAGGGCCGCGGCCTGCTGCAGTTCCTCACCGTCGCGTCCATCATGATGCCCGGCCAGATCCTCATCGTGCCGCTGTTCAAGCAGATGCAGGCCATGGGCCTCGTGGACACCTTCGCGGGCATCGTGCTGCCGCAGATCGTGGCGCCGGTGATGGTGTTCATCCTCAAGCGGTTCTTCGACGCCATCCCGTCCGAGCTGCTCGACGCCGCCCGCATCGACGGGGCCGGCACGTGGCGGCTGTTCTGGACGATCGTGCTGCCGCTGTCGAAGTCGATCCTCGTGGCCGTCGCGATCTTCGTGTTCATCGGCGCGTGGAACAACTTCCTGTGGCCGTTCATCGTCACGACCGACCCGCAGTTCATGACCCTGCCGGTGGGGCTGTCGACCGTGAAGAACGCCTACGGCGTCCAGTACGCGCAGAACATGGCGTCGGCGATGATCGCCGCCCTGCCGCTGCTCGTCGTGTTCATGCTCTTCCAGCGCCGCATCGTGCAGGGCGTGGCGACGACAGGCATGGGAGGCCAGTAGCAGGGACGATCGGGACATGCCCGACGCGCACGCCCCCGCCACGCAGCACCCCGTCGACAGGCCGACGCAGCGACCGCACGTCGCCGCCGTGGTCGAGGACTGGTGGTGCACCGTGGCGGGGGCGTTCCTGCGCCGTCGCGGCTGGGTGCCGCGCCTGGTCCCGTTCACCGGGTACGGCTCGCCGCGGCGGGTCCGCGTGCTGGCCCGCGTGCTGCTGGTGCCGCCGTCGCACGCCTCGGGGCCCCTGGCGGCGCTGCGGCACGCCCAACGCCGCGGCGCGTGGGCCTATCTGACGCTGCCGGCCCCTCGGGAGGCGGTGCGCGTCACGCTGGGCGGCGTGTCCGTCGACGTGACGACCGACCGGGCCGGGTACGTGGACGTCGAGGTGACGCTGCCGGACGACGCGCTCCTGTCGCCCGGGCGGCACGAGGCGACGCTCACGGCCGTCCGCACGGCGGGCACGTCTGCCGCCGCCGCCGTGGACGTCGCGGGCGACGCCACGACGTTCGGCGTCGTGAGCGACATCGACGACACGACGATGATCACCGCGGTCCCCCGCCCCTTCCTCGCCGCATGGAACACCTTCGTCCGCCGCCCGAGCGCCCGCCGCCCCGTGCCGGGGATGCCCGAGCTGTACCGGCGGATCGCCGCGGACCACCCGGGCGCGCCGTTCGTCTATCTCTCCAACGGCGCGTGGAACACCGCCGACACGCTGGCCGGGTTCCTCGACCGGCACGGCTTCCCGCCCGGCCCGCTGCTGCTCACCGACTGGGGGCCGACGCAGACGGGCTGGTTCCGCAGCGGCCCGCAGCACAAGGGCGACAGCCTCGACCGGCTCATGGTCGCCTTCCCGCGGGTGCGCTGGCTGCTCGTCGGCGACGCCGGCCAGCTCGACGAGGACGTGTACGTGCGCGCGACGGCGCGCTGGCCCGGGCGGGTCGCCGCGATCGCCATCCGGCAGGTCGAGCGCGCCCGCCCGCGGCCCTCCCGCGGGCGCCCGGACCCCGACGCCCCACTGGTGCACGGTGCCGACGGCACGGAGCTCGGCGACCGCCTGGCCGACGTCCTCCGCTGAGGCACCACGCCGGATGCTCCTGGACGCGGCACCGCGGGCGACTCGGACGCAGGGAGACTGGGGCCCGTGATCTCGACCGTCCTCGTCGCCCACCCGTGGCTGTCCCCCGTGGCGCTGGTCGTCCTGGCGGTCGGGGGATGGCTCGCCGGCCCGTGGCTCACGGGACGGCCACGGCTGGCCGCCGTCCTGGCCGCGGTGTCCCTCGTGCCGGTCGCCCTGCTGACGCTGGCACCGGTCGACCGGGAGCTGTTCGCGCGGTGCACCGTGGGCTGGGCGCTGCCGACGCCGGGCCGGGTCGAGCTGATGGCGAACGTCGTCCTGTTCGTCCCGCCCGTCTACCTGGCGGCCGTCGCGCTCCGCCGGCCGGTGCTCGCGCTGCTCGCGGGGTCGACCACGTCCGCGGCGATCGAGGTCGTCCAGGCGCTCGTGCCCGCGATCGGCCGGTCCTGCGACACGAACGACTGGCTGTCGAACACGATCGGGGCCGCAGCGGGCGCCCTTCTCGCCTCGGTCGCGCTGCGCCGGTGGCGGCGCCGGGCTCAGGCCCGCCCGATCGGCACGAACCCCGACTCGTAGGCACGCACGACGGCCTGGGTGCGGTCGCGCACGTTGAGCTTGGCGAGCACGTTGCCCACGTGCGTGCGCACCGTCTCGACCCCGAGGAACAGCTCGCCGGCGATCTCCGCGTTCGACAGGCCGGCGGCGACGAGGCGGAGCACCTCGCTCTCGCGCTCGGTGAGGCCGGCCGACCGGAGGGCGTCCCCGGCCGAGCCGCCCGGGCCGTGCGCGGCGACGAGGCGCCGGACGGCGTCCGGGAACAGCAGCGAGTCCCCCTGGGCCACGACGCGCACCGCGTGCACCACCTCCTCCGGGCGGGCCCGCTTGAGCAGGAAGCCCTGGGCTCCGGAGTGCAGCGCGTCGAGCACGTGGTCGTCGTTCTCGAACGTGGTCAGCACCAGCACGCGCGGCGCCGGGGCGCCCGGCCGCCCCGACGCGACGACGGCGCGCGTGGCCGCGATCCCGTCCACCGTCGGCATCCGCACGTCCATGAGCACGACGTCGGGCCGGGCCTGGGTCACCACCTGCGGCACCTCGGACCCGTCGCCCGCCTCCCCCACGACCTCCAGGCCGGGCTCCGCGTCGAGGATCACGCGCAGGCCCGCGCGCACCAGCGGCTCGTCGTCGACGAGGACGACACGGACGACGGCGGTGTCGGGAGGCACGGTCACGCCGTCGATCCTGCCGTACGGACCGGCGGTCGAGCCCGTCGAGACCCGGGTCCCCGCCGCGCGGTTCAGCGGAACCCGAGGTAGTGCCGTTCCCAGAAGCCGCCGAGCGTCGTGGTCGCCAGCTCGTGCTCGACCTCTCCGACGTCGTCGGGCACCTTCCAGCGTCCACGGCGCGCGACCGCCCAGGTACCACCGTCGGGGAGGACGAAGGTCAGCCGACCCCGCCCCCGACGCCCGCGGCGGATCGCGACGCGGACGACCTCGACGGCGGGAAGCCCGGCGTCCGGCGGCCAGAGGGCGCAGATGTCGTCCCGCTGGTCGTGGTCCTCCTCCTCGGCGCAGAGGACGCATCCGCGCAGGCCGGCCAGGGCGACCGGGTGCCACGACCACGGGTGGCCGCAGGCCGCGCAGTCCCCACCGAAGAGCTCGTCCATCGCGCGATCATCCCGAGGCACCGCGTTCCCGGTCGACCGGAAATCGCGCCCGCACCACCCAGCGGCCGTCGTGCGGCCCGGCGTCGAGGTCGCCGCGCAGCAGCCGGACACGCTCGGCCATGCCGGCGAGCCCGCGTCCGCCGCCGTCGGCGGCGCCCGGGGTCCCCGGCGGCTCGACCGGGTTCGTCACCTCGACCTCCAGGTCACGCTCGCCGACGGCGACGCGCACCGCGACCGGGCGACCGGGGGCGTGCC
>JADHZE010000106.1 GCA_026934365.1 Isoptericola sp. QY 916 | reverse complement strand
GAGCCCCTCGCCACCCGCCACACCGGCGGTCGCGGCCGCGAGGGCGACGGTCGCCGCCGCGTAGGTCACGGTCGCCGCGACCCAGGCGGACGGCATGGGCAGCGCAGAGCGCTTGACGGACACGTAGGTCGTGAACACGGCGAGGGCGCCGATGCCGAGCGGCACGAGCGTGATCACGCCGCCGCCCGCGTCGATCGGCACGCCGTGCCCCAGCAGCCACAGCCCCGTGGCGACGCCGACCGCCCCGGTCCAGGCGGAGTCCGGCGACCCGCCGAGCACCCCGACGACCGCGAGCAGCACGACGACCGCTCCGGACAGCACGACGCCCTGCACGGTGGCCCACGCGCCCGAGGTGGCCGCGGCGAAGCGCTCGCCCCCGCGGCCGAGGCGCCGCGCGGGGCCGTCGCCGTCGACGGTCCGGGCGGTGCGGGGTCGGGTGCCGGGTGGTGCGCTCACCGGCCCATCGTCACCCGCGCGCCGGGCAGAACCCGGCAGACACACAGACGGCGCCCGCCCCGGTGGGGGGACGGGCGCCGTCTGTGTGTCGTGCGCGGCGCCGGAGCGCCCTCAGGTCAGAGCGACTTGAGGATCTCGCGCATGAGCTCGGCGGTCTCGGACGGCGTCTTGCCAACCTTCACGCCCACGGCCTCGAGGGCCTCCTTCTTGGCCTGCGCGGTGCCCGCCGAGCCGGAGACGATGGCGCCGGCGTGGCCCATGGTCTTGCCCTCGGGGGCGGTGAAGCCGGCGACGTAGCCGACGACCGGCTTCGTCACGTGCTCCTTGATGTACGCGGCCGCCCGCTCCTCGGCGTCGCCGCCGATCTCGCCGATCATGACGATCGCGTGGGTCTCCGGGTCGTTCTCGAAGGCCTCGAGCGCGTCGATGTGCGTGGTGCCGATGACCGGGTCGCCGCCGATGCCGATGGCGGTCGAGAACCCGAGGTCCTTCAGCTCGTACATCATCTGGTAGGTCAGGGTGCCCGACTTCGACACGAGGCCGATCGGGCCCTTGCCCGTGATGGTGTGCGGCGTGATGCCGGCCAGCGACTCGCCCGGCGTGATGATGCCGGGGCAGTTCGGGCCGATCATGCGGGTCTTCTTGCCCTGGAGGTAGGCGAAGACCTCGGCCGAGTCCTGCACCGGGACGCCCTCGGTGATGACGACGATCAGCGGCATCTCGGCGTCGACGGCCTCGATGGCCGCGTCCTTCGTGAACGCCGGGGGCACGAACAGGACCGACACGTTCGCGCCGGTCTCCGCCATGGCCTCCTTGACGGTGCCGAAGACGGGCAGCGTGACGTCGTTGCCCTCGTGGTCCTTGTGGGTCACGGTGGTGCCGGCCTTGCGGGCGTTCACGCCGCCCACGATCTGCGCGCCGGAGTCGAGCATCAGGGCGGTGTGCTTGGCACCCATCCCGCCGGTGATGCCCTGGACGATGATCTTGCTGTCCTTGTTCAGGTAGATCGACATTGTTCTCGAATCTCTGCTTTCGACGTCGGCGGGGCGCTCAGAGGTGGGCGAGCTCGGCGGCCTTGGCCGCGCCGCCGTCCATGGTCTCGGCCAGGGTGACCAGCGGGTGGTTCGCCTCGCGCAGGATGGCGCGGCCGAGGTCCACGTTGTTGCCGTCGAGGCGCACGACCAGCGGCTTGGTGGCCTCGTCGCCGAGGATCTCCAGCGCGCCGACGATGCCCTTGGCGACCTCGTCGCAGGCGGTGATGCCGCCGAACACGTTGACGAACACGCTCTTGACCTGCGGGTCGTTGAGGATGACGTCGAGGCCGTTGGCCATGACCTGGGCGTTGGCGCCGCCGCCGATGTCGAGGAAGTTCGCCGGCTTCACGCCGCCGTGCTCCTCGCCGGCGTAGGCGACGACGTCGAGGGTGCTCATGACGAGCCCCGCGCCGTTGCCGATGATGCCGACCTCGCCGTCGAGCTTGACGTAGTTGAGGCCGTTCTCCTTGGCCTTGGCCTCCAGCGGGTCCGCCGCGGCCTTGTCCTCGAGCGCCTCGTGGTCCGGGTGACGCACCTCGGAGGCGTTGTCGTCGAGCGAGACCTTGCCGTCGAGGGCGACGATCGAGCCGTCCTCGGTGCGGACCAGCGGGTTCACCTCGACGAGCGTGGCGTCCTCGGCCGTGAAGACCGTCCAGAGCTTCTGGATGACGTCGGCGACCGGGGCCTTGAGGTCCTCGGCGAAGTTCGCGGCGTCGACGATCTCGCGGGCCTTGTCCGCGTCGATACCCACGATCGGGTCGACGGCGACGCGGGCGAGGGCCTCGGGCCGCTCGACGGCGAGCTGCTCGATCTCCATGCCGCCCTCGACGGAGCACATGGCGAGGTAGTTGCGGTTCGCGCGGTCCAGCAGCACGGAGAAGTAGAACTCCTCGGCGATCTTGGCACCCTGCGCGATCATCACGCGGTGGACCGTGTGGCCCTTGATGTCCATCCCGAGGATCTCGCCGGCCTTCTCCTCGGCCTCCGCCGGGGAGTGGGCGAGCTTGACGCCGCCGGCCTTGCCACGGCCACCGGTCTTCACCTGGGCCTTGACGACGACGGTCCCGCCGCCGAGCTTCTCTGCACCCGCGCGAGCCTCTTCGGGCGTCGTCGCGACGACGCCGCCGAGCACGGGCACGCCGTGCTTCTCGAAGATGTCGCGAGCCTGGTATTCGAACAGGTCCACCCTGCTGCGTCCTTCCATCGGTGGTGCCCCTGGGTCGGCAGAGGCCGGCACGAACGGATGTCTCGACATCAAGACATCCCCGAACAGGGTAGTCCGACCCGCACGACGCCGGGAACCGCGGCCCTGCAATCCCCCGCCGCAGGTGACCGATCCCACACGCCGCCGCCCGAGCGCGTCAACCGGGGTTGACAGAGGCGGGAGGCGTCAACCATAGTTGACGGCATGACGGAGAAGACGCTCGTCGGCGCGGCCGCCGGCGACGACCCCACGGAAGGGCTCCGCGCCGTCCGCGCGCTGCGCGACCTGGCGGACCGGCTCGAGACGCTCCAGGTGGAGCGCGCGCGACAGCTCGGCTGGTCGTGGCAGGACGTCGCGGACGCGCTGGGCGTGAGCAAGCAGGCGGTCCACAAGAAGCACGGCAGGAGGATCTGATGTTCGAGAGGTTCACGAAGGACGCCCGCGCCGCGGTGCAGGGCGCCGTGGAGGTCGCGGAGCGCGAACGCTCCGAGTCGATCGACACCCGGCACCTGGTGGTCACGCTCGCCGAGGGGGCAGGACGTGCGCCCGCCGCGCTGGAGGCCTGCGGCGTCCGGCCCGACGACGTCGCCGCGCTCGCCCGCGACGCCGTCCGACGGGGCGAGGTGCTCGACGCCGACGCCCTCTCGGCCGTCGGGATCGATCTCGACGCGGTCAGCCGGCGCGCCGACGAGACCTTCGGCGCGGGAGCGCTCGACCGTGCCGCCCGGCGCAGCACGCGACGGCGCAAGCACTGGCCGTTCACCGCCGACGCCCGCAAGGCGCTCGAGCTCTCGCTGCGCGAGGCGATCCGCCTCGGCGACAAGGGCATCGACGACCGCCACCTGCTCCTCGGCGTCCTGCGTGCCGACTGCCCCGGCGGCCGCCTCCTCGAGTCCGCGCTCCACGACGCCGGCAGCGACGTCGCCACCCTCCGCGCCGCCGCCGAGCAGGAGACCCGCGCAGCCTGACCCGCGCGAGCGCTCACGGCACCGGGTCTGCGCCCCGCGGCTCGGCGGTGGCGGTCAGGTAGGCGCGGCCGCGCGGCGACACGCGGTACCCGACCTCGAGGCTCTCGGTGAGGCCCAGCTCCTTGAGCCGGCGCACGCGGATCTTGAACGGGTCGCGCTCCATGCCCAGGCCCTCGGCGAGGGTGCGCGCGACGACGCCGGGTCGCGCCGCGATCAGCTCCAGGTAGGCGCGGGTCCACGGCTCGGGCGCGGCGCGGTCCATCCGCGCGAGGCGGGCTCGGATCGCGTCCACGGCCGCGGCGTCGAGATCGTCGTCCTCGCGCAGCGCGACCCGCGGGTCCGGGCCCGCCAGACGCAGGCCCACCCGGTACAGCTCGCCCTCGCCCCGGCGCTCGATCCAGGCCCGCGCGGCCGCCCCCGACCGGAACCCGGCGCCGCGGGCGGCGTCGTCGTCGACGTCCTCCGGCCCCACCGGGTCGACGGCCGTCACCTCGACCACGCCGACGCGCGTGCGCATCGTCGACCCCGGCCGCACCCGCACCACGGACCACCGGCGGTAGGTGTGCGAGACCGTCCCGTCGGCGAGCCCGCGCAGCGTCCTGGCGTCGAGCAGCACACCGTCACGATGCCAACGCACCACCCCGCCCGCGCGGCGACCCCGCGAGGACCGTCAGAGCTTGGTGACCGGCGAGTACCGCAGCAGCAGCCGCTTGGTGCCGTCGGCGCCGAAGTCGATCCGCGCGACGGAGTTCGGGCCGCTGCCCTCCAGCGAGACGACCGTGCCGAGGCCGTACGCGTCGTGCGTCACCTTGTCGCCGACGTCGAGCGACGGCACGTCCGCGTCCTTGCGCGGGGTGGCCGATCCGAAGGTCGCGCCCGTGCCCGCCGTCGTGCCCGCGTCCTTCGGGCGCCCGATCCGGCCCCCGACGCCCTCGGACGGCGACTTCCGCTGCGGCGACCAGGTGCCGCCCGACGAGCCGGCGCGGGCCCCGCCGCGCGCCGACCCTCCCCGTGCCTGACCGCCCCACGCGGACCCGCCGCGGCGCAGGTACTGGGTGGACGACTCGCGCCGCCGCCAGTCCCACAGCTCGTCGGGGACCTCCTCGAGGAACCGGCTGGGCGGGAACTCGTTGGGCGCCCCCCACGCGGAGCGCACCGCCGACCGGGAGATGTACAGCCGCTGCCGGGCGCGCGTGATCCCGACGTACGCCAGCCGCCGCTCCTCGGCGAGCTCGGAGTCGTCGTGCAGCGACCGCATGTGCGGGAACGTGCCGTCCTCCATGCCGGTGAGGAAGACGACGGGGAACTCGAGGCCCTTGGCGGTGTGCAGGGTCATGAGCGTGACGACGCCCTGGTCCTCCTTGGGCTCCTGCTCGGCCTCGCCGTCGGCCACGTCCTCGTCGGGGATCTGGTCGGCGTCCGCCACGAGCGACACGCGCTCGAGGAAGTCGGCCAGGTCGCCCTCCGGGTCCAGCTCGCTGAACTCCGCCGCGACGGCGTGCAGCTCGGCGAGGTTCTCCACGCGCGACGCGTCCTGCGGGTCGTCGGACGCGCGCAGCTCCGCGAGGTAGCCCGTGCGGTCCAGGACGGCGCCGAGGATCGTGGCGGGCGGCTCACCGTCGTCGACGAGGGCGCGCAGCTCGCGCATCATGTCGCGGAACGCCGTGAGCGGCTTGGACGTGCGGGAGGTCATGCCGCCGATCTCGTCGGCGCGCTCGAGCGCGGCGCCGAACGAGATCCGCTCCCGATCGGCGAACGACGCCACCAGCGACTCCGCCTTGTCCCCCAGCCCTCGCTTGGGCACGTTGAGCACGCGGCGCAGGTTCACGTCGTCGTCCGGGTTCGCCAGCGCCCGCAGGTAGGCGACGGCGTCCTTGACCTCGCGGCGCTCGTAGAACCGGGTGCCGCCCACCACCTTGTACGGCAGGCCGACGCGGATCAGCACCTCCTCCAGCGCGCGGGACTGCGCGTTGGTGCGGTAGAACACCGCGACGTCGCCGGGGCGCACCCCGTCCTTGTCGCCGAGGCGGTCGATCTCCTCGGCGACGAACCGCGCCTCGCCGTGCTCGTCGTCGGCCACGTAGCCGACGATCTTCTCCCCCGCGCCGGCGTCGGTCCACAGCCGCTTGGGCTTGCGGTCCGGGTTGCGCGAGATGACGGAGTTCGCGGCCGTGAGGATCGTCTGGGTGGAGCGGTAGTTCTGCTCCAGCAGGATCGTCGTGGCGTCCGGGTAGTCCTCCTCGAACTCCACGATGTTGCGGATCGTGGCGCCGCGGAACGCGTAGATCGACTGGTCGGCGTCGCCGACGACGGTGAGCTCGGCCGGATCCAGGCCGTCGACGCCGGGCCCGTCCACCGTCGCGCCGGCCAGCTCGCGCACCAGCATGTACTGCGCGTGGTTGGTGTCCTGGTACTCGTCCACCAGGATGTGCCGGAACCGGCGGCGGTAGTGCTCCGCGACGTTCGGGAACGCCTGCAGCAGGTTCACCGTCGTCATGATGATGTCGTCGAAGTCGAGCGCGTTCGCCTGCGCCAGCCGCTGCTGGTAGCGCCGGTAGACGTCCGCCAGCACGGTGTCGAACTCCGGTGCCTGCGCCGGCAGCGAGCCCGACGACGCCGCGCGGGCCGCGCGCTCGCGCCAGCCCTCCTCCGTGGCGTCGGCGCCCGAGCTCTGCGCGTACGCGTCGGGGTCGATCAGCTCGTTCTTGAGGTCGCTGATCTTGTGCGCCAGCGAGCGCGCCGGGTACTTCTTCGCGTCGAGGTCGAGCTCGCGCGTCACCAGCGTGATGAGGCGCTGGCTGTCCGCCGCGTCGTAGATGGAGAAGCTGGAGCGCAGGCCGAGCGTCTTGGCCTCCTTGCGGAGGATCCGGACGCACGCGGAGTGGAACGTCGAGACCCACATCCGCCCGCCCGCCGGGCCCACCAAGTGCTCGACGCGCTCGCGCATCTCCGCCGCGGCCTTGTTGGTGAACGTGATCGCGAGGATCTCCCCCGCCCGGGCCCGGCCGGTGGCCAGCAGGTAGGCGATGCGGTGCGTGAGCACGCGCGTCTTGCCCGACCCGGCGCCCGCGACGATGAGCAGGGGCGAGCCCGCGTGCTCGACGGCGGCCCGCTGCTGCGGGTTCAGCCCCTCCAGCAGGGCCTCCGGGTCCAGGTGCGAGAACGCCCCGCGCGAGCGCGGCCGACCCTCGCCCGACCCGCCGTCGTGGGCGCCGTCGTGGGCCTCGGCCGCGGCGTCGCGCACCCAGGCGGGCGCGCCCGACGCCGGGTCGGCGGCGTCGTCGTCCCAGCGCGGGGCGGTGGACGGCAGGCGTGCCGTGTCGTCCTTCGCGGCATGGTCGAACCCGGGCAGGGACAGGCTGTCGAACAGGGAGGTCATCGTGGACCAAGCCTAGGCTCCGCGGCCGACACCCGAGAACGGGCGCGCCCTGCCCGCCGCTCTCACCATAGAACCGCGCGGGGGGCTTGCCGCAAGGCCCCCGTCGCGCCCGAGACTGACCCGTCAGGCGAGCGACGCAGGGGGTTCACGATGCACGACGTGGCGGTGATCGGCGGCGGCCCGACGGGGCTCATGCTGGCGGGCGAGCTGCGCCTCGCGGGGGCGGACGTCGTCGTCCTCGAGCGACGCGACTCGCAGGACCTCGTCGGCTCGCGCGGCGGCGGGATCCACGCCCGCACGATCGAGCTGCTCGACCAGCGCGGCATCGCCGACCGGTTCCTCGCCGAGGGGACCACGATCACCGCGGTGACGTTCGGCGGCACGCGCCTCTCCCTGGCGGGCCTGCCCACGCGCCACCCGTACACGCTGGCGCTGTTCCAGAACCGCATCGAGCGGCTGCTCCTCGCGTGGGCCCAGGAGGTGGGCGTCCCGGTCCGGCGCGGCGTCGAGGTCGAGGGCGCGGTGCAGGACGACGACGGCGTCGACGTGCTGCTCCGTGCCGGCGACCGGGTGCGGGCGCGATACGTCGTGGGCGCCGACGGCGGTCGCAGCGTCGTGCGGAGGGCCGCCGGCATCGACCTCGTCGGTCCGGACGCGACCCGCACCACCCTCATCGCCGACGTCCAGGTGGACGGGGACCTGCAGCGCACCGGGACCGTCGACGAGCGCGGCCCGCACGGCCTCCACCGGACGGACGACGGCACCGTGCGCGCGGTGCTGACCGAGGCGGCGCCGTCGACCGACGAGCCCACCCTCGACGACCTGCGGCGGGGCCTGGTCGAGGTGTTCGGCACGGACTTCGGCGTGCGCGACCCCACGTGGCTGTCGAGGTTCACCGACGCCACCCGCCAGGCCGCGTCGTACCGCGCGGGCCGCGTGCTGCTCGCGGGCGACGCGGCACACGTGCACTCCCCGACGGGCGGGCAGGGTATCGGGCTCGGCCTCCAGGACGCCGTGAACCTCGGCTGGAAGCTCGGCCAGGTGGTCCGTGGGGTGTCGGACGACGCGCTCCTCGACTCGTATCACGCGGAGCGGCACCCCGCGGGCGCCCGCGCGCTCGGCTACACGATGGCGCAGTCCCTGTTCCAGCGCGCCGACCCGCGGCAGGAGGCGCTGCGCGACCTGCTCGACGCCGTCCTCGCCGTGGACGGCGCCGGCGCACCCGTCACGGGACTCGTCACCGGGCTGGACGTGGCCTACGACCTCGGCGAGGGACACCCGCTGCTGGGGCGGCGGGTGCCGGACCTGGACCTGGCGGGGATCGCTCCGGCAGCCCGGGTGTTCGAGCTGCTGCACCCGGCCCGGCCCGTGCTCCTGGAGCTCGGCGGCCCGCCGCTCGACGTCGGCGCGTGGGCCGACCGGGTCCGGCACGTCCGGGCCACGACCACCGGCCCGTGGGTGCTGCCGGTGCTCGGCGAGGTGCCCGCGCCGAGCGGCGTCCTGGTGCGCCCGGACGGCCATGTCGCCTGGGTCGGCGAGGGCGCGACGGACGGGCTCGCCGAGGCGCTGTCCGCCTGGTGCGGGCGGCCCTACCGACGCAGCCGCATCGGCGTGTGCGGGATGTCGTCCTCCAGGTACTCGGGCCCGTCGGGGGCGAAACCGAACCGCCCGTAGAAGCCGGTCAGCGGCGACTGCGCGCCGAGGACGACGTCGGCCTCCGGTGCGGCGGCGGTGGCGACCTCCACCGCGGCGCGCATGAGCACGCCCGACGCCCCCGAGCCGCGCACGTCCGGGTGGCACACGACGCGGCCGATGCGCTGCACGTCGCCGTCGTCGAGCACCCGCGCCGTCGCGACGACGCGGCCGCCCCGGTCGCCGTCGAGCAGGACGACGTGCCGCGCCGTGGGCTCGGCGTCCCGGCCGTCCAGGTCGGGGTACGCGCACTCCTGCTCGACGACGAACACGTCCTGCCGCAGCCGCCACGCCGCGTACGCGGTCCGCGCGTCCAGCTCGTCGAGCGTCGCGACGCGCACCGTCCACCGGTCGTCGTGCCGCTGCCGGGCGTCCTGCTGGGTCATGGTTCCTCCGAGCTGCCGTGCCTGCCGCCCGACACCCTAAGCCGCGCGCCGATGAGATCCGCCCCCGGCGGCCGTCCCACCCGTACCGCACCCGGGCGCGACCGGCGCCGGGTCGTCGCCCGAGGAGGAACCACCGTGGCCGCAGCACGATTCACCGGGGTCCACACCGTCGCGGTCCCCGTCCGCGACCAGGACGCCGCGCTCGCCTTCTACACCGGGCCGCTGGGGTTCGAGGTCCGCTTCGACGCCGAGCTGCAGCCCGGCTTCCGGTGGGTCGACGTCGCCGCGCCGGGCGCCGCGACGTCGCTCGCGCTGGTGCGGGCGGGCGACGCGCTGCCCGCCGGCGTCGACACCGGGATCCGCCTCGTCACGCCGGACGCCCGGGCCGCCCACGAGGCCCTGACCGACGCGGGGGCCGACGTCGGGGACCTCCTGCTGTGGGAGCAGGCGCCGCCGATGTTCGAGTTCCGGGACCCGGACGGCAACACGCTGTACGTCACCGAGAGCTCGGCAGCCTGACCGGCGCGGGCTCGCGGCGGGGCCCGTCGGCGCGCGAGACTCCTGCGCATGACCGTGCTGCGCTCGATCCTGCTCTTCCTGGCCGCCGCCGTCTTCGAGATCGGGGGCGCCTGGCTCGTGTGGCAGGGGGTGCGCGAGCACCGCGGCTGGATCTGGATCGGCGCGGGCGTCGTCGCCCTCGGCGCGTACGGCTTCTTCGCGAGCCTGCAGCCGGACGCGAGCTTCGGCCGCATCCTCGCCGCGTACGGCGGGGTCTTCGTGGCCGGGTCGCTCGTCTGGGGCATGGTCGTCGACGGGTTCCGGCCCGACCGCTGGGACGTCACCGGTGCGCTGCTCTGCCTCGCCGGCGTCGCGGTGATCATGTACGCCCCCCGTCACGGCGTCGCGTGAGCCGCCACGCCGGGTCGCGGCACGGGGGTCGCGCGCCGGCTCAGGTGAGGACGAGCCCGACCACCCACGCGAGAGTGGCCACGACGCCACCCGCGAGCTGCACGCCGATCGTGATGAGCGTGGCCTTGAGCGCCGCGCGCGTGGCGGTCCAGGCGACGGCCGCGTCGCGCCGTCGGGCCAGCTCCACGAGGAAGACGGCCCCGGCGAAGAAGAGGAAGAGCCCGACCACGGGCACCACGAAGAACCCGACCACCCCCGCGACGCCCGCCAGCGCGAGCGTGCCCCAGGGCACGTCGGCCCGGCGCATGTGACGCCCCGCGAGCAGCCACTGACCGGTCTCGGCGGCCACGACCGCCAGGGCGGCGACGGCGAAGCACACCCACGCCGTCGTGCCGCCGGTGACCCACGCCCACACGAGGATGCTCCCCAGCACGAGCACGTTGCCGGGGAGCACCTGGACGACGATGCCGACCAGGCCGACGGCGATCGCCAGCCCGACCAGCACCTCCCCCAGGACGCTCATCGCGACCGACCCGGGGCCACGTGGATGGTCACCAGAAGACGGCGACCAGGATGTTGACCAGCGTCAGGGCGCCGATCGAGTGCTTGAGGCCGGGGGCCACGGCACCCGTGCCGTTGTCGCCCTTCGAGCCCTGCCGCTTGGCGACGAACGCGAGCACGGCGATGATCAGCGCGATCACGAGCTTGACGCCGATCTTGGCCATGCTGGGGCCTCCGTCGGCCCACAGGTCGCCCATCTCGGCGATGCCGACCATGAGGATGCCGGCGACGAGGGCGGTCGCGGCGCCGTGGAAGACCCCGCGGTAGAGGCCGGGGCTCTTGATCGACGCGATGTAGCCACCGAGGACGATCGCCCAGCCCACGAAGTGGAGCGCGACGAAGACGTGGTAGAGGAACTCCATGCGGGCAGCCTAGCCGCGCGCGGAGCGGGATCTGACACCGGTGTCCGCAACCGGTCACACATCACACCCGGACAGGCCTCCGCAAGCCGGCCCCGCATCGTCCCACCATGTGGTCCCACCATGTGGACCTCGTCTCGCGCGACGGCGCCCGGAGCGGCTACGGTCATCCCCATGACCACGGCCGCGCACCGCCTCCTCGTGACGACTCGTCACGAGATGCCGGCGTGCGTGCGTCGCAGCATGCGCAGCTGTCTGTGCTGCTGTCGCTGATCGCGCCCTACCTCAGCTCCGCCGCGGACTCGCGGCTCCTGAGCACCGGCGCGCGCCGTCGGTCCTCGGCCCACCCCCGCTGAGTCGCTCGTCGTCGCGCGTCCCGCCCCCCGAGGACCCGAGGAACTCCCCCAGATGACGACGCAGACCACCGCACCCGCCCCGACCAGCGACGACGCCCCCGCCCGCGTCCGCCCCCCGCGCGCGACGCGGCCGAACGGGCAGTGGAAGGTCGACGGCACCGATCCCCTCAACCACAACGAGGTCTTCAAGCAGGAGGCGGCACCGCTCGGCGTCCGCGAGCGCATCGAGTCGACCTATGCGCGCGAGGGCTTCGACTCGATCACCGACGACGACCTGCACGGCCGCTTCCGCTGGTGGGGCCTGTACACGCAGCGCAAGCCCGGGATCGACGGCGGCCGCACCGCGACGCTCGAGCCGCACGAGCTCGAGGACCGGTACTTCATGCTCCGCGTCCGCTCGGACGGCCAGCCCCTGTCGCCCGCCGCCCTGCGGGTGCTCGGCGGCATCTCGGCCGACTTCGGGCGCGGCTCTGCCGACATCACCGACCGGCAGAACATCCAGTACCACTGGATCGAGATCGAGAGCATGCCGGAGATCTGGCGCCGCCTCGACACCGTGGGCCTGGAGACCACCACGGCCTGCGGCGACTCCCCCCGCGGCTTCCTCGGCAGCCCGGTGGCGGGCATCGCGGCCGACGAGATCATCGACCCCACCCCCGTGATCCTCGAGATCAAGCGCCGCTACATCGGCGACCCGGAGCTGGCCAACCTGCCGCGCAAGTTCAAGACGGCGATCACCGGCCACCCGAGCCTCGACGTGGTGCACGAGATCAACGACATCTCGCTGGTCGGCGTCGTGCACCCCGAGCTCGGCCCCGGCTACGACCTGTGGGTGGGCGGCGCGCTGTCCACCACGCCGCGGCTCGGCGAGCGGCTCGGCGTCTTCGTCACCGAGGAGCAGGCGCCCGACGTCTGGCACGGCGTCATCCGCATCTTCCGCGACTACGGCTACCGGCGGCTGCGCAACAAGGCCCGCCTGAAGTTCCTCCTCGCCGACTGGGGCACGGAGAAGTTCCGCGAGGTGCTGGAGAGCGAGTACCTCGGGTACACGCTGCCCGACGGCCCGGCCCCCGCGCCGGCCACCCGGCCCGGCGACCACGTCGGCGTGCACGAGCAGAAGGACGGCCGGTTCTACGTGGGCGCGGCCCCCGTCGTCGGGCGGGTCGGCGGCAACACCCTCACCGGGCTGGCCGACCTCATCGAGCGGGTCGGCGCAGACTCCGCCCGGCTCACCGCCCACCAGAAGGTCGTGATCCTGGGCGTGCCCGCCGACCGCGTCGACGAGCTGCTGGACGGGCTGGAGCCGCTGGGCCTCACCGCCCGACCGAGCCTGTTCCGCCGCTCGACGATCGCCTGCACCGGCATCGAGTTCTGCAAGCTCGCCATCGTCGACACCAAGGACACGGCGGCGCGCGTGATCGGCGAGCTCGAGGACCGGCTGGGCGACGTCACCGGGCGTCTCGACCGGCCCATCGAGCTCAACGTCAACGGCTGCCCCAACTCCTGCGCCCGCATCCAGACCGCCGACATCGGGCTGAAGGGCCAGATCATCACGGTCGACGGCGAGCAGATGCCCGGCTTCCAGGTGCACCTGGGCGGCGGCCTGGTCGGCGAGGGGCGCGACGCCGGCGGGCTGGGCCGCACGGTGCGCGGCCTCAAGGTGCCGGCGTCGGAGGTCGGCGACTACGTGGAGCGCGTCGTACGGCGGTACGACGCCGAGCACGACGGCGGCGAGACGTTCGCCCAGTGGGCGCACCGGGCCGACGAGGAGGCCTTGCGGTGACCGCCGTCGAGATCTCCTCCCCGGTGACGCTGCTCGCGTCCCCGGCCGGCGGCGGCCGGCTCGCCGAGGTGCGGGCCCGGGCGGCGGCGCGCGAGGAGTCGCGCCAGGCCAGGCAGCGCGCGCGTGCGTCCCGGCACCGGCGCTCGGTCGAGGAGCTGCGCCACGTCGTCGAGCGCGGTCAGGCGCAGCTCCACGCCGACGGCGACCGCCCCGAGGCCACGGCCGTGGAGGTCGTCGCCTGGGCGGTGCGCGAGTTCGGCCCGTACCTCGCGGTCGCGTCGTCGATGCAGGACCTCGTGCTCGCCCACCTGGTCTCCCGGCAGCTCCCGTTCGTCGACGTGCTGTTCGGCGACACCGGCTACCACTTCGCGGAGACGCTCGGCACGCGCGGCGCCGTCGAGATCGAGATGGACGTGGACGTGGTCGACGTCCGCCCCGCGCTCACCGTCGCCGAGCAGGACGCGCAGCACGGCCCCCGCCTGCACGACCGGGACCCCGAGGCCTGCTGCGCCATGCGTAAGGTGGCTCCCATGCGGCAGGCCCTGCAGGGCTACGAGGCCTGGGCGACCGGCGTCCGCCGCGGCGAGACCGCGGCCCGCGCGAACGCGCCCCTGGTCTCGTTCGACGAGCGCAACGGCGTCGTGAAGATCAACCCCCTCGCGGCCTGGACCGACGAGGAGGTCCAGGAGTACGCCCGGACGCACGGCGTGGTGGTGAACCCGCTGCTCAGCGACGGGTACCCGTCCGTGGGCTGCGAGCCCTGCACCCAGCGGGTCGAGGCCGGGCAGGACGCCCGCGCCGGTCGCTGGGCCGGCCGGGACAAGGACGAGTGCGGGCTGCACGTATGAGCCGCCGCAGCACGTCCTCGAACGGGTCGCGCTCCGCCCGCCCCGCCCCGCCGCACGACACGTACCCGCTGGGCCTGCGGGTCGGTGGCCGCCTCGTCATCGTCGTGGGCGGCGGCCCCGTGGCGCTGCGCCGCGTGCGCGGACTGCTCGCCGCGGGGGCCCGCGTGCGCGTGATCGCGCCCGACGTCGCGCCCGAGCTCGCCTCGCTCGTCTCCGCGGGCGCGATCGAACGGATCACCCGCGGGTACTGCGACGGCGACCTCGACGGCGCGTGGCTGGTGCACACCGCCACCGGCGACCCCGACGTGGACGCCCGCGTGGCCGGCGACGCCGAGCTGCTGCGGACCTTCTGCGTCACCGCGGGCGACGCCGAGCTCGGCTCCGCGTGGGTGCCCGCCGTGGCGCGCACCCCCGTGACGGACGCCGCCGGCCGGCCCGCGGGCGACCTCGCCGTGGCCGTCACCGCGGGGCGCGACCCGCGCCGCGCCGTGCGGGTGCGCGAC
>JADHZE010000105.1 GCA_026934365.1 Isoptericola sp. QY 916 | reverse complement strand
CGCCGCGGCCGCGGGCCCCGCGGCGTCGACGGTCGTGGCGGTCATGCCTGTCCCTCCTCGGTGCCGCGCGCGGCCTCGGCGCGGCGGCGGTCCCGTCGGCTGTCTCGTCGTCGGGGTGTGCGTTCCGGCTGCGGCAGCCGGAAGATGGCGCGCACCAGCGGCGGTGCGGCGATGAACAGCACGATCAGGGACTGCACGACCAGGACGATCTCGATCGGGATGCCCTGGGCGGCCTGCATCGCGGAGCCGCCGGCCTTGAAGCCGCCGAACAGGATGCCGGCACCGAGCACGCCCCACGGCGAGGAGCCGCCGAGCAGCGCCACGGTGATGGCGTCGAAGCCGATGCCCGCGTCGATGTCGGCGCTGAAGCCCGTCGTCACGGTGCCCAGCACCTGCTGGGTGCCCGCGAGCCCCACCAGGCCACCGGCGACCAGCATGACGAGCACCGTGGTCCGGGGGACGTCGATGCCCGCGACGCGTGCCGCCTTGGGGTTCTCCCCCACGGCGCGGAAGGCGAAGCCCGTGCTGGAGCGGTTGAGGAGCCACCACACGCCGACGACGGCCAGGACCGACAGGACGAAGCCCCAGTGCAGGTTGTAGCGGTCTCCGAGGAGCGGCGGCAGCACGGCGCTGTCCTGCATCGGCGGGGTCTTCGGGTTCGCCGAGCCGGGGGCCTGCATCAGGCCGGGGGTGGCCAGGAGGTACGACAGCAGGTAGAACGCGATGTAGTTGAGCATGATCGTGACGATCACCTCGTGCGCCCCCGTGCGCGCCTTGAGCAGGCCCGCGATGCCGGCCCACAGCGCACCCGCCGCCACGCCGGCCACCAGGCACAGCAGCATGTGCCACGGGAACGGCAGCCCGGTGACGCCGAAGCCGATCCAACCCGCGGCGGTCGCGGCCACCAGCATCTGCCCCTGGCCGCCGATGTTGAACAGCCCGGCCCGGAAGGCGAGGGCGACGCCGAGGCCCGCCGCGATGAGCGGTGTGGCGTTCGTGAGCGTCTGCGTGAGCGGCCGGATGCCCTGCGCGAACGTGTCGGCCCCGAAGTTGTAGACCGCGCCCTGGAAGAGCGCGGAGTACGCACCGCCCACGGCCTGGCCGATCGCGCTGAGCGTGTCGCTCGGCCGCGAGAAGAAGTACGGTGCCGCGGCCTGCACGCTCTCGTCGGTGACGACGATGAGGATCGAGCCCGCGAGCACCGCGAGCACGATCGCGCCCAGGGCGACGGCCCAGCCGCCCGACGTCGCGCGGCGGACCGCGTCCCGCCACCGCTGGCCGGAGTCCTCGACGACGGCCGCCTGCTCGCGCGCCGCCTCCTGCTCCAGCTCCTCCGCGAGACCGGGCTCTGCGGTCGCGTCGACCTGCTCCAGCGCCTCGCCCAGGCGCGAGTCGGGGTCGACGTCGAGCCCCTGGTCCTGTGCCGGGTCCTGCCCCCGGTCCTGGGGCGTCTCGCCGCTCACGCCGCGTCTCCTTCGTTCTGGGGCCCGGTCGGCGACGCGTCCTCGGGCGCGATGCCGGCCATCATGAGGCCGAGCACGTCACGGGGCGTGGCGGCCGGGACGATCCCGACCACGCGGCCGCGGTACATGACCATGATGCGGTCGGCGAGCGCGACGGCCTCGTCGAGCTCGGTCGAGACCACGACCACGGGGATGCCGGTGTCACGCGTCTCCACGATCCGCTTGTGGATGAACTCGATCGACCCGACGTCGACCCCGCGCGTCGGCTGCGCCGCGACCAGCAGGCGCAGCTCGCGGGACAGCTCGCGGGCGAGGACGACCTTCTGCTGGTTGCCGCCGGAGAGGCGACCCACGCGGGTCTCGATGCCCTGCGTGCGCACGTCGAACTCGGCGACCTTCTCGCGGGCGAAGTCGTCGCGCGCCGCGAGCTGCAGGGTGCCCCGGCGCACGAACGGCGGGCCGTCCGTGCGGTCGAGCACGAGGTTCTCGGCGATGGTGAACTCGCCGACCAGGCCGTCCTCGTTGCGGTCCTCCGGCACGAAGCCCACGCCCGCGTCGAGGATCCGGCGCACCGAGCGCCCCACCAGCTCCTTGCCGTCGAGCCGCACGCTGCCCGTGACCTGCTCCTGGAGACCGACCAGGGCTTCGGTCAGCTCGGTCTGCCCGTTGCCCTGCACGCCCGCCACGACGAGCACCTCGCCGCCGCGCACGGTGAAGCTCACGTCGTCCACGAGCACCTGGCCGTCGGGACCGGTGACCCGCAGGCCCGTCACCGCCAGCTCGTTCTCGGTGGTGCGCGGCGCGTCCTTGCGGACCGTCAGCTCGACCGCGCGGCCCACCATGAGCGACGCGAGCTCGGCGTCGGTCGCGCCCGGGCTGGCCTCGCCGACGACCTTGCCGTGCCGGACGACGGTGATGCGGTCGGCGACGGCGCGCACCTCGCGCAGCTTGTGGGTGATGAAGACGATCGCCGCCCCCTCGTCCCTGAGCTGGCGCATGATCGCCATGAGCTCGTCGGTCTCCTGCGGGGTGAGCACGGCGGTCGGCTCGTCGAACACCAGCACGTCGGCGTCGCGCGAGAGCGCCTTGATGATCTCGACCCTCTGCTGGACCCCGACCGGGAGGTCCTCCACCAGCGCGTCCGGGTCCACCTGGAAGCCGAACCGCGCCGAGATCTCCTGGACCTTCGTGCGGGCGCTCTCCAGGTCGAGGACCCCGCCGGCGCGGGTGGACTCGTGACCGAGCATCACGTTCTCGGCCACGGAGAACACCGGCACGAGCATGAAGTGCTGGTGCACCATGCCGATCCCGGCGGCCATCGCGTCGCCGGGCCCGTCGAAGTCCTGGACCGCGTCGTCCAGCAGGATCTGGCCCTCGTCGGCCTGGTAGAGCCCGTAGAGCACGTTCATCAGGGTGGACTTGCCGGCGCCGTTCTCGCCCAGCAAGCAGTGGATCTCGCCCGGTTCCACCACCAGGTCGATGTGGTCGTTCGCCACGAGCGCGCCGAAGCGCTTCGTGATGCCTCGCAGCTCGAGCCTCATGCTCTGCCTTCCATCCGTCGAGGATCAGTCGAGGGCCGTCCGGGGCCAGGTCGACGCACCGTCGTCAGCCTCTCACCGGGGCGCCGTCGTCGCCGCCCCGCATACGTCGTGCGCGGGCCCGGGGGTGGTTCCCGCGGGCCCGCGCACGAGCGTCACCGGTAGGTCGAGGAGCCGGTCACTCCTGGCCGGAGAGGTACGACTCGACCGTCACGTCGCCGGCGATGATCTGCTCCTTGAGGGCGTTGACCTCGTCCATGAGGGCGGGGTCGACCTTGTCCTCGAAGTTGTGCAGCGGGGCGAGCCCCACGCCGTCGTTCTCGAGGGTGCCCACGTACGGCGTCGGGTCGAAGTTGCCCTGGCCCGCGGCGAGCACCGCCTCGGAGGTCGAGACGTCCATGCGCTTGAGGATCGAGGTCAGGACGTAGTCCTGCGTCGACGGGTCCGTCTCGAAGAAGTCGGCGTCGACGCCCACGAGCGCGATGTCCTTGCCGGAGTCCTGGATCGCCGCGATCGCCGACTGGTAGATCGGGCCACCGACCGGCAGGAGCACGTCGACGCCCTGGTCGATGATGTTCTGCGCGGTCGTCTTCGCGGTCTCGTTGGCCTCGAAGCCGCCCGTGAACGAGCCCTCCTCACCGCCGGTGAAGCCCACGACCTCGACCTTGGTGCCCTTGGTCTCGTTGTAGTACTCGACGCCCTGCTTGAAGCCGTCCATGAAGATCGTGACCGTCGGGAACGGCTGGCCGCCGAAGGTGCCGACCTTGCCTGCCTCGGAGTACCCCGCGGAGAGGTAGCCGGCCAGGAACGCGGCCTGCGCCGTGTCGTAGAGCAGCGGCTTGATGTTCTCCGCGTCGGCCTCGCCGTCGAAGTCCGCGTCCGCGGCGTCGTCGACGATGATGTAGTGCGTCTCCGGGTTCGCGGTGGCCGACTCGATCGTCGCGGCGGAGAGCGCGAACCCGACCGACACGATGGCGTCGCAGTTCTGCCCGACGAGCGACTCGAGGTTCGGCTTGAAGTCGCTCTCCGACTGAGACTGGACCTCGACGGCCTGCGTGCCGAGCTCCTCGGCGGCCTGGAGCACACCCTCGTAGCTGAGCTGGTTGAAGCTCTTGTCGTCGAACCCACCCTGGTCCGAGACGATGCACGGCTTGAAGTCGCTCGTCGCGCCCGCACTGCCGCCGTCGCCGGACTCCTCCGGGGCCTCCGCACAAGCCGCCAGCGCGAGCGCGGCGACGCCGGCGAGGGCCGTGAGCTGGATCGCTCTCTTCACCTGTCGCTCCTGTCGATCGTTCGTCGGGCCAGGATCGTCCGGCCCGTCACCGACGGAAGCCTAGCCATCGGTGCCCGCGCCGAGAACCGCAGGCGACAAAGCCGCAGGAGTCGTTACCGAAGCGGTATCGACGCCCCCGGTCACCGGGGCTTCCCGCAACACGCCGGTCACTTTCCGGCGTCTCACGGCTGCAGCGCGAAACGTCCCAGCAATCGGGCACCGACGGCGATCGCCCGCTCGTCCACGACGAGGTCGCCCTGGTGGATGTCGTAGCGCCGCTCCCCCGGGGTCCCGGTGCCCAGGCGCGCCATCGCGCCCGGCACCTTGGTGAGGTACCAGGCGAAGTCCTCGCCGCCGAGCGACTGCTCGGTGAGCACGACGCCCTCGGGGCCGAGCACCGCGGTCCCCGCCGCCTCGAGCGCGCCCGTCACGGCCGCGTCGTTGTCCACGGGCGGGACGCCGCGCGCGTGCCGCACAGTCACGTCCACCTCGTACGGCGCCACGACCTGCTCCACCGCGTCGTGCAGCACCTGCCCGGCACGCTCCCACGCGCGCACGTCGAGGCAGCGCAGCGTGCCGGCGACCGTGCCGGTCGCCGGGATCGCGTTGTGCACGTTGCCCGCGTGCACGGCGCCCCACGTGAGGTTCACGCCCGAGCGCGGGTCCAGCCGGCGGCCCAGCACGGCGGGCACCTGCGTGATCACCTGACCCAGGGCGTACACGACGTCGCCCGTGAGGTGCGGGCGGGAGGTGTGCCCGCCCGAGGACGACAGGGTGACCGTGACGCTGTCGGAGGCCGAGGTGATCGGCCCGATGCGGGTGCCGACCTGCCCGACGTCCAGCTTGGGCTCGCAGTGCACCGCCGCGATGCGGTCGACGCCGTCGAGCGCGCCCTGGGCGACGACGTCGTGCGCGCCGCCGGGCATGATCTCCTCGGCCGGCTGGAACACGAGCCGGACGCCGCGCTCGAGCAGGCCCTCGGAGTGCAGCGCGGCGAGCGCCAGGCCGGCGCCCAGCACCACGGTGGTGTGCACGTCGTGCCCGCAGGCGTGCGCCACGCCCGGCACCACCGAGCGGAACGGCAGGCCGCACGAGTCGTCGAGGGGCAGCGCGTCGATGTCCGCGCGCAGCGCCACCCGGCCCAGGCCGTCGGGCGACCGGTCGGGGCCGACGTCGCAGACCAGGCCGGTGCCCTCGAGCAGCCTCGGGGCGAGGCCGGCGGCGCGCAGCCGGTCGGCCACGAGCGCCGTGGTGCGGACCTCCTGCCGGCCGAGCTCGGGGTGCGCGTGCACGTCGCGCCGGATCGCCACCAGCTCGTCCTCGAGCGCTGTGACGATCTCGTCCAGCCGCGCCCCGGCCTCGCGGGCGCTCACAGGACGTCCTCGCGGCCGTGGGTACGCATCGCGTCGACCATGTCCTTGACCTGCTGCGCGCGGGCGCGGGTGGTCACGAGGAGCGCGTCCGGGGTGTCGACCACGACGACGTCGTCGATGCCGAGCAGCGCGACCACCCGGTCGCCGCCGGGCACGACGACCGAGCCGGCCGACTGGACCCGCACGACGTCGGCCGGGTCGCCCAGCACCTTGGAGCCGCCCTCGTCGTCCGACGGCAGGAGCGCGGCGAGCGAGTTGAAGTCGCCGACGTCGTCCCACCCGAACGTGCCGGGCACGACGGCGACGCCGCCCTCGGCCGCGACGGGCTCCGCGACGGCGTGGTCGATCGCGATCTTCTCGAGGCCGGGCCACACCCGGGCGACCACGGCCGCACGGTCGGGCGTGTCCCAGGCGGCGGCGATCTCCCGCAGCCCGTCGTGCAGGGCGGGGCGGTGCGTCGCGAGGTGGCCCAGGAGCACGGAGCTGCGGGCCACGAAGATGCCGGCGTTCCAGCGGTACTCGCCGGACGCCACGTACTCGCGGGCCGTCGCGGCGTCGGGCTTCTCCGTGAAGCCGCGCACGTGCAGGGCGCTCGGCGCGCCCTCGACGCCGAGCGGCTCGCCGCTGCGCACGTAGCCGAACGCCACGGACGGGCGCGAGGCGGCGATGCCGATGGTCGCGACGTAGCCGGCGCGCGCGGCCGCGACCGCCTCCCGCACCGCGGCGTCGAACGACGCCGCGCCGGACACCACCTGGTCCGCGGCGAACGAGCCCACGACGACGTCGCCGTGCCGTCGCTCCAGCACGGCCGCGGCCAGCCCGATGGCCGCCATCGAGTCGCGCGGGGAGGG
This sequence comes from Isoptericola sp. QY 916, assembly GCA_026934365.1. Taxonomy (GTDB): domain Bacteria; phylum Actinomycetota; class Actinomycetes; order Actinomycetales; family Cellulomonadaceae; genus Isoptericola; species Isoptericola nanjingensis. The sequence goes on along the minus strand of JADHZE010000105.1, from coordinate 8,095 downwards.
CTCGGCGAGCACGGCGTCCTCGGCCAGCTCGGGCAGCTGCTCGCGCGCGGCCGCGACGTGCGGCTCACCGGTGACGAGCACGACCCCGCCGCCGGCGAGCGGACGCAGCCGGTCGACCGTGCCCTGCAGCAGCGTGCGGCCCGCGCCGGTGAGGTCGTGCAGGAACTTCGGCGCGCCCGCGCGGGAGAGCGGCCACAGCCGGGTGCCGGCGCCCCCGGCGGGGATCACGGCGTAGAACCCGGGGACCGGTGAACGGGAGGGGTGCGCCGCAGTGCTCATCCCCGCAGCATAAGCGTGCTGACGACGCGGCCGTCGGCGACGTCAACCCTGTGGAATAGGTCACGAAAGGCACCGGACCGTCCCGGTTTGCCGGACCTCGTGTGCCGTGAGACGACCGGATGTCACTACAGTGACCGTGAACGGAATCCACACAGAATCCGCCAACGGAGGCTCCCCCCGTGCCTACAGCACCTGCTGGCACGCTCTACCGCGGCCGTGAAGGCATGTGGTCCTGGGTCGCGCATCGCGTGACCGGCGTGCTCATCTTCTTCTTCCTCCTCGTGCACATCCTGGACACGGCTCTCGTCCGGGTGTCGCCCGAGGCCTACAACGCCGTCATCGGGACGTACCAGACGCCGATCATGGGACTCGGGGAGGCCGGCCTCGTCGCCGCGATCGTCTTCCACGCGTTCAACGGCATCCGCGTGATCCTCGTCGACTTCTGGGCCAAGGGTCCGAAGTACCAGAGGACGATGCTCTGGGTCGTCGTCGGCCTGTTCGTCGTGACCATGGCCGGCTTCCTGCCGCGGCACCTGATGAACGTCTTCGGAGGTGGGCACTGATGGCCTCGACCCAGACCCCGTCCGCCATCGCGGCCCCGCGGTCCCCCTACGCCCGCCGCAGGACGACCCGCGGCAACTACGAGCTGTACAGCTGGGTCTTCATGCGGGCGTCCGGCGTCGTGCTGGTCGTGCTGATCTTCGGCCACCTCTTCGTCAACCTCATGGTGGGCGAGGGCGTGCACGCGATCGACTTCGCCTTCGTCGGCGGCAAGTGGTCCAGCCCCTTCTGGCAGGTCTGGGACCTGCTGATGCTGTGGCTCGCGATGATCCACGGGACCAACGGCGTGCGGACCATCATCAACGACTACGCCCAGAAGGACTCCACCCGCGGCGTGCTCAAGGTGCTGCTGTACCTGGCGTTCACGATCGTGGTCGTGCTCGGCACCCTCGTGATCTTCACGTTCAACCCCTGCCCGCCGGGCGCCCCGGCCGAGCTCCTGCCGTCGATCTGCTTCTCGAACTAAGGACAGGCACCCCCCGATGCAGACACATCAGTACGACGTCGTCATCGTCGGCGCAGGCGGCGCCGGCATGCGCGCGGCGCTCGAGGCCTCCGGCGAGGCCCGCACCGCGGTGATCTCGAAGCTCTACCCCACCCGCTCCCACACCGGTGCCGCCCAGGGCGGCATGGCGGCGGCCCTCGCGAACGTCGAGGAGGACAACTGGGAGTGGCACACGTTCGACACCGTCAAGGGCGGTGACTACCTGGTCGACCAGGACGCGGCGGAGATCCTCGCGAAGGAGGCCATCGACTCGGTCCTCGACCTGGAGAAGATGGGCCTGCCGTTCAACCGCACGCCCGAGGGCCGCATCGACCAGCGCCGGTTCGGCGGGCACACCCGCGAGCACGGCCAGGCGGCCGTGCGCCGCGCCTGCTACGCCGCGGACCGCACCGGCCACATGATCCTGCAGACGCTGTACCAGAACTGCGTGAAGCAGAACGTCGAGTTCTACAACGAGTTCTACGTGCTGGACCTGCTCACGGACCACGACCTCACCACCGAGCAGATCGAGGACGGTGCCGAGGTCAACGCGACCGGCGTCGTCGCCTACGACCTGGCCAGCGGCGAGATCCACGTGTTCCAGGCGAAGGCGATCATCTTCGCCACCGGCGGCGCGGGCAAGATCTTCAAGACGACGTCGAACGCGCACACCCTCACGGGCGACGGCATGGCGCTGGCGTACCGCCGCGGCCTGCCGCTGGAGGACATGGAGTTCTTCCAGTTCCACCCGACGGGCCTCGCGGGCCTCGGGATCCTCCTGTCGGAGGCGGCGCGCGGCGAGGGCGGCATCCTGCGCAACTCCGACGGCGAGCGCTTCATGGAGCGCTACGCCCCCACCATCAAGGACCTCGCACCGCGCGACATCGTCGCCCGCTCGATGGCCAACGAGGTGCGCGAGGGCCGCGGCGCCGGCCCGAACAAGGACTACGTGCTGCTCGACCTGACGCACCTGGAGCCCGCGCACATCGACGCCAAGCTCCCGGACATCACCGAGTTCGCCCGCACGTACCTCGGCATCGAGCCGTACACCGAGCCCGTGCCCGTCTACCCCACGGCGCACTACGCGATGGGCGGCGTGCCGACCAACATCCAGGGCGAGGTGCTGCGCGACAGCCACAACGTCGTCAAGGGCCTCTACGCGGCCGGCGAGGTCGCGTGCGTGTCCGTGCACGGCTCGAACCGCCTCGGCACCAACTCGCTGCTCGACATCAACGTCTTCGGCAAGCGCGCCGGCCGCTCCGCCGCCGCGTACGCGAAGACGGCGGGCCCGCACCGGGAGCTCCCGGAGAACCCGACCGCCCGCGTCGAGGCGCAGCTCGCCGAGATGCGCGACCGCCCCGACGGCGAGCGCGTCGCGGACGTCCGCAAGGCGCTGCAGGAGACCATGGACGCGAACGCCCAGGTGTTCCGCACCGGCGACTCCCTCAACGAGGCGCTGGCGGAGATCCGGGAGCTGCAGAAGCGGTACCGGAACGTCTCCGTCCAGGACAAGGGCAAGCTGTTCAACACGGACCTGCTCGAGGCGATCGAGCTCGGCTTCCTGCTGGACATCGCCGAGGTGACCGTCGTCGCCGCCCTCAACCGCAAGGAGTCGCGCGGCGGGCACTACCGGGAGGACTACCCGGACCGCGACGACGCCAACTACATGCTGCACACGATGGCGTACCGCCGTCCGACGTCGGCTCCCGACGCCGGCGACGGCCACGTCCCGGGCTACTTCGACCACGTCGAGGACTTCGGGGACTACAAGGTCGTCCTGGGGTCCAAGCCCGTCATCCAGACCCGGTACGAGCCCATGGAGCGGAAGTACTGATGACTGCTGTACTCGAGAACCCCGCCACCGAGCCGAAGGCCGGTGCCGTCCCCAGCTTCGAGGTCACGCTCCGCATCCGGCGGTACAACCCCGAGTCGGAGCACGGCGAGGAGTCGACCTGGGACGACTTCACGGTCCAGGTGCACGGCACGGACCGCGTCCTCGACGCGCTGCACATGATCAAGTGGGAGCAGGACGGGTCGCTGACCTTCCGCCGCTCCTGCGCGCACGGGGTCTGCGGCTCCGACGCCATGCGGATCAACGGCCGCAACCGGCTCGCCTGCAAGACGCTCCTCAAGGACGTCAACCCGGACAAGCCGATCACGGTCGAGCCCATCAAGGGCCTGCCCGTGGTCAAGGACCTCGTCGTGGACATGGAGCCGTTCTTCGCCTCCTACCGCGAGATCATGCCGTTCCTCATCACCTCGGGGAACGAGCCGACGCGCGAGCGCCTGCAGTCCGCCGAGGACCGCGAGCGCTTCGACGACACCACCAAGTGCATCCTGTGCGCCGCGTGCACGTCGTCCTGCCCCGTGTTCTGGACCGACGGCCAGTACTTCGGCCCGGCCGCGATCGTCAACGCGCACCGGTTCATCTTCGACAGCCGCGACGAGGGCGCCACGCAGCGCCTGGAGATCCTCAACGACAAGGAGGGCGTGTGGCGCTGCCGCACGACCTTCAACTGCACCGAGGCCTGCCCGCGCGGCATCGAGGTCACCAAGGCGATCCAGGAGGTCAAGCGCGCGATGATCACGCGCGCGTTCTGACCCCCGGCCCGTTCCTCTGGCCGACCCGGCGGACGCTGGACATCCGCAGGGCGTAGGAGCCCCGTCGTACCCCGCGGACGACGGGGCTCCACGGCTTTCCGGAGCCCTGCCCCCGGCGCACCACGCGCTCGATCTCCGCGGCGTCGCGGCGCGCGGCGACCTCCGCCTCGGCGTAGGCGATCTCGTCCAGCCGGGGCGGGTCGTACACCCAGGCGCACATCAGCAGCAGCACCCGGGCCACGAAGTTCACGAGCACCAGCACCGTCACCAGGCCGGCGAACGCCGCCAGCAGCGCGTTGCGCGACGCGCCCGCGGCCACCACGGACGTGCCCAGCCAGCGCAGCGCGCCGGCAACCACGCCCGCCGCGAGGCAGCCGAGCACGAAGTCGCGCCGCTTCCGGGGCCGGACCCGCGCGACCACGCGGACGATGAGGTAGACGAGGAGCGCGTCGAGGAGGATCCCCACGGCGGCCGTCCCGATCGCGGTGAGCTGGGCGACGAGGAAGTTGCTGCCGAACAGGTCCTCGACCCGCCGGCTCACGGTCTGCGAGACGATGCTCGCGGCCGCGGACGCGACGACCATCCCGCCGAGGATGACGAAGCCGAGCAGCTCCCAGATCTTCGACAGCACCGGGCTGACGCCGACGACGGGCTGGTCGAACATCGACCGCACGGAGATGCGCAGGGCGCGCATGAACCCGATCGCCGTCCAGAGGAACACGACCGCGGCGATGACGGTCGCCGGGTTGATGACGGAGGGCAGCAGCAGGTCCGTGGGGTCGAGGATGCCGTCGCTGTCACCGGTGTCGATGAGCCCGGGCAGCCAGGTGTTGATCTGCTCGAACACCGCGTCCTGGAGCTCGGGCCGGTCGGCGAGCGTGCGTGAGAACACCGTGAAGCCGATCGTCAGCGCCGCGAAGAGCGAGAAGATCGCGGTGTAGGCGATGCCGCCGCACAGGAGGGCGCCGCGACGGTCGACGTACCAGTACCACGACCGCACCGGCCGCAGGCTCTTGAACCACTGGTACGCGACGAGGGACCGGCTCTTCGCCTGTTCGAGTCGGTCGTTCACACCGCGACCCTAGGGAGCGGGGTGCTCCCCCGCGAGCCGGAACGAACGTTGCGGTCGCCACACGCCGTCGTCGCCGTGCTCGTACTGCCAGAGCCGGTCCACCTCGAAGACGCCGTCGAAGTCGGCCATCTCGACGAAGGCGCGGTCCAGGTCGGCCTCGGCGACCTCGTGCGCGACGGTGACGTGCGGGTGGTAGTTGAACCGCAGCTCCTGGGCCAGCACGCCCGAGCGGGCGGCGGTCTCGAGCTGCTCGCACTCCGCGATGCCCTCGGCGAGGGCCACGAACACCACCGGCGAGATCGGGCGGAAGGTGCCGGCCCCGCGCAGGTGCACCCGGAACGGGGCGGTCTCCGACGCGACCTTCTCGAGGTGCTCGACCACCGCGTCCAGCACGGACTCGTCGACGACCGTGGGGCCGATCACCGTGATGTGCGGCGGGATGGCGTGGGCCAGCGGGTCGCCGAGCGAGGCACGGGCCTCCTGGAGCCGCGAGCCGAACGGCTCGGGCACCGCGATGGCGACGCCGATCCGCACCTGGGCCGGGCCGCGGTCGGGGAGGTTCACCGGGCACCCCGGGGCAGCAGGCCGAACCGGTCGTAGACGCGGTCGAGCACCGGGCGCGCGATGTCCCGCGCGCGCTCGGCGCCGTCGGCGAGCACCTTGTCGAGCTGCGCCGGGTCGGACAGGTAGGTCTGCGCCCGCGCCTGGAACGGCTCGAGGAACGCGACGACGGCGTCGGCGAGGTCCACCTTCAGGTAGCCGTAGCCGCGGCCGTCGTACTCGGCGGCGATCTCGTCGACGCCGCGGCCGGTGACGGCCGAGAAGATCGTGAGCAGGTTCGAGATCCCCGGCTTGGCCGCGGGGTCGTAGCGCACCCCGTACGTCTCGTCGGCGTCCGTGACGGCCGACTTGATGGCCTTGACGGCCTTCTTCGGGTCCTCGAGCAGCCAGACGACACCCTTGCCGCCCGCGTTCGACTTGCTCATCTTCGCCGTCGGCTCCTGGAGGTCCTGGATCTTCGCCACGGCCTTGACGATGTGCGCCTCGGGGACGACGGCGGTGCCCTCGCCGAAGCGCGCGTTCAGCCGCTCGGCCAGGTCGCGGGTGAGCTCGAGGTGCTGGCGCTGGTCCTCGCCGACCGGCACGAGCGCCGTGTCGTACAGGAGGATGTCCGCGGCCATCAGCACGGGGTAGGTGAACAGGCCCACCGTGGTGCCCTCGGAGCCCTGCTTCGCGGACTTGTCCTTGAACTGGGTCATGCGCCCGGCCTCGCCGAAGCCGGTCTGGCAGGAGAGGAGCCACGCCAGCTCCGCGTGCTCGGCCACGTGCGACTGCACGAACAGGATCGACCGCTCGGGGTCGATGCCGCCGGCCAGGTACTGGGCGGCGGTGCGGCGGGTGCGCTCACGCAGCGCCGCCGGGTCCGGGTTCACCGTCAGGGCGTGGAGGTCGACGACGCAGTACAGCGCCTCGTGGCCGTCCTGGAGCGCCACCCACTGGGCGAGCGCGCCCAGGTAGTTCCCGAGGTGCAGCGACCCGTCGGTCGGCTGCATGCCGGAGAAGATGCGGGGCAGTCCCGGCGCGGACGCTCCGCGCTGGAGGGACGGTGAGGTGGCGACGTCGGACATGCCGTCCATTGTGGCAGGTCGGCCGGACCGCTCGGAAACCCGTCCGCCCCGGCCCGACGGGCTACGTGGCCTCGTCGTCGAACGGGGCGGGCACGGCGGCGCGGCGCTCGTCGGAGGAGCTGGTGGCGGCGGCGGTCGCGGTGCCGCCCGCCGCCGCTGCGGCGCGGGGCGCGGGGGCAGGACCGTCGTCATCGTCCATGAGCGCGTCGCGCACGATGCGACGGGGGTCGTACTGGCGCGGGTCGAGCTTGGACCAGTCGACGTCCTTGAACTCCGGCCCCAGCTCGGTGTCCACACGCGCCTTGGTGTCCTGCAGCAGGCGCTTGCCGCGCTTCACGAGCGAGGCCAGCTGGGCGGCATACCCGGGGAGGCGCTCGGGCCCGATGAGCAGGACGGCGAGCACCACGATGATGATGAGCTCGCCGCCGTTGATGTCGAACACGCGGACAGCCTATTCGCTCTCGCGCTCCTGCAGCACCACCCGGACGTCGCGCTCCTCGCCGTCGGTGCGCACGCGCAGCGTCACCGCGTCCCCGGGCTGGCGGGCGCGGATCGCCACGATGAGGGCGTCGCTCACGGTCACGGGCCGGCCGTCGATCTCCAGGATGACGTCGCCGGGGCGGATGCCGGCCCGGTCGGCCGGGCCGTCGGGGGTGACGGCCGGCTGGCCCTGCTGGGGCCCGGACGAGACCTGCACCCCCTCTCCGGTGTACGTGGTGTCGAGCAGCGCCCCGATCACCGGGTACGTCGCGTGGCCCGACTCGATGAGCTGCTCGGCGGTGTGCCGCGCCTGGGACGCGGGGATCGCGAAGCCGAGGCCGATGCTGCCGGTGGCGGACATCGCGCCCGGCGGCTGCGCGATCGCCGAGTTGATCCCGACCACCTCGCCGCCCGAGTCGATCAGCGGGCCGCCCGAGTTGCCCGGGTTGATCGCCGCGTCGGTCTGGATGGCGTCGATGAACGCCGTCGCCGCGCCTCCCCCGGTCTCGTCCCCCGCCTGCACCGGCCGGTGCAGGGCGCTGACGATGCCGGTCGTCACCGTGGAGTCCAGGCCCAGCGGGGCGCCGACGGCGAGCACGGGGTCGCCGACCACCACGGCGTCGGAGTCCCCGAGGACCAGCGGCTCCAGGCCGTCGGCGTCCACCTTCACCACGGCCAGGTCGTAGTCCGCGGTGCGGCCCACCACCTCGGCGTCGCGCTTGCGGCCGTCGGCGAAGACCACGACCGCCGAGCCCCCCGCGGCCGCCGCAGGGGCGACCACGTGGTTGTTCGTGAGGATGTACCCGTCCTCGCGCAGCACGAAGCCCGACCCGCTGGACGCCCCGTTCGCGCCCTGCACCTGGATCGAGACGACGCTCGGCAGCACGTCGGCGGCGAGCGCCGCGACGGAGCCGTCCGGTCGGTCCGCGCCGGCGGACGCCCCGGCGGCCGTGCCCTCGTCCGCGTCCTGCCCGCCCGACGTCGGCAGCC
>JADHZE010000104.1 GCA_026934365.1 Isoptericola sp. QY 916 | reverse complement strand
GCACGACGGTGCCGACGCCCCCGTGGTGCCGACGCTGGTGCTGCCGGTCAGCGCCACCGCGAGCGCCCCGGGCGAGGACGGCGACTGGGTGACGCAGGAGGACGTGGACGCGCTGCGCCCGCTGGTCGACGCGGCGCGGGACGCCGGGGTGTACGTGCTGCTCGACGTCGGGGCCGGCCCGGCGCCGGTGGTCGAGCAGGTGCGCGCGGCCGAGCCGCTGCTGCGGACGCCCGGGGTGGGGGTCGCCCTGCACCCCGAGTCCCGGGTCGGGGACGGTGCCGCGACGACGTCCCACCAGATGTCGGCGGACGAGCTCGACGACGTGACCACGTTCCTGGCCGACCTGGTGTCGCGGGAGGGGCTTCCGCCGGCGCTGCTGGTCGTGCACCAGACGCGACCCGAGTCGGTGCCCGACCGGTCCCTGCTGCGCTCGGTGCCCCAGGTGGAGACGCTGGTCCTCGCCGACCTGACCGGCGGCGCCACGACCGGCGAGTGGGTGTGGAACCAGGTGAGCGCCGACCTGCCCGACGACGTGCACCTGGGGTGGTCGGGTCCGGCGGCGGGAGCGGTCGTCCCGACCGACCCGGCGCCGGTGCTGATCGCCACCTCCTGACCGTCGCTGTGCTCTCCGGCGCCGCCGGACGGCGTCGTTGACAGGGGTTCGATCGATTCGGCAGGATCACTAACGTAACGTTTCGATCCTCCGTCGGCGCCGACCGGGTGCCGTCGACCCGCGCCCCTGGAGACCGATCATCGTGCTGTCCCTGATCCCGTGGCCCACCGTCGTCGACGGGCAGGACGTCGCCCCGCTCGCCCTGGACGCCGCCCGCCTCGTCGCGCCCGACGACGCCCTCGCCGTCGTCGCGGCCGAACAGCTCGAGGCGGTGGGCGTGCGCGTCGTCGACGCGGGGTCCGCGGCGGAGGGTGCCACGCCGGTGGTGCTGCGCCTCGACGACGCCGCCGGACCCGAGGGCTCCGCCAGCCCCGAGCGGTACACGCTGCGCGTGACGACGGCGGGCGTGGAGGCCACCGCTCCGGAGCCGGTCGGCCTGCTGCACGCGGTGCGCACGCTGCGCCAGCTCGTCCCCGCTGCCGCGGCAGGCAGCGCGCGCGAGGTGCCCGCCGTCGTCGTGCACGACGCGCCGCGGTACGGCTGGCGCGGGCTGTCGTTCGACGTCGTGCGGCACTGGTTCGGCCCCGAGGACATCCGCGCCGTCGTCGACCTGGTCGGTGCGTTCAAGCTGCGGGTGCTGCACCTGCACCTCACCGACGACCAGGGCTGGCGGATCGAGACGCCGTCGCGCCCCGAGCTGGAGAAGGCGTCCGACAGCCAGGTCGGCGGCGGCACGGCCGGCTTCCTCACGGTCGACGACTTCCGCGAGCTGCAGGAGTACGCGGCGGCGCGGTTCGTGACGATCGTCCCCGAGTTCGACATGCCCGGGCACATCAACGCGGCCACGCAGGTCTACGGGGCGCTCACCAAGGACGGCCTGCCCACCGATCCGTACGAGGGCATCGAGGTGGGCTTCTCGCGCCTCTGGTTCGACAACCCGGCCACCGAGCCGTTCCTGCGCGACGTGATCGGCGACGTCGCCGCCATGACGCGGGGCGACTGGGTGCATGTCGGCGGCGACGAGGTGCACACGATGGAGGTCGAGGAGTTCGCGAAGTTCGTCGAGCTCGCCGCGCGGATCGTGCGCGAGCACGGCAAGACGCCGATCTTCTGGCAGGAGGGCGCCCGGGGCCCCGTCGAGCCCGGCACGCTGCTGCAGTACTGGGAGCCCAAGGGCGAGGAGTTCGCGCGCTTCGTCGCGGCGGCGCACGCCGGCGCGCGGTTCATCATGTCGCCCGGCAACCACGCCTACCTCGACATGAAGTACACGCCCGAGCACGAGCTCGGCCTGCACTGGGCGGGCTACGTCGAGCTGCGCGACTCCTACGAGTGGGAGCCCACCGCCGTCATCGACGGCCTGCCCGCCGACTCCGTGGAGGGCGTCGAGGCCGCCGTCTGGACCGAGACGATCACCACCCGCGACGAGCTGTTCTCCATGCTGCTGCCGCGCCTCGGCGCCGTCGCCGAGGTGGCCTGGACCGCGCCCGAGCGCAAGGACTGGGAGGCCTTCCGCGCCCGCACCGCCGCCCAGGCGCCCGCCTGGCGCGCCGGTGGCTGGGCCTTCCACCAGACCCCGCAGGTCGACTGGCCCACCCCCTGAACGCTGTGAGCGGGCGTCTGGCCCTGTCTCGGGTCCGAAGCAGGGCCAGACGCCCGCTCACAACACCTGGGGCTAGATCCAGGACTCCAGCCGCATGACGTTCTGCCAGTACGAGTACGGCACCTGCATGCCCGTCCACAGCGGGTAGAAGACCGCCGACACGGCGAGGACCACGACGAGGACGGCGACGATCACCGCGACGGCGAGCGAGCGCTCGCGGCGTCGTCCCTCCGTGCGCTCCAGCGCCACGACCATCGGATAGACGAGCGTCAGCACCACGAACGGGGTGAAGACGATCGAGTAGAAGGTGAAGATCGTCCGGTCGCTGAACGGCGGCGCGTAGGCGAACCAGGGCAGCCAGCCGGCGGCGGTGCCGCTCAGGACGGCGAGGGCGCGCCAGTCGCGCAGCCGGATGCCCAGCCAGATCGTCGCGACGATCGCGATCGCGCCGAGGAGCCACAGCAGCGGGTTGCCGAGCGACGTGACCGCACGGGCGCACGCCTCCGCGGCGTCGGCGGGGCAGGAGCCCTGGCCGGGCGACTCCTTCTCCCAGAAGAACGACGTGGGCCGCCACTGCACGATCCAGCCCAGCGGGTGCGACGCGTACGGGTGGTCCGAGGAGAGCCCGGTGTGGAAGTCCCACATCTGCTGGTGGTAGTGGAGCAGGCTGCGCAGCGGGTCCGGCAGCCAGGTGACGCCCTCGCCAGGATGCTCGGCCGCCCACTGGCGCAGGTAGGCGCCCTGGTTCACGAACCACGACCACCACGACGCGAGGTAGACGACGAACGCGGTGGGCACGATGGTGAGGAAGGCGGGCACGGCGTCGACGACGAGGGAGTCCTCCCACCAGCGGCCGACGCCGGCGGCGCGGCGGGCCGCGAGGTCCCACAGCACGGTGAGGATGCCGAAGACGGCGACGAACCACAGGCCCGACCACTTGGTGCCGCACGCCAGGCCGAGGCTGACGCCCGCGGCGAGGCGCCACCAGCGGAAGCCGAGGCGGGGGCCGTACCTGGCCACGGTGCCGCCGGCGTCGAGGATCTCCGCGACCCGGCCCGCGAGCCGGCGCCGGGCCTGCTCGCGGTCCATCAGCAGGCAGCCGAACGCGACCAGCACCCAGAACATGAGGAACTGGTCGAGCAGGGCCGTGCGGGAGTGCACGATCGCCTCGCCGTCGACGGCGAGCAGCAGGCCCGCGACCACCCCCATCGTGGTCGACGCGAACAGCCGCCGGGCGATCCGCACCAGCAGGAGGACGGCGAGGATGCCGACGATCGCGCTGGAGAGCCGCCACGCGAACGAGCTGGTGGCGCCGCCGCCCGCCTCCATGCCGAGCCAGATCATCCACTTGCCGATCGGCGGGTGGACGACGTAGGCGGCCTTGTCGAGATAGGTGAGGACGTCGCCCGCCTCGAACGCCGGGTTCGGCTCGTCGGGCCACTGCGCCTCGAAGCCGAGGCGGCCGAGCGTGAACGCGTCCTTGACGTAGTAGGTCTCGTCGAACACGAGCTGGTGCGGCTGGCCGAGCTGCCACAGCCGGGCGACCGCCGCCAGCAGCGTGACGACGATCGTGCCGACCCAGCCCCAGAACCGGTCGCGACGGCGGAGGTCGAGGCGCATGCGCCGGGCACCGAGAAGCCGCTCCAGCAGCTTCGCCTGGGTCGTGCGGCCGTCGCCGTCGGCGGGCGTCGGGGACGGCGAGGGCGCCGGCACGCCGGGGAACGGCGGCGGGGGCTGGTGCGACGGCGGCACCGGCGCGCCGCCGGCCTCGGGCGCCCCGTCGGGGGCGTCGGCCGCGCGGTGGCGCGCGTGGTTCGTCGGCGTGCCCGCGGGCGCGGGATCGCCGGTGGTGGTGGCGTCGGCGTCGGGGGCGGTCACCGGGTCATCGTAGGGGCCGTGCGACGCTGGTCACCATGACCTCCGAGCCTTCCGCCGTACCCGCTGACGCACGCCGTCCCGCCCCGCGCGCCGAGGCCGGCGCGGTCGTCCTCGCGGCGACACCCATCGGGAACGCGGAGGACGCGTCGCCGCGGCTGCGGCGGCTGCTCGCGGAGGCCGACGTCGTCGCGGCCGAGGACACGCGCCGCCTGCACGCCCTGGCCGCACGCCTGGGCGTGACCGTGGCCGGGCGCGTGACGTCGTACCACGAGCACAACGAGGAGGCGCGCGCCGACGAGCTGCTCGACGTCGTCGCGGACGGCGGCACCGTGCTCGTCGTGTCCGACGCCGGCATGCCCGCGGTGTCCGACCCGGGCTACCGCGTCGTGGCCCGCGCCGTGGAGCGGGACCTGCGCGTGACGGCGGCGCCCGGGCCGTCGGCGGTGCTCACCGCGCTGGCCCTGTCGGGGCTGCCCACCGACCGGTTCACCTTCGAGGGGTTCGTGCCGCGCAAGGCGGGGGAGCGGTCGCGGTGGCTCGGCGCGCTCGCCGCGGAGCCGCGCACGATGGTCTTCTTCGAGGCGCCGCACCGGATCACCGACACGCTGCACGCCATGGCCGACGCCTTCGGCGCCGACCGGCCCGCCGCCGTCTGCCGCGAGCTGACCAAGACGTACGAGGAGGTGCTCCGCGGGCCGCTCGCGGACGTCGTCGCCGAGGCCGACGCCCGCGCCGCCGCCGGCGACGGCCTGCGCGGCGAGATCTGCGTCGTCGTCGGTGGCGCGCCCGTGGGCGCCGCGCCGAGCGTCGAGGACCTCGTGCCCGAGGTGCTGGCCCGCGTCCGGGCGGGGGAACGGCTCAAGGCCGCCGTCGCCGATGTCGCCACCGCCGCGGGGGTGCCCAAGCGCGACCTGTACGCCGCCGCCCTCGCCGCGAGATAGAGAACCCCCCACCTCGAGATAGAGAACCCCGAGCGCGAGATAGAGAGGGCCTCTCCATCTCGCGGGGTTGGTTCTCTATCTCGCGGCGGAGTCGGCGAGCTCGACGCCGGCGGCGGTGAGCTCGGCGCGGGCCTGCTCGCCCTGCTCGGGGCTCACCGGGATGGTGAGGTCCGTGAGGACCCGGGTGTCGAGGCCGAGCCCGACGGCGTCGAGGGCGGTGCGCTTCACGCAGTGCGACTCGACGAGGCCGACGACGTCGACCGCCTCGACGCGGGCGTCGCGCAGGGCCTGCTCCAGCGTGCGCCCGTCGGCGTCAGTGCCCTCGAAGCCGGAGTAGCCGTGGGCGTACTGCCCCTTCTTCACGGACACGTCGGGGCTCAGGTCGGCGAGCGCGGGGTGCAGCTCGGCGTTCGGGGTGCCGGCGATGCCGTGCGGGGGCCACGAGTCGACGTAGTCGGGGTGGTCGCTGAAGTGCTCGCCGGGGTCGATGTGCCAGTCCTGCGTGGTCACGACGATCTCGTACCGGTCGCGGTGCGCGGCGGCGTACGCCGCGACGTCCTCGGCGACCTGGTTCCCGCCGTCGACGGCGAGCTCACCGCCCTCGCAGAAGGTCGGCTGGACGTCGACGACGATCAGGGCGCGGGGCGGGGCGCCCGCGGGGGTCGCGCTGGGGCTCATGCGTCCACTCTGCCACCGTCCGTCCCGGGAGCGGGGCGAACCACGGCCGCGGTCCGCGCCGCGGACAGGCTATTGACGCTCCTCACCGGCTGTCGGTAGCGTTCCCGTTCATCGACACAGACGTCCCGATCATCGGGACGACACGACGGAGTGGGGACGTGGAGATGAGGTCGCTGACGCGACGCGCGGTGCTTCGCGCGCTGGGGGTGGCAGGTGCGGCGGCGGCAGTCGCCGGATGCGCGCCCACGATCGGCACGGCACGGATGCCGCAGGTCGCCGGCACCTACGACGGGCCACCGGTCACGCTGCGGTTCTGGAACGGACTCACCGGCGGCGACGGCCCGGTGATGCGCACGCTGATCGAGGAGTTCACCGTCGCGCACCCGAACGTGCGGATCGACATGTACGCCCTGCCGTGGGGGGACTTCTACCAGAAGTTCCCGGCGGCGGTCGTGAGCGCCCTGGCGCCCGACCTCGCGCTGATGCACAACTTCCAGGTGGCGACCAACGCCGCGCGGAGGGTGATCATGCCGGTCGACGAGGTGCTGGGCACGGTGGGCCTGGCCGAGGAGGACTACCTGCCGGTCGTGTGGGGCTCGGGCGTCTACCGCGGCCAGCGCTGGTCGCTGCCTCTCGACATGTGGCCCGACTCCCTGTTCTACAACCGCCGGGTGCTGGAGCAGGCGGGCCTCGACCCCGACGCCCCGCCCGTCGACCGCGCCGGGTACGAGTCGGCCCTCGACGCGCTGGCGTCCGCGGGCGTGCGCGGGCACTGGCTGCCCGCGATCGACCCGCAGGGCGTGGGCCGCGGCTTCGACTCCCTGCTGTGGCAGCTCGGCGGCACCCACTACGACGACGCCGGCCGCGCCGCGACGTGGGCGGGCCCGGAGGGCGTCGAGGCCCTGGCATGGCAGCAGTCCCTGATCCGGCAGGGGTGGAGCCCGAGCGATGTCAGCGGCTCCGACGCCAACGTGGCGTTCAAGAACGACCAGAACGCGTTCCTGTGGGGCGGCCCCGGCGCCCTCATCAACGACCTCGGGCAGGTCGACGGCCTCGACTGGGACGTCGCTCCGCTGCCGCGCATCGGCACCCAGCGGGCGGCGTTCTCGGGCTCGCACCAGTTCGTCGTCGCGCGGCAGCAGTCGTTCGACGCCGACCGGCTGGCCGCCGTCGTGACGTTCCTCGGCTGGATCCTCGAGAACTCGCTGGGCTGGGCGTCAGCCGGCCCGGTGCCGGCGCGCCTCCCGGTGCTGCAGGACCCAGGGCTGCAGGACCTGCCCGCCCAGGCGCACGTCGCGCAGGGGGTGGAGCACATCCGGTTCTACCCGCTGGTGCCGGGCATCGCGGAAGTGCAGACCACGATCCTCTATCCCGCCGTCGGCGACGCGCTGCTCTCGCTCGGCGACCCGCGGGCCGCGCTCGAGACCGCCACCACCCAGGCGTCCTTCCTCCTCACGGAGAACGCCGAGAAGTACGGGGAGGCCTGACATGACCACCGTCTCCGCCACCGGCACGGCCCGGCGCGAGCAGCCGGCGCCCGCCGTGCACGTGGCATCGCCCGACCTCCGCCGTCGCGTCCGGTCGCCGCACCGCCCACGCTGGTGGACGCCGTACGTGTTCCTCGCGCCGTTCCTCCTGATCTTCGGCACGTTCGTCCTGGTCCCCGCGCTGTCGGGCGTGTGGATGAGTCTGCACAACTGGGACTTCTTCCTCCCGGACCACCCGTTCGTCGGGCTGCAGAACTACGTCGACCTGTTCACGCCCGGCGCGCTCGTCGCCCAGCAGTTCTGGGAGAGCATGCGCGCCACGGGGATCTTCGTGCTGCTCAGCGTCCCGCTCCTCATGGCGATCCCGCTGGCTCTCGCGCTGCTGCTCAACCAGCGCTTCCGCGGGCGCACGTTCTTCCGCGCGGTGTTCTTCGCGCCCTACGTGCTGGGCGTGAGCGTCGTCGGCCTGCTGTGGCAGTACCTGCTCAACGGCAACACCGGGCTGATCAACGGCTACCTCGCGGAGCTCGGCGTCACCGAGGCGGTGCCGTGGCTCACCGCGACCCCGTGGGTCTGGGTGTCGCTGGTCGGAGTCACGGTGTGGTGGACCATGGGCTTCAACTCCGTGGTCTACCTGGCGGGCCTCCAGAGCGTCGACGAGGCGCTGTACGACGCGGCGAAGGTCGACGGCGCCGGACGGTGGGCCCGGCTGTGGCACGTGACGCTGCCGCAGCTGCGCCCGGTCATCCTCTTCGTCCTCACGATGACGGTGCTGGCGTCGGCGAACATGTTCGGCCAGTCGTACCTGCTCACGGGCGGCAACCCGTCGAACGAGACGCGCACGGCGATCATGTTCATCGCCGAGGTCGGGCTCGAGCAGTTCCGCATGGGCCTCGCCGCCGCGATGAGCTATCTGCTCGCCCTCCTGCTGATCGTGATCAGCGCCCTGAACTTCCTGTTCCTGCGTCAGAAGGAGAGCTGAGATGGCGACCATCGTCGAGCGCACGGGACGTGTCCGCACGCGGACGGCGTCCCCCGCCGGGCGCGGGGTGGTCGGCACCCTGCTGCTGTACGCGCTGCTCCTGATCCTGTCGGTCATCGTCCTGGCGCCGCTGCTGTGGATGCTCTCGACGTCGTTCAAGACGACGGGCGACGCCACGGCGCTGCCGCCGCAGTGGGTGCCGCCGGAGCCCACGGCCGAGGGGTACCGCACCCTCTTCGCCGACGCCCAGGCGCCGCTGCTGCGCTGGTTCGGCAACTCGGTGCTCGTCGGGGTGCTGCACACGCTGCTCGTGCTCGCGACGGCGGCGGCCGCCGCCTACCCGCTCGCCCGCATGCGGTTCCCCGGGCGCCGGGTCGTGTTCGCCGTCATCGTCGCCACCCTGTTCGTGCCGGGGTTCGTCTTCCTCATGCCGAACTACCTCATCGTGGACGGGCTCGGCTGGCTCGACACGGTCTGGGCCCTCGTCATCCCCGGCGCGGCGAGCGCGTTCGGCGTCTTCTTCCTGTGCCAGTTCTTCGCGAGCATCCCGGGGGCCCTCGAGGAGGCCGCGCTCCTCGACGGCGCGAACCGGTGGCAGATCTTCGTGCGCGTCGTACTGCCGCTGTCCAAGGCGCCGCTCGCCACGCTGGGCGTGCTGACCTTCCTGTCCAGCTGGAACGACTTCCTCTGGCCGCTGTACGTGCTGTTCAACCCGTCGCAGCTGACCCTGCCGGCCGGTCTCGCGACGCTGCGCGGCGCGTACGCCACGGACTTCCCGGCCATCATGGCGGGCGCGGCGGTCGCGAGCGTGCCGGTGCTCGTCCTGTTCGCCTTCGTCCAGCGATACGTCATCGCGGGCGTCGCCCGGTCGGGGCTCAAGGGGTGAGCGGCCGTGGCGGGGCAGGATGGCAGCGTGAACTCCGTGAGCACGCGCAACGACGTGGACAGGGGAGCCGCGGGCACGCTCGTCCGCGGCCTCGACATCATCGAGTGGATCGCGGCCCATCCGGGAGGGACGGTGCCGCTGCTCGCGACGGACCTCGGCCTGAGCCGCAGCGCCGCGTACCGGATCGTGGCCACGCTGCGCGACCGCGAGTACGTGACCGGCGAGACGGAGCTGCGGCTCGGCCCGCTGGTGATGCGGCTCGGGCTGCAGGCGCTGGACGGCCTGGACGTCTTCGCGGTCGGGCCGGAGCACCTGCGGGCCCTGGTCGAGGAGACGGAGGAGACGGCCTTCATCGCCGTCGTCGACGACGACCAGATGTGCTACGTCATGCAGGAGGAGGGGCCGCAGGTGGTGCGGGTGCTGTCGAAGCTCGGCAGCCGCGCCCCGCTGCACGCCTCGGGCCTCGGCAAAGCCTGGATGTCGGCCCTGCCGCCGGCCGAGGCCGACGCCGTCCTCACCCGCATCCCACGGCCGCGGTACACCCCGACCACTCTCACCACCCTCACCGAGCTGCGCACCGAGCTCGACCGCATCCGCGACCAGGGCTGGGCGCTCGACGACGCCGAGCGCGAGCCCGGCGTGCGCTGCATCGCCGCCCCGCTGGTCGGCCCGGACGGTCGGCCGGTCGCCGCCATCAGCGTCGCCGGCCCCCGGGAGCGCATCGTCGCCGCCCAGTCCGACATCGTCGCGGCCGTGCGTCGCACCGCGACGCGCATCTCCACGGCGCTCGGCGCAGAGCCGCAGGCGCCCGCACCCCACCCGACCCCCTGAAGGGACCCATGACCTCCGCCGACCCCCGCATCGCCTCCGTCCGCCTCGCCCGCCTCGAGACGCGTTACCCCCGCACCGTCGGGCGCAACGCCCGGCTCGGCAGCCACGGCGACGGACCCGACTCCGACGTCGCGGTGCTCGTCACCGACGACGGGCGCACCGGCTGGGGCCTGGTGGAGGGCCCGCCGGGCGACGTCGCTCGGGTCGAGGGCCGGAGGCTCTCCGAGCTGGCGGACCCCGCGGTGGGCGTGCTCGACCCCACCGACCGCTGGCTGGACATCGCCCTGCACGACCTGCTCGGCGTCGTGCACGACGCTCCCGTCCACGCCCTGCTCGGAGGGCGCGGAAGCACCGACGTCGCGGTCTACGACGGCGCCATCTACTTCGACGACCTCGACCCGCAGGAGTCGCCGCGCGGGGTCGACGTGCTGCTCGACGAGTGCCGGGCCGACGCGGCCCTCGGGTTCCGCGACTTCAAGCTGAAGATCGGCCGTGGGAACCGCTGGATGGACCGGGCCGCGGGGGACGCGCGCGACGTCGCCGTCACGCGCGCCGTCCGCGAGGCGTTCCCCGACGCGCGGATCCTCGTCGACGCCAACGACGGCTACGACCTGGAGGGCTTCCTCTCCTACCTCGACGCCGTCGCGGACGCCGACCTGTTCTGGGTCGAGGAGCCGTTCCTCGACGACCCGGGCGACCTCAAGGCCCTGCGGTCCTGGCTCGACGACCGCTCGCCGGCCACGCGCATCGCCGAGGGCGAGACCAGCCCCGACGTCGACGCCCTGCTGCCGGTGGCGACGAGCGGCGCGATCGACGTGCTGCTCATGGACGTGATGTCGTTCGGCCTCACCGCGTGGCGGGAGCTCATGCCGCACCTGGCGGGCACGGGCGTGGAGGCCTCCCCGCACGCCTGGGGCCGCCCACTCAAGACGCGGTACGCCGCGCACCTCGCCGCCGGGCTCGGCAACGTTGAGGTCGTCGAGGGCGTGCCGGGCCGCGTGGCGGGGGTCGACGCGGCCCTGCTGCTGCCGCGCGACGGCGTGCTGCACCTCGACGACTCTCCCGGCTTCGGCCTGCCCCTGCCCTCCGACGCCCACCTGCGCCCGGCCCGCTAAGGCCCGCCCGGACGGTCTCAGCGGAGGAAGGTCAGTAGGGGAAGAAGGTGGTGCCCGAGGGGCGCAGCGGCTCGACGCACATCGTCCCGGACTTCGGTCGGGCGTCGAGGGCGCCGTCGGGCGCGACCGGGAGGTGTGCGAGGTCGCGGGGGCGTTCGGCCTCCGCCTCGCGCTCCGTGCTGCGGAACCAGCTCGACACGGTGCTGACGATGCTCATCACGACCTCCGGGCTCGGCGTCTCTCCGGGCTTGGCGCTGCCTTGACCTCAGGGTGCCAGAACTTCGACCGACGGTCGACCACGGGTCGACCGACGCGCGACGGCCCTGGGCGGGAGGATGGGGCCATGGACTCACGGCAGCGGACCTCCACCGCCCGCTGGGGCGCGGCGACCGTCGTCGCGCTCCTGACGCTCACCGGGTGCGGCTCCGTGGGCGACGACGGCCCGCCCCAGGTGTCGAGGACGTCGACGTCGCTCGGCCCGGCCGACGCCTCTCCTGCGCCCGACGCCTCGGCGAGACCCACGGCGACCTCCACGCCCGAGGTCTCGGTCGAGACGGTCGTCGAAGGCCTCGACGTGCCGTGGGGCCTCGCCCCGCTGCCGGGCGGCGCGCTGCTGATCAGCCTGCGCGACGAGGCGCGGCTCGTGGTCGTCGACCCCGACGCCGGCACGACGACGGACGTCACCGGTCCCGGCGCGGACGCGCTCGCCGCGCAGACCACCCCCGACGGCGAGGGCGGGCTGCTCGGCGTCGCGCGCGACCCGGGCTCGGGCGACGTGTTCGTCTACCGCACCGGCGCCGACGACAACGCCGTGCTGCGCGGCGCGCTGGACGGGACGGTGCTCGGCGGGCTCACGACCGTCCTCGACGGCATCCCGCGCGCCGGCCACCACGACGGCGGCGGCCTGGCCCTTGGCCCCGACGGGTTCCTCTACGTCGGCACCGGCGACGCGGGGGACGGGGAGGCCTCGCAGGACCGGGCGTCGCTCGCCGGCAAGATCCTGCGCGTCACGACCGACGGTGACCCGGCGCCCGGCAACCCCGACGCCGGCTCGCCGGTCTGGACCTTCGGCCACCGCAACGTGCAGGGCCTCGCCTGGGACCCGTCGGGGCGGATGTTCGCGAGCGAGTTCGGGCAGAACACGTGGGACGAGCTCAACGAGATCGAGCCGGGCGGCGACTACGGCTGGCCCGACGTCGAGGGGCCGGGCCTCGAGGGGCAGCCCCAGGCGGGCGACGGCACCGTCGCCCCGGTCGCGTGGTGGCCCACGTCCGACGCGTCGCCGTCCGGCCTGGCGGTGACCGACGACGCCGTGTACCTCGCCGGGCTGCGGGGGGAGCGGCTGTGGCGGGTGCCCTTCGGCGGCACCGCGTCCGGCGCGGACGAGGGCGGCGACGGGGCAGGGCCGGGCCCGAGCAAGGACGCCGTGGACGCGGACGGGAGCGTCCGGCCGCTCGGTGAGCCGCAGGCGCTGCTCGCGGGCGAGCTGGGCCGGCTGCGCAACGTCGCCCCCGTGGAGCCGGGCGGCGGCGACGCGGACGGCCTGTGGGTGCTGACCAACAACACCGACGGCCGCGGCTCGCCGCGCGACGGCGACGACCGCCTGGTCCGGGTCACGTTCGGCTGACGCGGCGGGCCCGGCCGGGCCGCGGACGGCTCGGACGCGTCGTCGTCCGGGCCCTTAGAATCGCCCGCATGACCCACATCCTCTCGGCCGTGGCGTGGCCCTACGCCAACGGCCCGCGGCACATCGGCCACGTCGCCGGCTTCGGCGTTCCCTCCGACGTCTTCAGCCGGCACATGCGGATGGCGGGTCACGACGTGCTGATGGTCTCCGGCACGGACGAGCACGGGACGCCGATCCTCGTGCAGGCGGAGCAGGAGGGCGTGACGCCGCAGCAGCTCGCGGACCGCTACAACCGGGTCATCGTCGAGGACCTCACGTCGCTCGGGCTGTCCTACGACCTGTTCACCCGCACGACGACGCGCAACCACTACGCCGTCGTGCAGGAGATGTTCCGCACGGTGCACAAGAACGGCTACATGGTCGAGAAGACCACGATGGGCGCGATCTCCCCGTCCACCGGCCGCACGCTGCCCGACCGGTTCATCGAGGGCACGTGCCCCATCTGCGGGTACGACGGCGCGCGCGGCGACCAGTGCGACAACTGCGGCAACCAGCTCGACCCGATCGACCTGATCAACCCGCGCAGCCGCATCAACGGCGAGACGCCCAAGTTCGTCGAGTCGAACCACTTCTTCCTCGACCTGCCGGCGCTCGCGGACGCGCTGGGCGACTGGCTGCGCACCCGCACCGGCTGGCGCCCGAACGTGCTGAACTTCAGCCTCAACCTGCTCGACGACATCCGGCCGCGCGCCATGACGCGCGACATCGACTGGGGCATCCCGGTGCCGCTCGAGGGCTGGGAGGAGAACCCGACCAAGCGGCTGTACGTGTGGTTCGACGCCGTCATCGGGTACCTCTCGGCGTCGATCGAGTGGGCGCGGCGCACGGGCGACCCGGAGGCGTGGCGCGCGTTCTGGAACGAGGAGACCGCCCGCTCCTTCTACTTCATGGGCAAGGACAACATCACGTTCCACTCCCAGATCTGGCCGGCCGAGCTGCTGGCCTACGACGGGAAGGGCTCGCGCGGCGGCGCGCCGGGCCCGTACGGGACGCTGCAGCTGCCCACCGAGGTGGTCAGCTCCGAGTTCCTCAACGTCGAGGGGCAGAAGTTCTCGAGCTCGCGCGGCGTGGTCATCTACGTGCGCGACATGCTGGCGCGCTACCAGCCGGACGCGTTCCGTTACTACGTGGCGGCGGCCGGCCCGGAGAGCCAGGACGTCGACTTCACGTGGGACAGCTTCCTGCGCCGCACCAACGACGAGCTCGTGGCGGGCTGGGGCAACCTCGTGAACCGCACCGCGAGCATGGTGCACAAGAACTTCGGGCAGGTCCCGACGCCGGGCGAGCTGGCCGACGTCGACCGCGGCGTCCTCAAGGCGACGTCCGAGGCGTTCGGCACGGTCGGCGGGCTCATCGGGTCCAACCGGCAGCGCGCGGCGATCGCGGAGGCGATGCGCGTCGTCGGCGACGTCAACCGGTACGTCTCCGAGACGGAGCCCTGGAAGCTCAAGACGGACCCGGACCGGCTCGCGACCGTGCTGCACACGGTCACGCAGGCCGTGAGTGACTGCAACACGCTGCTCAGCCCGTTCCTGCCGCACTCGGCGCAGCAGGTGCACGAGACCATGGGCGGCACCGGCACGTTCGCGCCCCAGCCGCGCATCGACGAGGTCACCGACCTCGACGACGACTCCCGGCAGTACCCGGTCATCACGGGCGACTACGACTTCCCCTCCTGGGAGTCGCGACCCGTGACCCCGGGCACCGAGATCGCGAAGCCCACGCCCGTGTTCACCAAGCTCGACGACTCGATCGTCGAGGAGGAGCTCGAGCGGCTGCGCGAGAAGGCCTGAGGGTGGCGCGCAAGCGCGAGCGCGGGTTCCCGGCGGAGCCCGCGCCCCTGCCCGTCGCGGTCGCCGACAACCACACGCACCTCGACGCGATCGCGGGCGTGCTGCCGGACGACGTCCCCGCACCCGGCGTCGGCGAGCACCTCGCCCGCGCCGCGGCGGCGGGCGTGGACCGCGTCGTGCAGGTGGGCTGCGACCTGCCGGGCATCGACTGGACGGTCGACCTGCTGGCCGCGGGGCACCCGGGCGTGCTCGCCGCCGTCGCGATCCACCCGAACGAGGCCGTGCTGCACGCGGGCGTCCGCGAGGT
>JADHZE010000103.1 GCA_026934365.1 Isoptericola sp. QY 916 | reverse complement strand
GCCGTCCGGCCCGTCCGGCTCGTCGACGTCGCCGTGGTCGACGACGGCCGGCTCGCCCAGGTCGACGGGCGCGCCGTCGGCGCCACGGATCAGCGCGGGGCTGTACCGGCGCAGCGCGGCGCGCACGGCGGCGGGCGTCGCGTGAGCACCGGTCGGCGACAGCGACGTGCGCCAGGTGGGGACGCCGATCAGAGCCAGGTCGGCAGGGGCCCCGGGCGACGGTGCAGGCCAGGAGCCGGCGCGCGGCCAGAGCGGGTCGTGGGGCAGGGGAGTGGAGGTCATCTGCCGACCGTACGACTCCCATGAGGTGCCTCACACACCCGGGGGACCCCCTGGGCATCGTGGTATCCCGCTGCTAGGGTCTGGCATTCGTGGGTTCGATACCTACGTTCGATCACGTCGATCATTCGATCGCCGGATCCTGCCACCTTCGACCGTGCATGGAGCTCCCGTGACCGTCAGCGTCCCCGCGAGGACCGACCTCACCGCGCGTCTCGACGTCGACTTCCGTCGCGTCGCCAGCGCGCTGTGTCGGTGAACCTCCCGCGTCGCTGACCCCACGGTGACCGTCGTCGACGCCGACGACGCCGCTCCACGACGCGGCCCCGAGCCCGCGTCCCCCGCACCCTCGTGCACCCCCTGATCATCCGGACGACCGCCTGCCGCCGTCGTCCACACCCAGGCGCCCTCGGGCGCCCGAGGCGAAAGGTTCACCTGTGTCTTCCGCAACCAAGGTCCCCGGCGCGCAGCCGCGCGAACGCAAGGGCCTGCGCTTCCCGTCGTTCTCGGTCCAGATCCTGCTGGGCCTCGCGCTGGGCGTGCTGCTCGGCTGGCTGGCGCTGGCCCTCGGCCCGCAGGCCGACGGCGAGACGCCCAACGGCCTGACCACGACGCTCGACACCATCGGCTCGTCGTTCGTCACCCTGCTCAAGGCGATCGTGCCGCCGCTGATCTTCACGGCCATCGTCGCGTCGATCGCGAACCTGCGCTCCGTCACCAACGCGGCCCGCCTGGCCGGCCAGACGCTGCTCTGGTTCGCCATCACCGCCGCGATCTCCGTGGCGATCGGCATCGGCCTGGGCCTCGTGTTCCAGCCGGGCCACAACACGACGCTCACCACGGCGGAGGCGGCCGAGCCGTCCAGCACCGGCACGTGGCTCGACTTCCTCAACGGCCTCATCCCGACCAACGTGCTCGGCCTGGGCGCGAAGACGTCGGTCGAGGCCGGGGCCGACGGCGCGCTGAGCGCCGAGACCGGCATCAGCTTCAACGTGCTGCAGATCCTCGTCGTCGCGCTGGTCATCGGCATCGCCGCGCTGAAGTCGGGCGCCAAGGCCGACCCGTTCCTCGCGTTCAACAAGTCCGCGCTCGCCATCGTGCAGAAGGTGCTGTGGTGGATCATCCGCCTCGCGCCGCTGGGCACGATGGGCCTCATCGGCAACGCCGTCGCCACCTACGGCTGGGAGTCGCTGCGCTCGCTCGCCTCGTTCTCCGTGGCGATCTACGTGGGCCTCGCGCTGGTCCTGTTCGTCGTCTACCCGGTGCTGCTCAAGGCCAACGGCCTCGGCGTCATCGCCTGGTTCAAGGGCGCGTGGCCGGCGATCCAGCTCGCGTTCGTCTCCCGCTCGTCCGTGGGCACGATGCCCGTCACGCAGCGCGTCACCGAGCGGAACCTCGGCGTGCCGAGCGAGTACGCGTCGTTCGCGGTGCCGCTGGGCTCGACGACGAAGATGGACGGTTGCGCCTCGATCTACCCGGCGATCTCCGCGATCTTCGTGGCGCAGATCTTCGGCATCGACCTGTCGCTGACCGACTACCTGCTCATCGCGTTCGTGTCCGTGGTGGGCTCGGCCGCCACCGCGGGCCTCACCGGCGCGATGGTCATGCTGACCCTCACGCTGTCCACGCTGGGCCTGCCGCTGGCGGGCGTGGGCCTGCTCCTCGCCGTCGACCCGATCCTCGACATGGGCCGCACCGCGGTGAACGTCGCCGGGCAGACGCTGGTCCCGACCATCGTCGCCAAGCGCGAGGGCATCCTCGACCTCGAGCAGTACCGCGCCGCGTCGTCGGAGCACCTGTTCGACGAGGACGAGACTGCGCAGGACGACGTGCAGGACGCCGCCGCCCAGGCCGAGACCGCGCAGGACGACGCCGGCCGCGAGCCGGTGGGCGCCGGCGCGAAGGCCTGACGGCCCGCAGCACGTGACGGAGGCCCGGTGGGGAAGACCCGCCGGGCCTCCGGCGCGTTCCGGGCGGGCTACCGGGCGAGGTCGGCGGCGTCGACCAGCCCGGCGCAGGGGACGGCGAGGACGTCGCCGCGGCGGAGGTCTCGCGGCAGCAGCACGACCGGCCCGCCGCGGCCCGGGGCCGGGTGCACGGTGAACGGGCGCCGAGGCTCCGCGGACGCCCGGCCCACGAGCCGCGCCCGGTCGAGCAGGACGGCGCACCCGCCGAGGTCGGCGTCGAGCCAGGCCTGCCGTGCGTCGTCCCCGAGCCGCGGGACGGCGTCCAGCACGCGGGCGAGGACGACCGTCCGCGCCGTGGGGTCGCCCCAGTAGCGGTCGACCCGGGTGACGTCGGCACCCACCGGGACGTAGACGCGCGGCGTCGGGTAGTGCTCGGCGAGCCGGGCCAGGCTGGTGCGGTCGACGAGCACGTCGTCGCCGGTGAGCTCGGTGCCCTCCGGCCACCCCTCGAGCGCGGGGCGGCGGGTGCGGACCAGGGTGGTGAACAGCGTCGTGAGGCTCATGCCTCCGGTCTACTGCGGGGCGGTCCCGCGGGACCCGGACCTCACGGGACGCATACGGGGACGAGCCCGATCCTCACGACTCCCCGCCGTCCGGGTCGAAGCGGTAGCCCATGCCGGACTCGGTGACGAGGTAGCGCGGGGCGGCGGGGTCGGGCTCGAGCTTCTTGCGCAGCTGCGCCACGTACAGCCGCAGGTACCCGGTGTCGGTCACGTGCTCCGACCCCCAGATCTCGGTGAGGAGCGTCTGGCGGGTGACGAGCTTGCCGGGGTTGCGCACCAGCCGCTCGAGCATCTGCCACTCGGTGGGCGTGAGGCGCACGTGCTCCGTCTGCCCGTCACGGGCGCGCGTGACGCTGTGCGCGGAGAGGTCCACCGTGACGTCGCCGAACCGCACCACCGGGTCGGAGTCCTCGTGCGCGACGCGGCGGGTGAGAGCGCGGATCCGGGCCAGGAGCTCCTCGATGGAGAACGGCTTCGTCACGTAGTCGTCCGCGCCCGCGTCGAGCGCCTCGACCTTGTCGGCCGCGCCGGTGCGCCCCGACACCACGAGGATCGGCGCGTCCGACCAGCCGCGGACGGCGTGGATGACGTCGATGCCCTCCAGCTCCGGCATGCCCAGGTCGATCATGAACACGTCGGGCCGGTGGTCGATGGCGCGGGCGATCGCCTGCGTCCCGGTGGTCGCCGTGACGATCTCGTACCCCTGCGCGGTGAGCGTGATCCGCAGGGCGCGCAGGATCTGCGGGTCGTCGTCGGCGATGAGGATCTTCATGGGGCGGTCGCCTCCGGCTGGTCGGGCTGGTCGGGCTGGTCGGGCTGGTCGTGCGGCGCGGCGACCGCGGCCGGGAGCGCGACCACCATCGTGAGGCCGCCGCCGGGCGTGTCCTCGGGGGTGAGCGTGCCGCCCATGCCCTCGACGAACCCCTTGGACAGCGCGAGGCCGAGCCCCAGGCCGGTCGTGTTGTCGGTGTCGCCGAGCCGCTGGAAGGGCACGAACACGTCCTCGCGCCGGTCGGCGGGGATGCCGGGGCCGTGGTCGACCACCCGGATCTCGACCGTGCCGGCGAACGTGCTGGTCGAGACCCGCACCCGCCGCCCGGAGGGCGAGTGCCGCAGCGCGTTGGCCAGCAGGTTCACCAGCACGCGCTGCAGCAGCACGGAGTCGGCGACGACGCTCGGCGCCGTGAGGTCGAGGTCCAGCTCCACCTCGCCGGGGCCGACGCCGAGCTCGTCGAGCGCGGGCAGCACGACGTCGGCGGTCTCGACGGGCGCGGTCGAGACGGCGAGGACGCCCGCCTCCAGGCGGCTCACGTCGAGCAGGTCGGTGATCAGGGTGGCCAGCGCGGTGAGGCTCTCGTCGGCCGTCACCAGCAGCTCGTCCCGGTCCGCCTCGCTCAGCGCGCCGCGGGCGGAGCGCAGCCCGCTCACGGCGGCGGCGGCGGAGCTCAGCGGGCGGCGCAGGTCGTGGCTCAGCGCGGACAGCAGGGCGCTGCGCACGCGGTCGGACTCGGTGAGCTGGTCCACCTCGCTCGCCACCTCGGCCAGGTCGCTGCGCTCCAGCGCGGCCTGCAGCTGGACCGCGATGACGTTCAGGAGGCGGCGCTCGGAGGCCGCGAGGTCGCCCCCGGACAGCTCGAGGACGGCGCGGTCGCCGACGTCGATCGTCGTGCGCGGGCCCGTGGGGTCGTCCCCGCCGTCCGCGGCCAGCACCGCGCCGCCGGCGACGAGGCGGGCCCCGGTGAGACCGAACGCCTCCCGCGCCCGGCTCACCAGCGCCTGCACGGCGTCCTGACCGCGCAGCACGCTGCCGGCGACCGTCGCCAGCACCTCCGACTCGGCGGCGGCCCGGTGGGCGGCGCGCGTGGTGCGGGCGGCGCGGTCCACGACGACGCTCACGAGCACGGCCGTGACGACGTAGAGGACGAGGGCGACGACGTGCAGCGGCTCGCCCACGGTGATGGTGTGGATCGGCTCCACGAAGAAGAAGTCGAGCGTGACCCCGGACAGGATCGCGGCATAGACCGCGGGCCCCGCCCCGCCGATCAGCGCCACCACGACGACCAGGAGCTGGTACGACAGCACGTCGGAGACGATCGACTCCTCGCTGCGGACCGACACGAGCCCCCACGTCAGCAGCGGCCCGCCCAGGACGGCGAGCAGGAAGCCGGCCAGGCGGCGCTTCGCCGACAGGGCGCCGCCCATCCGCGGCAGCCGGGTGCGACCGCCCGCGGCGGCGTGGTTGACGATGTGGACGTCGATGTTGCCGGCCTCGCGCGTCACGGTCGCGCCGATGCCGGGCCCGCTGAGGGCGGCGGCGAGGCGGCCGCGGCGGGAGACGCCGATGACGAGCTGCGTCGCGTTGACGCCGCGCGCGAACTCCACGAGCGCCGTGGGGACGTCGTCGCCCACCACCTGGTGGTAGGTGCCGCCGAGCTCCTCGACGAGCATCCGCTGCCGGGCGAGCGCGCCCGGGGTCGCGCCGCGCAGCCCGTCCTGGCTGGTGACGTGGACGGCGAGCAGGTCGCCGCCGGCCGACCGCGCCGCGATCCGTGCCCCGCGCCGCAGGAGCGTCTCGCCCTCGGGCCCGCCGGTGAGCGTCACGACCACGCGTTCGCGGGCCTCCCACGTGGAGTCGATGCCGTGCTCGGTGCGGTAGTGCTGCAGCGCCGCGTCGACCTCGTCGGCCAGCCACAGCAGGGCGAGCTCGCGCAGCGCGGTGAGGTTCCCGAGGCGGAAGTAGTTCGACAGCGCAGCGTCCACGCGTTCGGCCGGGTAGACGACGCCGGAGGAGAGGCGGTCGCGCAGCGCCTGCGGGGCGAGGTCCACGACCTCGATCTGGTCCGCGGCGCGCAGCACGGCGTCGGGGATGGTCTCCTGCTGCGCCACCCCGGTGATCTTCTGGACGACGTCGTTGAGCGACTCGATGTGCTGGATGTTGACGGTCGAGAGGACGTCGATGCCGGCGTCGAGCAGGGCGTCGACGTCCTCCCACCGCTTCGCGTGCGCCAGGCCGGGGGCGCTGGTGTGCGCCAGCTCGTCGACCAGCGCGACGTCCGGCCGCCGCGCGAGGACGGCGTCGAGGTCCAGGTCGGTGAGCTCGACGCCGCGGTGCACGACCGACGCGCGCGGCACGACCTCCAGGCCCGCCGCCATCGAGGCCGTCGCGGCGCGCCCGTGCGTCTCCACGAGCGCGACCACGACGTCCCGGCCGTCGTCGCGCAGCCGCTTGCCCTCCTCGAGCATGGCGTAGGTCTTCCCCACGCCCGGCGCCGCGCCGAGGAGGACGCGCAACCTGCCGCGACCCATGCTCACCTCCCGAGCTCGGCCGTGCTCTCGTCGAGGGCCACGTTGAGCTCCAGCACGTCGACCACGGGCTCCCCGAGGTATCCCAGGGCGCGACCCTCAGTGTGCCTCGCGACGAGGTCCGAGACCTCCTTTTCGGACAGACCGCGGGCGGCGGCGACCCGCGCGACCTGGAGGTCGGCGTACTCGGGGCTGATGTGCGGGTCCAGCCCGGACCCGGACGCGGTGACGGCGTCCGCCGGGACGTCCGCCGGGTCCACGCCCTCGAGCGCGGCCACGGCCGCGCGCCGCTCCCCGATCGCGGCGACGAGGTCGGGGTTCTCGGGGCCGAGGTTCGACCCGGACGACGCGGCGCCGTCCCAGCCGTCGCCCGCGGCCGACGGCCGCGGCTGGACGTACTGCGGCAGGGGCGCCCCTTCCGCGTCCGTGAAGCCCTGGCCGATCAGGGCCGACCCGACGACGGTGCCGTCGCCGTCGCGCACGAGCGAGCCGTCGGCCTGCGCCGGCAGCACGAACTGCCCGACGCCGGTGATCGCCGCCGTGTAGCCGACGCCGAGCAGCAGGGTGAGGACGGTCATCGCCCGGACCGCGACCCCGAGGGTGCGGCCGGTGCTGCGGGTGGTGGCGTTCATGGTGCTGTTCCTTCTTCCTGCTCTGCTCAGAACACTGTGCTGTTCAGAAACCGGGGACGAGGCGGACGACGAGGTCGATGAGCCAGATGCCGACGAACGGCGCGACGATGCCGCCGAGGCCGAAGACCAGGAGGTTGCGCCCGAGGGTCTTCGACGCGTCCATGGGCCGGTACCGCACGCCGCGCAGGGACAGCGGGATGAGCAGCACGATGACGAGCGCGTTGAACACGATCGCGGAGACCACGGCGGACGACGGCGAGCTCAGGCCCATGACGTTGAGCGCCTCGAGGCCGGGGAACACGCCCATGAACATCGCGGGGATGATCGCGAAGTACTTGGCGATGTCGTTCGCGATGGAGAAGGTCGTCAGCGCGCCGCGGGTGATGAGCAGCTGCTTGCCGATGCGGACGACGTCGATGAGCTTGGTGGGGTCGGAGTCGAGGTCGACCATGTTGCCGGCCTCCTTCGCTGCCGACGTGCCCGAGTTCATCGCGACGCCGACGTCGGCCTGCGCGAGGGCGGGGGCGTCGTTGGTGCCGTCCCCCGTCATCGCGACGAGGCTGCCGCCCTCCTGCTCGCGCCGGATGAGCTCCAGCTTGTCCTCCGGCGTGGCCTCGGCGAGGTAGTCGTCGACGCCGGCCTCGGCGGCGATGGCCGCGGCGGTCAGCGGGTTGTCGCCGGTGACCATCACGGTGCGGATGCCCATGGCGCGCAGCTCGGCGAACCGGTCCGCGATGCCCTCCTTGACGACGTCCTTGAGGTGCACGACGCCGAGCACGCGCCCGGCCCCGCCCGGCGCCCGGACCGCCACGACCAGCGGCGTGCCGCCGGACCGTGCGACCCGTTCGACGGCGTCCTCCACCTCCGCGACCACCGGGGCGGCGGGGGCGCCGCCGCCGGCGAGCCAGGCCATGACCGCGCTGCCGGCGCCCTTGCGGATCTGCGTGCCGTCCGGCTCGTCGAGGCCGGACATGCGGGTCTGCGCGGTGAACGGCACGACCTCGCCGGGCACCGCGGTGCTCTCGTGGCTCCCCACGTCCACCCCGGCCCGGACGGCGAGCGCCACGATCGACGCGCCCTCCGGCGTCGGGTCCGCGAGGGACGACAGGGCGGCGGCGCGCACCAGGTCGCGGGCGTCGACGCCGGCCAGCGGCAGGAACTCGCTCGCCTGCCGGTTGCCGTAGGTGATGGTGCCGGTCTTGTCGAGGAGCAGCGTCGTGACGTCGCCGGCGGCCTCGACGGCGCGGCCGGACATCGCGAGCACGTTGCGCTGCACGAGGCGGTCCATCCCGGCGATGCCGATCGCCGAGAGCAGCGCGCCGATCGTCGTCGGGATGAGGCAGACCAGCAGCGCCACCAGCACGGCCACGCTCACCGGGCTCGCCGCGTACGACGCGATCGGGTTCAGGGTGAGCGCGACGACGACGAACACGATCGACAGCGACGCGAGCAGGATGCTCAGCGCGATCTCGTTCGGCGTCTTCTGCCGGCTGGCGCCCTCGACGAGCGCGATCATCCGGTCGACGAACGTCTCGCCCGGCTTCGAGGTGATGCGCACGACGATCCGGTCGGACAGCACCCGCGTGCCGCCGGTGACGGCGGACCGGTCGCCCCCCGACTCGCGGATCACGGGCGCGGACTCGCCGGTGATGGCGGACTCGTCCACGGACGCGATGCCCCGCACGATCTCGCCGTCGCCCGGCACGAGGTCGCCGGCGGCGACCACGACGACGTCGCCGAGGTCCAGGTCGGCCGACGACACGTCGGCGAGCGCGGCGTGCAGGGCCTCGGGGTCGGCCGCGTCGTCGTAGGCGGCGACGCGGTGCGCGACCGTGGCCGTGCGGGTCTGGCGGAGCGTGTCCGCCTGGGCCTTGCCGCGGCCCTCCGCGACCGACTCGGCGAGGTTCGCGAACACGACGGTGAGCCAGAGGAACAGCGCGATCACGGCCGTGAACGAGCCGGGGACGACGGTGCCGCCCGAGGTCACGGGCCCGCCGAGGAACGGCTCGACGACGGCGAGCACGGTGGTCAGCGCGGCGCCGACCCACACGACGAACATCACGGGGTTGCGCCACATCTGGCGCGGGTCGAGCTTGCGGAACGCGCCCGGCAGGGCGGCCCGCACCTGGGCCCAGGTGAAGACCCCGCCCGGCGTACGGGCGGCCTCCGGTGACGAGGGAGCGGGGGACGACGGGGTATCGATCAGGGTGGTCATGAGTTACACGAGCCCTTCCGCCAGGGGACCCAGCGCGAGAACGGGGAAGTAGGTGAGCGCGGTGAGGATGACGACGACCCCGACGAGCAGCCCGACGAACTGCGGGCGGTGCGTGGGCAGGGTCCCCGCGGTGGCGGGCACCTTGTCCTGCCGGGCGAGCGACCCGGCCAGGGCGAGCACGAGCACGATCGGCACGAAGCGCCCGAGCAGGATCGCGACGCCGAGCGCCGTGTTCATCCAGGGCGTGTTCGCCGTGATGCCGGCGAAGGCCGAGCCGTTGTTGCTGGCCGCGGACGTGAAGGCGTACAGGACCTCGGACATGCCGTGCACGCCCGGGTTCCAGATCGTCGTCGAGACGACGCTCTCGCGCACCGCCGGGATCGCGAAGCTGAGCGCGGTGCCCGCCAGCACGAGCGTCGGGGTGACGAGGATGTAGAGGCTGGCGAGCTTGATCTCGCGGGGCCCGATCTTCTTGCCCAGGTACTCGGGCGTGCGGCCCACCAGCAGGCCGGCGACGAACACCGCGATGACGGCCAGCACGAGCATGCCGTAGAGGCCCGACCCGACGCCGCCGGGCGCGACCTCGCCGAGCATCATGTTGAGCATCGGGATCATCCCGCCCAGCGCGGTGAACGAGTCGTGCATCGCGTTCACGGCGCCGGTCGACGTCGTCGTGCTGGTGGTCGCGAAGAGCGTGGTCCCGACGATGCCGAACCGCGCCTCCTTGCCCTCCATGGCGCCGCCCGCGAGCTGCGGGGCGGTGCCGCTCCCGGCGGACTCGAGCGCCGTCAGCGCGGCGAACGACGCCACGAAGATCACGCCCACCGCCGCGAGGATCGCGTACCCCTGCCGCAGGTCGCCCACCATCCGGCCGAACGTGCGCGGCAGCGAGAACGGGACGGCCAGCATGAGGAGCACCTCGACGACGTTCGTCCACGCCGTCGGGTTCTCGAACGGGTGGGCCGAGTTCGCGTTGAAGAACCCGCCGCCGTTGGTGCCGAGCAGCTTGATGGCCTCCTGCGACGCCACCGGCCCGCCGGGGATGCTCTGCGCGCCGCCGGCCACGGTCGTGACGTCGGTGAAGCCGTCGAAGTTCTGCACGACGCCACCGATCATCAGCACCACCGCGCCCACCACCGAGAGCGGCAGCAGGATGCGCAGCGAGCCCCGGACCAGGTCGACCCAGAAGTTGCCGATCGTCCCCGTGCGGCGGTGCGCGAACCCGCGCACCAGCGCCACGGCGACGGCCATGCCGACCGCCGCGGAGACGAAGTTCTGCACCGCGAGCCCGGCGAGCTGCACCGTGTAGCCGACGGTCTGCTCGGGCGAGTACGACTGCCAGTTCGTGTTCCCCACGAACGACGCGGCCGTGTTGAACGACAGGTCCGGCGCGACGGCGGGCAGCCCCAGCGAGTACGGCAGCCACTGCTGCGTGCGCTGCAGGGCGTAGACGAGCAGCAGCCCGACGAGGGAGAAGGTCAGGACGCCGCGCGCGTACGCCTGCCACGTCTGCCCGGAGCGCGGGTCGACGCCCAGCAGCCGGTACAGGCCCCGCTCGACGCGCCAGTCGCGAGGGGTGGTGTACACGGTCGCCATGTAGTCGCCGAACGACCGGTGGACGACCGCGAGGACCAGGGCGACGGTCCCGAGCGCGAGGACCGCCCCGACCCAGCCCATCAGAACTTCTCCGGCTTCACGAGGGCCACCACGAGGTAGACCAGCGCGGCCGCGCCGAGCGCTGCGGCGAGGAGCTCGACGACGATCACAGCTTCTCCACCGCCTTCCCGATCCCGGCGACCAGCGCGAACAGGGCGATCACGCCCAGCACGTAGACGACGTCAAGCACCAGCACGTCCCCACTTCGATTCCGACGGCCGGCCTCCGGAGAGGGTCGGGCCGGGCGCCCTTCCCGGGTGCCGACGACGATGCAACACCCGCCGGAAGCCCGTGTACCCCGTCCTCACGGGATCCATACGGCGCCGGGGCGCACCCTGACGGAAGCCCTACGGGCGTGGCCCCGCCACCTCGGAAAAACCGGCGCGCGGCGGCGGTCGGCCGTGCCAGGCTGCCCCGCATGGACTCCGTCGACGACGACACCCGGGCCGCGTGGGCCGTCGCCTCGCGCAAGTACACCGACGAGTACGACGAGCACCTCGCGCAGGCCAGGACCGCCCGGCTGCTGCCCGCGGAGGTCGCCGCGATCGGGGAGCTGGTCCGGGGCGCCGACGTCGTGCACCCGATGAGCGGCCACGGCCTGGACGACGTCGCCCTGGCGCGGCTGGGCGCGCGGTCCGTGCACGGCCTGGACTACAGCCCGGCGCCGGTGGAGAGCGCGCAGCGCCGGGCCGACGAGCTCGGCGTGCCCTGCCGGTACACCCGCGCGACGCTGCCGAACAGCGGCCTCGACGACGCGTGCGCCGACCTCGTCTACACCGGCAAGGGCGCGCTCATCTGGGTCGCGGACCTGCCCGCCTTCCTCGCCGAGGTGCGCCGCCTGCTGCGGCCGGGCGGGCGGTTCTACGTCTACGAGGCCCACCCGCTGGTGCCGCTGTGGGCGTGGGACGCCGACGAGCTCCGCGTGCGCCCTGGCCGGGGGTACTTCGAGGCGTCGCACGTCAACGACACGTTCCCCGGCCACGGGGCGGTGGAGCGGCAGCGCACGCTCGCCGAGACCGTCATGGACTGCCTGCGCGGCGGGTTCGAGATCGAGCACCTCGAGGAGCACCCCGACCCGTTCTGGCGCCCCGACGGCATCGACGCCGCCGCCTGGGAC
This sequence comes from Isoptericola sp. QY 916, assembly GCA_026934365.1. GTDB lineage: Bacteria > Actinomycetota > Actinomycetes > Actinomycetales > Cellulomonadaceae > Isoptericola > Isoptericola nanjingensis. The sequence continues at coordinate 3,437 of JADHZE010000103.1, read as the reverse complement.
GGCCGCGTCCCGAACGCGTTCAGCCTGCTGGCGCGCCGGGTCTGAGCGCGACGCTCAGCGCAGGGCGTACGCCGGGACGTTGGTGTCGGTCGCGAACACGTCCGTCATCCACAGCATGGAGCGGTACATCCACCGCGTGGTGAAGGTCCGGTCCCGCATCCGGATGCGCGCGTTCGTCGGCGGTGCCAGGAACGGCCCCGCGTTGCCGGTCCGCGCGACCCGGGTGGGCTTGCGCATCCGCCGGTCGTAGGCCGCGAACGCGGTCTCGTGGTCGCCGCGCGCCGCCACGAGCTCGCCGGCGAGGACGTAGGCGGCGACGAGGGACAGGCCCGTCCCGAAGCCGCCGAGGGTGTTGGCGTGCCCCGAGTCGCCGACCAGCGCGAACCGCCCGCGCGTGAACGACGTCATCCGGGTGCGCGCGAGGGCGTCGAGGTAGAGGTCGTCGGCCCGGCGGACGGCGTCGAGCGCGGCGGGCACGCGCCAGCCGGCGCCGGCGAAGGCGGCCTCGAGGAACGCCCGCTGGGACGCGGCGTCGTGGCGGTCGTACGGTGCCCCGCCGCCCGGCGCGCGGAAGACGAACAGGCTCGGCGCCTTCTGCCCGCCGAGCAGCGCGAGCCGGCCGGGCTCGTTGTACCCGTAGGCGACGGCGCGGCCGTCGGGGCGCCGGGTCTCCAGCCCGTCGAGCGGCGCCGCGGCGTCGGCGACGGCGTAGCAGTACCCGAGCGACTCGACGAGCTGCTCCTCCGGGCCGAACGCGAGCCGCCGCACGGCGGAGTGCACGCCGTCGGCGCCCACCACCAGGTCGAACCGCTCGCTCGGCCGGTGTGCGAACGCGACCTGCACGCCGTCCGTCGTCTCGGTCGCGCCCACGATCTCGTCGCCGAAGACGTACTCGGCGTCGCGGGCGGTGTGCTCGTGCAGGACGGCGGCGAGGTCGCCGCGCAGGACCTCCAGGTCGCCGCCGACGAACTCGCCCGGGATCACGGCGCGGACCCGGTCGCGGGCGTCGACCATGCGCCAGTCGGTCCGCGGGGTCTGGCGGGCGCGCACGTCGTCGAGGATCCCCATGCGGTCCAGGACGTCGCGGTGGGTGCGGCCCTTGAAGTCGACGGCCTGGCCGCCGGGCCGGAGCGCGGGGGCCTTCTCGACGACGGTGACGTCGAAGCCGTTGCGGCCGAGCCAGCGGACGAGCGCGGGCCCGGCGATGCTCGCGCCGGAGACGAGGATCTTCGAGGTGGACATGGACTGCTCCTTCGGTGACCGAGGCTTAATTGCGTCCCAGAGACACAGTAAGCATCCGCGTACGATGGACGCAAATACTTCAGGGCGCGCGAGACCGGCAGCCGCCGGAGGCAGGGGGAGCGATGGGCGCCGACCATCGGGGGGCCGGGACGGGCGCGACGAGTACCGACGACGTCGTCGCGCTGCTGTGGCGGCGCGCGACGCCGGCCCGCCGCGGGCCCAAGCCGCGCTTCAGTGTCGACGGCATCGTGGCCGCGGCCACGGAGATCGCCGACGCCCACGGGCTCGACGCGGTGACGATGCAGGCCGTCGCCGCACGCCTCGGCACCACCAAGATGGCGCTGTACCGCTACGTGCCGGGCCGCGTCGAGCTGGACGCGCTCCTGCTCGACGCCGCGCTCGGGGCCGCGCCGTCCGCGGCGACGGGGGCGGACTGGCGGGCCGCCCTGACGGACTGGGCCGGCAGCGTCCACGCGCGGGCGCTCGCGCGGCCCTGGTCGGTCGAGCTCGCGCAGCGGCCCCACGTGCCCGGCCCCGTCGAGCTCGCCTGGTTCGAGGCCGGCCTCGCGGCGTTCGGGGACCTGCCGCTCACCGGCGCGGAGAAGCTCGACACGCTCGCGCTCCTGGTCGGTCACGTGATGTCGCTCGTGCGCCAGCAGCCGCGCGGCGCGTCGCCGGAGGCCGATCTCACCGCCCGGCTCGGGCCCGTCCTCGCCGAGCGCGCGGACGACTACCCGCTCACCGTGGCGGCCTTCTCCGACGCCGAGCCGGGCGACCGCGACGACGCCCTGCGGTTCGGCGTCGCGCGCGTGGTCGCCGGCGTCGCGGCGCTCGCGGCCGAGCGCGCCTGACCGGAGCCGCGACGACGGAGCGCCCGCTCCCCGGGGAGGGCGGGCGCTCGCCGGGAGGCCGGCGGCTCAGGATGCGGCCGGCTCCTCGTGGTCGGTCGGGGTGTGCACGATGTCGTAGTACACGTCGGTGTTCCCCTCCTCGGGGAACACGCGGTAGGTGAACTCCTCGTCGGTGAGCGTGACGATGTCCGAGTCGCGCTCGAACTGCACCTCGCCGGCGTCGTCCTTCGCGACGATGTGGCGGGTCGTGCCCTCCTCGTCGACCGTCCAGTCGCCCTGCATCTTCGGGCTGTCGTCGAGGTCGTACATGGTGAACGTGCCGTCGGCGTCGAAGTACGCCCAGCCGACGAAAGCGCTCACGTCGTCGTCGTCGAGCGGGACGTCGTCGCCCTCGGCGTCGGTCGCGCCGGTGGTCTCCCACGCGGTCGACGCGAGCACGTCGGACGGCGTCTGCGCCTCGTCGGCCGCCGCGGCCTCCTGCGTGGCGGAGGTCCCGGAACGGGCCGCGGCGTCGGCCTCGCCCGTGCTGCAGGCGGTGAGCGCCCCCAGCGCGATCAGGGCCGAGACGGCGATCGTGGCGGGCTTCGTCGACGTCGTGAGCTTCATGGGGTGTCCTTCCCTCGTGCCCGGGACGGCGGTGGGTGTCCCGGGGTGTCGGTGCGTCGGATCCATCGTGGTTCCGGGCACCGGACCGCCACATCGCCTGCCGGGCTCGCCGGAGGTCAGCCGAACGGATGAGGCGCGACCGGCACGAACCGCAGCAGCGCCCCCGGCGGCAGCTGGCCGAGCAGCCACAGGTGCGTCGACGCCACGGACGCGACCACCGGGTAGCCGCCGGTGAGCGGGTGGTCGACGCCGAACAGCACCGGCAGGCCGTCCGGCGGCACCTGCAGCGCGCCGGTCACGCAGCCCTCGCTGGGCAGCTCGCGCCCCTGCGCGCCGGCCGCCCGGGTCAGGGGTGCTCCGTCCAGCCGCAGCCCCACCCGGTCCGAACGGTCGGTCACCCGCCACTCCTGGTCGACGAGCGCGGCGGGGTCCGCGAACCAGTCGTCGTGCGGGCCGAGCACGACGGGGAGCGTCGTGACCTCGCCCGGCGCGGGCAGCGCCGCGACGTCCGGCGCCCCGACGTCGTCCACCGCCACCGCCAGGACGTGGTGAGCAAGACTCCGGGGACTCTTCGGTCGCGAACAGGCCCCGAGATCGCGCTCACCACGCAGGGGGGTGCCGGGGGCGAGGGGGGCGGGGCCCAGGTGGGCGAGGGTGTCGGTGGCGCGGGAGCCGAGGACGGGCGGCGCGGCGACGCCTCCGCGGACGGCGACGTACGTCCGCCGGCCGCGGGCGGGG
>JADHZE010000102.1 GCA_026934365.1 Isoptericola sp. QY 916 | reverse complement strand
TCGACGCGATCGTCGAGCGCGTCGCGCAGACCGCCGAGGTCGCGCGCGAGGTGCGCGACCTCGGCCGGACGGCCCTCGAGCTGCCCGCGGACGTCGCCGACGCCGCGGCGGTGGCAGTGGCCGTGCGGGTCGCGGAGGGGTCCCCGGCCGACGGCGGGCTGGGCTCCGTGGACCTGCTGGTCAACAGCGCCGGCCGCATCGACGCCGAGGTGCCGCTGTGGGAGGCCGACCCCGACGAGTGGTGGTCGGTGCTCGAGACGAACGTGCGCGGGCCGTTCCTGCTGGCCCGGCACGCCGTGCCGGGGATGCTGGCGCGCGGCGGCGGGCGGGTCGTCGACCTCAACAGCGGTGCCGGCTCGCACGACAACGCCGACGCGACCGCCTACAACGCGAGCAAGACCGCGCTGATGCGTCTCGGCGCCGGGCTGCACGCCGCCGGCCACGACCGTGGCCTGCGCGTGCTGGAGGTCGCCCCCGGCGTCGTGCGCACGGACATGACGGGGTCGATGCGCGCCCACGAGGGGCGGACGGAGTGGACGCCCGTCGAGCGGACCGTCGACCTGGTGACGGCGTTCGCGCGCGGCGACCTCGACGCCTGCTCCGGCTGGTTCGTCCGCGCCTCGCACGACACCCCGGAGTCGCTGGTCCGGCTGGCCCGTGCGGCCACGGCGCCCGCCGCACGGCGGCTGCGCGTGCAGCCGGCCGCGGACGACGACCCGCTGGCCGAGGTGCTCACCGGGCGCTGACCCTGGCACCCCGGCCGGGAGCGGATGGGGCAGGTCAGCGGCGCTCGTCGCGCCAGCGGACCCACTGCTCGACGAGGGACAGGTCGTAGTCGGGCCCGCTCGTGCCGATCGTGAACAGGGTGGCGCCCGCGTCGAGCAGCTTCTGCCCGACCTCCTCCGGCGGGGCGCCCACGCCGACCGAGCGCTCCACGAGCGCGGCGGTGTCGCGCCCGACGGCCTCTCCGTGCTCGTCGAGGATCGCGGACTTGCGCGTCAGGGTGTCGACATCGGCGAAGGAGTGCCAGACGTCGGCGTGCTCCGCCACGAGGCGCAGCGTCTTCTTCTCGCCCCCGCCGCCGATCAGGATCGGGATCTCGCGCGTCGGTGCGGGGTTGCCGGCCGCGAGCCGCGCCTTGATGCGGGGGAGCGCCTCGCCCAGGTCGGCGATGCGCGAGCCTGCCGTGCCGAACTCGTACCCGAACTGCTCGTAGTCCTTGGCGAACCAGCCCGCTCCGACACCGAGGATCAGCCGGCCTCCGCTGATGTGGTCGACCGTGCGGGCCATGTCGGCGAGGAGCTCGGGGTTGCGGTAGGAGTTGCACGAGACGAGGGCGCCCATCTGCACGCGCTCGGTCTGCTCGGCCCAGGCGCCGAGCATCGTCCAGCACTCGAAGTGCTTGCCGTCGGGGTCGCCCGAGAGCGGGAAGAAGTGGTCCCAGTTGAAGATCACGTCGACGCCGGCGTCCTCGGCGCGCCGGACGGCGTCGCGCACCTGGGCGTAGTCGGCGTGCTGCGGCTGGAGCTGGACCCCGATGCGGATCGGGTGGATGGTGTCGGTCACGGCGCGAGCCTACGACCGTCCGTGCCCGCCGCCGTCAGGTCGTCCGCGTGGCGACCGCGAACACGCGGCGGAAGGCCAGGGGGGTGCCGAACGGGCGCCGCGGATAGGCCGCGCGGAGCTCCGCCCCGAACTCGGCGTCGAACCGCGCGCGCAGGGCCGTGCCGTGCGCGGCGTCGTGGGCGTCGAGGGCGTGCAGCACCGGCTGGGCGCCCGTGGCCGAGATCCAGCGCAGCACGGGGTCCGCGCCGTCGAGCACGTGCGTGTAGGTGGTCTCCCAGGTGTCGACCGACCAGCCGGGCGCGGCGAGGATCTCGAGGTACTCCGCGGGGTCGGCGACAGCGCGGCGCTCCACGGTCCCGACGGCGGCGGAGTAGGGCTCGCGGCCCGCCACCTCGCGCAGCAGCCGGTGGCTGGGGGCGTCGTGGTTGCCGGGCACGGAGAACGCGAACGTCTGCAGGGCCGTCGCGGCGAGCGCGGGGAGCAGCTCGCGGTGGCCGGGCACCCACTGCAGGGTGGCGTTGCTGATCACCAGGTCGGCCTCGGGGTCGGGGCCGCGGCCGGCGGCGTGGTCGCGCACGTCGGCGAGCTCGTACCGCCCCGAGGGGTCGGCGGCCCGGGCGCGCTCGATCATGGCGGGCGAGGCGTCGAGGCCGACGAACGAGGCGCCCGGCCACCGCTCGCGCAGCACGGGGGTGAGGTGGCCGGGACCGCAGCCGAGGTCGACGATGCTCGCCGGGTCGCGCACGACGCGTGCGACGAGCTCGCCGAAGGGGCGCGACCGCTCGTCGGTGTAGCGCAGGTAGGCGGAGGGGGACCAGTCGGCCATGACAAATCCTCTCGATATCAAGTCTCTTGACATCAAGAGACTAGCGCGCTCTCTCGCCGCGCCACGCTGGGGTCATGGACACCGGCGAGGACGCCGAGACCACCCCCGCGCCGCCCGGTCGTGGCGACCGGACCCCCGCGACGGTCGTGCCGTACCTCGCGGTGCGCGGCGCGGCGGGCGCCATCGACTACTACCGCCGGGCCTTCGGCGCGCAGGAGCGGTTCCGGATCGAGGACGACGGCGTCGTCGGGCACGCGGAGCTCGCGATCGGCGGCGCGACGATCTACCTGTCCGACGAGTGGGAGCAGCTGCGCGTGCACAGCCCCACGACGCTCGGCGGGTGGTCGGTGTCGCTGGCGATCGAGGTCGAGGACGTCGACGCCTTCGTCGCGCACCTCGTCGGCGGCGGGGCCCGGCTGGAGCGGGGCGTCGACGACGGGCCCGAGGAGGGCTGGCGCAGCGCCTGGGTCGTGGATCCCTACGGGCACCGCTGGCACGTCTCGAGCCCGACGGCGGGCTGACCGCGCACCGTCCGGGAGGCGCCGCTCAGGGGACCTCGCTCAGGGGACCAGGAGGACCTTGCCCGTCGTGGCCCGTCCCTCCAGGGCACGGTGCGCCTGCGCCGCGTCGGCGAGCGGGAGCCGCTCGCCGATCCGGACGTCCAGGTCTCCCTCGGCGGCCGCCCCGAGCACCTCCGACGCCCGCCACTCGAGCTCGGCCCGGGTGAGGACGTAGTGCGCCAGGGTCGGCCGGGTGAGGTAGAGCGACCCGCCGGAGTTCAGCCGCTGCGGGTCGAACGGCGGCACCTGGCCGGACGCCCCGCCGAACAGCACGAGCGTGCCGCGTGGCCGCAGCGACGCGAGCGACGCGTCGAACGTGGCGCGTCCCACGCCGTCGTACACGACGTGCACGCCGCGGCCGTCGGTGAGGTCGCGCACGACGGCGGGCAGCTCGGTCGCGAGGTCGTCCATCGCCGCGTAGTCGACGGTGTGCGCCGCGCCGGCCGCCGACGACAGGGCCGCCTTCTCGGGCGAGGACACCGTGGTGACGACGCGCCCGCCGCGCGCGACCGCGAGCTGGGTGGCGAGCAGGCCGACGCCGCCGGCCCCGGCGGTGAGGAGGACGTCGTGGCCCGGCCCGACCTCGAAGGTCGACGCGACGAGGTAGTGCGCCGTCATCCCCTGCAGCGGCAGGGCGGCGGCCGTGACGAGATCGAGGCCCGCGGGGACGCGCACGGCGTTCGCGGCGGGGACGACGGCGAGCTCGGCGTACGACCCCGGCGCCTCGTTCCAGGCCACCTCGTCGCCGACGGCGAAGCCCTCCACGCCCTCGCCGAGGGCCTCGACCGTCCCGGCCCCCTCGACGCCCACGACGTGCGGGTAGCTCATCGGGTAGACGCCCGCCCGGCGGTAGGTGTCGATGAAGTTGACCCCCGCCGCCGCGACGCGGACGAGCAGCTCGCCCGCGCCGGGCGCGGGGTCGGGCTGCTCGACGTACTCCAGGACCTCGGGACCACCCGCCGCGCGGGCCACGACTGCGTGCATGCGTCCGAGCCTACGCAGCCGGGGGCGCGTCCAGCCTCTCGCCCGCGCGGACCGGCACGTCGACGCGGTTGCCCGCCGGGGCGAGCGGGCAGGTCCACGCCGGGTCGTAGCGGCACGACGGGTGGTAGGCGAGATTGAGGTCCACCACGACGAGGCCGTCGTGCCCGCCGAGGTCGGCGCCCTTCGCCGTGTCGAGCAGGTACCGCCCGCCGCCGTAGGTCTCGTCCCCGGCGGTGCCGTCGCGCAGAGGGACGAACAGGCCGCCGCCGTACTGCGCGAGCCACCAGGCGTCGAGCGTCCCCACGCCGGGCAGCTCGAGCACCCCGACGCGCTCCATCGTCGTCGTGCCGTCCGCGCCCGTGTCGAGCTCCAGCCGCGCCGCCGGCGCCGGGCGCAGCGGCACCTCGAAGCGCAGGGCGGCGTCGTACGGCCAGGACGGGAGCCCGGTCGCCCGCAGCGGGTCGCCCGCCGGCAGCGGGCTCTGCGGGTGGTCGCGGAAGAGCGCGTCGCGCCCCACCCGCCACGTCGCGTGCCCGCTCGCGGGGTCGGGCGCGGCACGGACCGCGGCGTACAGCTCGGCGACGCGCCGCCGCCAGTCGGCGAGCTCGACGGCGGTGCCCGGCGTCACCGGAGGGCCCCCGCGTCGAGCGCAACGGTGGGCATGGCGGTGGGCATGGCGGTGGGCATGGCGGTGGGCACAGCGGTGGGGAGGGAGGTCACAGCCTCGACCCTATGCTTCGCCTGTGACCCGAGACACCCGCGCACCGTTCACGATCCGTCCTGCGACCGAGGACGACTGGCCCGCCCTGTGGCCGACCGTCGAGGCGGTGGTGCGTGAGGGCGAGACGTACGTCTACCCGCTGGACCTCACGAGCGAGCAGGCGCGGGAGATCTGGATGGAGCGCGCCCCGGGCGCGACGGTCGTCGCGGAGGCTGCGGACGGCACGCTGCTGGGCACGGCCAAGATGGGGCCGAACCGGCCGGGCCACGGCGACCACGTGGGCACGGCGTCGTTCATGGTGTCGCCCGCCGCGCGCGGGCTCGGGGTGGGCCGGGCGCTCGGCGAGCACGTCGTCGCCTGGCACCGCGAGCAAGGCTTCCGCGGCATCCAGTTCAACGCGGTGGTGGAGTCGAACGAGGTCGCGGTGCGCCTGTGGCGGGCGCTCGGTTTCGAGGTGGTCGGCACCGTGCCGGGCGCCTTCCGCAGCCCGGCGCACGGCTACGTGGGTCTGCACGTGATGTACCTGCCGCTCGTCGCCTGACCCGCGGCGCCCGGGGCGCGAGAAGCAGGTTCCGGCGCACTGCATAGGTATGTATAGTGCTGCATATGGTCAGCACTGAGTCGCGCACGTTCCGTGTCGCCGTCGCCGGTGCCTCCGGGTACGCCGGGGGCGAGTTCCTGCGCCTCGCGGCGCGTCACCCCGCGCTGGAGGTCGGGACGCTCACGGCGCACACGAACGCCGGCGCGCGGCTCGGCGCAACGCAGCCGCACCTGCGTTCCCTCGCGGACAGGGTGCTCGAGCCGACCACGCCCGAGGCGCTCGCGGGCCACGACGTCGTCGTGCTCGGCCTGCCGCACGGCGCGTCCGGCGAGATCGCCGCGCAGCTGCCCGACGACGTGCTCGTGCTCGACCTCGGCGCCGACCACCGCCTCGCGTCCGCCGCCGACTGGGAGAAGTTCTACGGCTCGGCCCACGCGGGCACCTGGCCCTACGGTCTGCCCGAGCTGCTCCACGCCGACGGCGCGGGGGCGGTCACCGGCGCGCAGCGCGACCACCTGGCTGGCGCCCGCCGGATCGCGGTGCCCGGCTGCAACGTCACGGCCGTCACGCTCGGCCTGCAGCCCGGCGTCGCCGCCGGCCTCGTGAGCCCGGCTGACGTCGTCGCGGTCCTCGCCAACGGGTACTCGGGCGCCGGCAAGTCGCTCAAGCCGCACCTGCTCGCCGCCGAGGGCCTGGGCTCCGCCGTGCCGTACGCGGTGGGCGGCACGCACCGGCACATCCCCGAGATCGTCCAGAACCTGCGCACCGCCGGGGCGCCGGAGGTGTCGATCAGCTTCACCCCGACGCTCGTGCCGATGTCGCGCGGCATCCTCGCCACCGTCACGGCCCGCCTCGCGCCGGGCCACGAGGACGCCACGGCCGCCGACGTCCGCGCCGCCTGGGCCGCGGCCTACGCGGACGAGCCGTTCGTCGAGCTCCTCCCGGAGGGCCAGTGGCCGACGACGGCCGCCACCCTCGGCGCCAACACGGCCCTCGTGCAGGTCGCGCTCGACGCCGCCGCCGGGCGCGTGGTGACCGTCACCGCCATCGACAACCTGGTCAAGGGCACCGCCGGCCAGGCGGTCCAGGCCATGAACCTCGCCCTCGGCCTGCCGGAGACGGCCGGCCTCGTCACCGAAGGAGTCGCACCGTGAGCGTGACCGCAGCGAAGGGGTTCCGGGCCGCCGGGATCACGGCCGGCCTCAAGGCCTCCGGCACCCCCGACCTCGCCCTGGTCGTCAACGACGGCCCGCAGCACGCGGCCGCCGCCGTCTTCACCACCAACCGTGTGGTCGGCGCGCCGGTGATGTGGTCGCGCCAGGCGATCAAGGACGGGGTCGCCCGCGCCGTCGTGCTGAACTCGGGTGCCGCGAACGTGTGCACCGGCCCGGGCGGGTTCCAGGACTCGCACGCCACGGCGGAGAAGGTCGCCGAGGTGCTCGGGATCGGCGCGATCGACGTCCTCGTGGCCTCGACCGGCCTCATCGGCGTGCGGCTCGCGGCCGAGAAGCTGCTCGCCGGGATCCCGGTCGCGGCGGAGGCGCTGGGACCGGACGAGGCGTCGGGCACGAGCGCGGCCACGGCCATCATGACGACGGACTCCGTCCCGAAGACCGCGGTGCGCACGATCGAGACGCCGTCCGGCACCGTGACGGTGGGCGGGATGGCCAAGGGCGCGGGCATGCTCGCTCCCGCGCTCGCCACGATGCTCTGCGTCATCACGACCGACGCCGTCGTGGACGCCGGGGCCACGGACGCGGCGCTGCGCGCCGCGACCCGCACGACGTTCGACCGCGTCGACTCCGACGGCTGCATGTCGACCTCCGACACCGTGGTGCTCATGGCGTCGGGCGCGTCCGGCGCGACGCCGGACGACGCCGCGTTCGCCGAGGCCGTGACCGCCGTCTGCGCCGACCTCGCGCGCCAGCTCGTGGCCGACGCGGAGGGCGCGTCCCACGACATCGCCATCACGGTCACGCACGCGACGACCGAGGACGCCGGGCTGGCCGTGGCCCGGGCCGTGAGCCGGTCCAACCTGGTCAAGGCCGCGATCTTCGGCAACGACCCCAACTGGGGCCGCATCCTCTCGCAGGTCGGCACGGTCCCCGAGGAGGTCGCGCCGTTCGACCCGCTGGAGCTCGACGTCAGCGTCAACGGCGTCATGGTGTGCAAGGCGGGCGGGGCGCACGAGTCGCCGGAGAACGTCGACCTCGCCGCGTCGCGTGACGTGTCGATCACGATCGACCTGCACGCCGGCGACGCCGAGATCACGCTGTGGACCAACGACCTCACCCACGCGTACGTCCACGAGAACAGCGCGTACAGCTCATGAGCAGCGACGTCGTGAACGGGCTCGCGCCCGAGCAGAAGGCCGAAGTGCTCCTCGAGGCGCTCCCGTGGCTCCAGGAGTTCGCGGGCGCGCTCGTCGTCGTCAAGTACGGCGGCAACGCGATGATCGACGACCGGCTCAAGGCCGCGTTCGCCCAGGACATGGTGTTCCTGCGCCAGGTGGGGCTGCGCCCCGTCGTGGTGCACGGCGGAGGCCCGCAGATCAACGCCATGCTGGAGCGCCTGGACATCCACAGCGAGTTCCGCGGCGGCCTGCGGGTCACCACGCCCGAGGCGATGGACGTGGTGCGCATGGTGCTCACCGGCCAGGTCTCGCGCGAGCTCGTCGGCCTCATCAACGCGCACGGCCCGCACGCCGTCGGCATGTCGGGGGAGGACGCCGGGCTGTTCCGCGCCGCCCGCCGGCACGCCGTCGTCGACGGCGAGCCGGTCGACGTCGGCCTCGTGGGCGACGTCGTCCAGGTGGACGCCGGGGCCGTGCAGGACCTGCTCGACGCCGGCCGCATCCCGGTCGTGTCGACCGTCGCGCCCGACGTCGACGACCCGACCCAGGTGCTCAACATCAACGCCGACACGGCGGCGTCGGCGCTCGCGGTGGCGCTCGGCGCGAGCAAGCTCATCATGCTCACCGACGTCGAGGGCCTGTACACGTCGTGGCCCGACAAGGACTCCCTCGTCGAGGAGATCTCCGCGCCGGACCTCGCCGCCCTCCTGCCGAGCCTGACGTCCGGCATGGTGCCCAAGATGGAGGCGTGCCTGCGCGCCGTCCAGGGCGGCGTGCCGCGCGCGACCGTGATCGACGGCCGCCAGCCGCACTCGGTGCTCCTGGAGGTCTTCACCACCCGCGGCAACGGCACCATGGTCGTGCCCGCCCCGGCGACCACGACCGGTACCACCGGAAGCAAGGAGGCAGGCGCGTGAGCGACACCCTGCAGTCGGTGAGCGGCGGCGCCCTCGCCGACGCCTCGAACGCCGCCTGGACCGATCGCTACACCCACGCGGTGATGGACACCTTCGGCCCGCCCCAGCGTGTGCTGGTGCGCGGCGAGGGTGCCTACGTGTGGGACGCCGACGGGCGGCGCTACCTCGACCTGCTCGCCGGGATCGCGGTGAACGCGCTCGGCCACGCCCACCCCACGCTGACGGCGGCGATCAGCGCGCAGCTCGGCACCCTCGGGCACGTGTCGAACTTCTTCGCGACGCCCACCCAGATCGGCCTGGCCGAGCGGCTGCTGCACCTCGCGGGCGCCCCCGAGGGCTCGCGGGTGTTCTTCACCAACTCGGGCACCGAGGCGGTGGAGGCGGCGTTCAAGATGGCGCGCCGCAACGCCGGCGACGACGGCGCCCGCACCCGCGTCCTGGCCCTGGAGGGCGGCTTCCACGGCCGCTCGATGGGCGCGCTCGCCCTCACGGCGAAGGCCGCGTACCGCCAGCCGTTCGAGCCGCTGCCCGGCGGCGTCGAGCACGTGCCGTTCGGCGACACCGCCGCCCTCGACGAGGCGTTCTCGCCGGAGGCGGTCGCGGAGCGTGGCGGCGTCGCGGCGCTCGTCGTGGAGCCGCTGCAGGGCGAGGCCGGTGTGCGGCCGCTGCCCGCGGGCTACCTGGCGCACGCCCGCCGGCTCACCGCCGAGGCGGGCGCGCTGCTCGTGCTCGACGAGGTCCAGACGGGCGTCGGGCGCACGGGCTCCTGGTTCGCCTTCCAGCAGCCGGAGATCGGCGGCGGCGTCGTGCCCGACGTCGTCACCGTGGCCAAGGGCCTGGGCGGCGGCTTCCCCGTGGGCGCCGCGATCGCGTTCGGCGAGCGCGCCGCGACCCTGCTCGGCCGCGGCCAGCACGGCACCACGTTCGGCGGCAACCCCGTCGCTGCGGCCGCCGGCCTCGCGACGCTCGGCGTCATCGAGCGCGACGGCCTGCTCGAGAACGTGCGCCGCGTCGGCGCCGTCCTCACCTCCGAGATCGAGGCCGCGGGCAACCCGCTCGTCGCCGGAGTGCGCGGGCGGGGGCTCCTGCTCGCCGTCCAGCTCGCACGGCCCGTCGCGGCCGACGTCGCGGCGGCCGCGCTGGAGGCCGGCCTCGTCGTCAACGCCGTCGCCCCGGACGCGATCCGCCTCGCGCCGCCGCTGATCCTCACGGCCGACCAGGCGCGCGACGTCGCCCGGTTCTTCGCCACCGTCACCGTCCCCGCCTCTGCCGACAGGGAGTCCTGATGCCCCGCCACTTCCTCCGCGACGACGACCTCACGCCGGACGAGCAGCGGGAGGTCCTCGAGCTCGGCATGGCGTTCCGGGAGGACCGGTTCGTGCGCGCGCCGCTCGCGGGCCCGCAGGGCGTCGCCGTGCTGTTCGACAAGCCGACGCTGCGCACCCAGGTCTCGTTCTCGACGGGCGTCGCCGAGCTCGGCGGCTTCCCCGTGATCGTGGACGGCCGGCTCGCCCAGGTGGGCGTGCGCGAGTCCGTCGCCGACGTCACCCGCGTGCTCGACCGCCAGGTGTCCGCCATCGTGTGGCGCACGTTCGGCCAGGACCGGATCGACGAGATGGCCGCGGTCTCGCGCGTCCCCGTGGTCAACGCCCTCACGGACGGCTTCCACCCGTGCCAGATCCTCGCCGACCTGCTCACGGTCGCCCAGCACCGCGGCGGCATCTCCGCCCTGGCCGGTCAGCGGCTGGCCTACGTGGGCGACGCCGGTAACAACATGGCCGCGTCGTACCTGCTCGGCGGGGTCACCGCCGGCCTGCACGTCGCGGTCGCCGGGCCGGAGGGCTACCTGCCGCCCGAGGACGTCGTCGCCCGCGCCCAGGAGATCGCCGCCACGACCGGGGGCTCGGTGTCCGTCACGACCGACGCCCGGGCCGCCGTCGCCGGGGCCGACGTCGTCGCCGCGGACACCTGGGTCTCGATGGGCGACGAGGACGAGGCCGCCGAGCGGCTCGCCGCCCTGGACGCCTACCGCGTGGACGACGCGCTCCTGTCCGGCGCGGCCGACGACGCGATCTTCCTGCACTGCCTGCCCGCCTACCGCGGCAAGGAGGTCACGGCGTCCGTGATCGACGGCCCCGCGTCCGTCGTCTGGGACGAGGCGGAGAACCGCCTGCACGCCCAGAAGGCCCTGCTCACCTGGCTCCTGGAGCACCGATGAGCGCCGTCGAGGGCGCGTCGGCGGGCCAGGCCGCAGGGCCGACGACGAAGGCCGCGCGCCACGCGCGGATCGTCGAGATCGTGCGGCGCACGGCGATCCACTCGCAGGCCGAGCTGGCCCGCGAGCTCGCCGACGCGGGCGTCAGCGTCACGCAGGGCACCCTGTCGCGCGACCTCATCGAGCTGCGCGCGGAGAAGGTGCGCAACGCGGCGGGGGCGCTCGTCTACGCCGTGCCCGGCGAGGGTGGCGACCGCAGCGTGCAGGCCGCGGGCGTGGGGGATCACGACGTCGAGTACGTCGCCGCGCGCCTCGCCCGGCTCTGCAACGACCTGCTCGTGTCGGCGGAGGCGTCCGCCAACCTCGTGGTGCTGCGCACGCCCCCCGGCGCGGCCAACTACCTCGCGTCCGCGATCGACCACTCGGTCTTCCCGGGCGTCCTCGGCTCCATCGCGGGCGACGACACGATCCTCGTGATCGCGCGCGACCCGCTCGGCGGCGACGAGCTGGCCCGCCGCTTCCTCGAGCTGACCGGTCCCTGACCCGTCCTCCCGGCGGGCCGTGGCCTCCGCGGACCCGCACTGCCAGACTTGACCCGAACCCCTCGCAAGAAAGAGAACTGTGATGACTGATCGCGTCGTGCTCGCCTACTCGGGCGGCCTGGACACCTCCGTGGCCATCGGCTGGATCGCCGAGGCCACCGGGGCCGAGGTCGTCGCCGTGGCCGTCGACGTCGGCCAGGGCGGCGAGGACATGAACGTCATCCGCAAGCGCGCGCTCGACTGCGGCGCCGTCGAGGCGTACGTCGCCGACGCGCGCGACGAGTTCGCGGCGGAGTACTGCATGCCCGCGCTCAAGGCCAACGGCATGTACCTCGACCGCTACCCGCTGGTCTCGGCGATCTCCCGCCCGGTGATCGTCAAGCACCTCGTGCGCGCCGCGCGCCAGTTCGGCGCGACGACGGTCGCGCACGGCTGCACCGGCAAGGGCAACGACCAGGTCCGCTTCGAGGTCGCGACGACGTCTCTGGCCCCGGACCTGAAGTCCATCGCCCCGGTGCGCGACCTCGCGCTCACGCGCGAGAAGGCCATCGACTACGCGGAGCGCCACGACCTGCCGATCGCGACCACCAAGAAGAACCCGTTCTCGATCGACCAGAACGTGTGGGGTCGCGCGGTGGAGACGGGCTTCCTCGAGGACATCTGGAACGAGCCCACCAAGGACGTCTACTCCTACACCGACGACCCGACGTTCCCGCCGGTCGCCGACGAGGTCGTCGTCACCTTCGACCAGGGCGTGCCGGTGGCGCTGGACGGCGTGGCGGTCACCCCGCTGCAGGCCATCCAGGAGATGAACCGCCGCGCCGGCGCCCAGGGCGTGGGCCGCATCGACATCGTCGAGGACCGCCTCGTGGGCATCAAGTCCCGCGAGATCTACGAGGCGCCCGGCGCGATCGCGCTCATCGCCGCGCACCAGGAGCTCGAGAACGTCACGCTCGAGCGCGAGCAGGCCCGCTTCAAGCGCCAGGTCGAGCAGCGCTGGACCGAGCTGGTCTACGACGGCATGTGGTTCTCCCCGCTGAAGAAGAACCTCGACACGTTCGTCGACGAGACGCAGAAGTACGTGTCCGGCGACATCCGCATGGTCCTGCACGGCGGCCGCGCCACCGTGACGGGGCGCAGGTCGGAGTCCAGCCTGTACGACTTCAACCTCGCCACCTACGACGAGGGCGACGCGTTCGACCAGTCGCACGCCAAGGGCTTCATCGAGATCTACGGCCTCGCCGCCAAGCAGGCCGCGGCCCGCGACGAGAAGTTCGGCAACGGCGTGGACTTCGGCGTCGGGGAGTTCTGACGTGGGCTCCGAGGTCACGCCGGGCGCCCGGGACGGCGCGCTGACGACGCAGGGTGACAACGTCTCCCTGTGGGGCGGCCGGTTCTCCGGCGGCCCGTCTCCGGAGCTGCAGGCGCTGTCCCAGTCGACGCACTTCGACTGGGTGCTCGCCCCGTACGACATCCGGGGGTCCCGGGCGCACGCGCGGGTGCTGCACGCCGCGGGCCTGCTCACGGACGACGAGCTGGCCGGCATGCTCGAGGCGCTCGACGTGCTGCTCGCCGACGTCGAGTCGGGGGCCTTCCTCCCCGTGCTCGGCGACGAGGACGTGCACACGGCCCTCGAGCGCGGCCTCATCGAGCGCGCGGGCACGGAGCTCGGCGGCAAGCTTCGCGCGGGCCGGTCGCGCAACGACCAGATCGCCACCCTGGTGCGGCTGTACCTGCGCGACCAGTCGCGCGTCGTCGTGCGCCAGGTGCTCGACGTCGTGGACGCGCTCATCGTGCAGGCGGAGGCGGCCGGCGAGGCCGTCATGCCGGGCCGCACGCACCTCCAGCACGCGCAGCCGGTGCTGCTGGCGCACCAGCTCCTGGCGCACGCGTGGCCGCTGCTGCGCGACGTCGACCGGCTGGTCGACTGGGACGTGCGCGCGGCGCGCTCGCCCTACGGTTCGGGGGCGCTCGCGGGCTCGTCGCTGGGCCTCGACCCGGCGGCGGTCGCGACGGAGCTGGGCTTCGACGGGCCGGTGGAGAACTCGATCGACGGCACTGCCGCGCGCGACGTCGTCGCGGAGTTCGCGTTCGTGTCGGCGATGGTGGGCATCGACCTGTCCCGGCTGAGCGAGGAGATCATCCTCTGGAACACGAAGGAGTTCGGCTTCGTGCGGCTGGACGACTCGTGGTCGACCGGGTCGAGCATCATGCCGCAGAAGAAGAACCCGGACATCGCGGAGCTCGCCCGCGGCAAGGCGGGCCGGCTCGTGGGCGACCTCACCGGACTGCTCACCACCCTCAAGGGCCTGCCGCTGGCGTACAACCGCGACCTGCAGGAGGACAAGGAGCCGGTCTTCGACCAGGTCTCCACCCTCACGGTGCTGCTGCCCGCGTTCGCGGGGATGGTCCGCACCCTCACGTTCGACACGGCACGGATGGCCGAGCTCGCCCCGCAGGGCTTCTCGCTCGCCACGGACATCGCCGAGTGGCTGGTGCGCCAGGGCGTGCCGTTCCGCGTCGCGCACGAGGTCGCGGGCGCGTGCGTCCGGGTCTGCGAGGAGCGCGGGATCGAGCTGTGGGACCTGTCCGACGCGGACCTCGCCGCGATCTCCGAGCACCTGACGCCGGGCGTGCGCGAGGTGCTGAGCGTCGAGGGCTCCGTGGCCTCGCGCGACGGCGTCGGCGGCACCGCGCCCGCGCGCGTCGTCGAGCAGGTCGAGGCCGCCAAGGAGCGGTCGGCCGAGTTCCGCATCTGGGCGGACAGCTGAGCCGATCCGTTCCCCGGCCCGGGCTCGTCGGCCGCACGCTCCCTCGGGACGTGCGGCCGTCGTCGTCCGGGCGGGCACGACGGCGGACGGACGAGACGCGTTAGCGGGTACGGTCGGCGGGCCGGAGGAAGGAGCGGGCGTGACGACGAGCGAGGAGGTGCTCGACGCGCTGGTGGCGCGCGTGCACGCGGCGGAGCCGCGGCTCCCCGGCCCGGGGGCGCCGGAGCCGTGGCGGCGCACGCGGCTCGTGTGCGTCGACGGGCCGGCGGGCTCGGGCAAGACGACGCTCGCGACGCAGCTCGCCCTGCGGTTCGCGTGCCAGGTCGTGCACCTGGACGACCTCTACGAGGGCTGGGAGGCCGGCCCCGACGGCGGCGCGCGGCGCCTGGCGGAGTGGGTCCTCGAGGCTCTCGAGGCGGGCCGTCCGGGCAGGTATCTCCGCTACGACTGGGGGCGGGGCGAGTACGCCGAGGCGCACGACGTCGAGCCCGCCCCGGTCCTCGTCGTCGAGGGCTGCGGCGCCGGCGCCCGTCAGGTCGACGGCCGGGCAGCGCTGCGGGTGTGGGTGGAGGCCGACGACGCGGTGCGCCTCTCCCGCGGCCTCGCGCGCGACGGGTCGGACGCCCGCGAGCACTGGCTGCGCTGGATGGCCGACGAGCGCACCCACTACGCGGTCGAGCGCACGCGCGAGCGTGCCGACGTCCGGCTCGACGGCGTCGGCCGGCTCCTCGAGGCGGTGCGATGACGTCGGCGAGGCGGGCGCAGGCCGGTGTCCCCGCAGCCGACCGGGAGCCGCTGGCGGACGCGGCGGCGGGCGCGGGCCTGGTCGTCCCGGGCCGCGCCTGGTTCGCGCGGGAGGTGCACGTCGTCGCGCACGACCTGCTCGGGGCGCTGCTCACCCGCCGCACGCCGGACGGTGCGGTGACGGTGCGGCTCACGGAGGTCGAGGCGTACGCGGGCACGGCCGACCCGGGGTCGCACGCGTACCGGGGCGAGACGGCACGGAACCGGACGATGTTCGGCGAGCCCGGCCGTGTCTACGTCTACCGGCACCTGGGGCTGCACCACTGCATGAACGTCGTGTGCAGCCCGCCGGGCGAGGCGTCGGCCGTCCTGCTCCGGGCGGGCGAGGTGGTCGAGGGGGCGGACCTCGCGCGCGAGCGGCGCGCGGCCGCGGGCGTCACGCGGGGCGAC
>JADHZE010000101.1 GCA_026934365.1 Isoptericola sp. QY 916 | reverse complement strand
GCGTGGACGGCGACGGGGTGGCCAGGTCCGGCCGCGCGCGCAGCAGCGCGAGCAGCTCGGCGTCGTCGCGTGCGCGGATCGCCTCGGTGAAGGTGCGGGGCGCGTCCGTGGTGCCGGCGCCGTCCGCGACGTCGGCCTCCGCCGTGCCCCGGGGCGACGTGCTGGCCATCTGATCGATGCTACGCGCCGCCACCTCGCTGCCGAACAGGCAGACGTGCACCGAGTTCGGCGTCAGGACGTGCGCAGGTGCATGGTCGGCGGGAGATCAGAGTCCCGCGGTGCGGCGGCAGACCTCGTCCCACGGGGTGGGCTCGAGGTCCCAGCGGTCCCGGGCGGCGGAGTCGTCGAGGACGTACGGGCGCTCCCACTGGTAGACGAGCTGGCGCACCTCGCGCATGAAGGGGGAGACGGCGGCGACGGCGGCGAGCGCCGGCCCGCGCAGCGAGCGGGGGAGGACGGGCGGGTGCCCTGCGGCGGCGAGCACGTCGGCCAGGGCCTGCGCCTGGGTGCGCGGCGCGTTGCTCGGCACGTGCCAGGTGCGGCCGTGCGCGCCCGGGTCCTCGGCTGCCGCGACGAGCGTGCGCGCGACGTCGCCCACGTCCGTGAACGTGTGCGGCAGGTCCGTGCGGCCCATCATCGTGACGCGCCTCCCGGCCAGCGCGGCCGGGAGGACGCGAGAGACGTGCCCGTTGCCGCCGACGCCGGGGCCCATGTAGTCGGACGCGCGGACCTCGACGGCGCCGCGCAGCCGGCCCTCCTCGAACGCGCGGCGGGCGTCGGCCCACATCCGGGTACGCAGGACGCCCTTGTGGTCGGTGGCGGCGTCGGGCAGATCCTCGGTCATCGGCCCGTCGACCGGGCCGTACGGGTAGAGGTTGCCCGTGATCGCGTAGACGGCGCCCGAGCGTTCGGCGGCGGTGAGGAGCGAGGCCGCGAGCGGCGGCCAGGCGCGCTCCCACTGCGTGTAGTCGCCGGGGTTGGCGCAGTTGTACAGGACGTCGGCGCCGTCGGCCGCGCGGCTCAGGGCGTCGGCGTCGGAGGCGTCGAGGGCGGCGTGCGCGACGCCGGCGACCCCGGTGTCGCGGCCGGTGCGGGTGACGACGGTGACGTCGGAGCCGCGCTCGGCGAGCAGGACGGCGACGTGCCGACCCACGGGCCCGGCGCCGACGATCAGGTGACGGTCGGTCATGACTGGTGCTCCAATCCGAGAGCGGTGCTCTCTGTCGGGACGAGCATGGCACTGCCGACACCTCCTGGCAAGAGCGATGCTCTTGTTTGTGATCGCTGCTCTCGCGTGCCAGGCTGAGGCGCATGGCCGACGCCCCCCGCACCGCACGCGCCCTCGCCCGCGAGACGCTCACCCGCGAGATCCGCAGCGCCGCCCGCGCCCGCCTCGCCGCGGTGTACGCCTTCCGACCGGCGCCCCGCGACGTGCCCGGCGCACTCCTGACCGACCTCGACCGGCCCCTGCCGTTCGAGCCCGCCCTGCTCACCCTGGAGGACCGATGACGCACGCCACCACGACCACCGCCGCGACCGCTGCCGACACCGCCGTGCCCGAGCCCGCGCGCGTCACCGTGATCGGCACGGGCTACCTGGGTGCGACGCACGCCGCGTGCCTGGCCGAGCTGGGCTACGACGTGCTCGGCCTGGACACCGACCCGGCGAAGATCGCCGACCTGGCCGCCGGCCGGCTGCCGTTCTACGAGCCCGGGCTGGCGGAGCTCGTCGAGCGGCACACCGCCGCCGGGCGCCTGCGGTTCACGACCGACCCGGCGGAGGCGGCCGCGTTCGCGGACCTGCACTTCGTGTGCGTCGGCACGCCGCAGCGCCGGGACTCGATGGCCGCGGACACCAGCCACGTCGAGGCCGCCGTGGCCGCGCTCGTGCCGCACCTGCGCGGCGACGCGCTGCTCGTCGGCAAGTCCACCGTCCCCGTGGGCACGGCCGGCGGGCTGCAGGCGCTCGCCGACCGCCTCGCGCCCGCGGGCGTCGCGGTGGGCGTCGCGTGGAACCCGGAGTTCCTGCGCGAGGGCCGCGCCGTCGAGGACACGCTGCGGCCGGACCGGATCGTCGTCGGCGTCACCGACCCGCGCCACGAGAAGGCGCTGCGCGAGCTGTACGCGCCCGTCGTCGACGCCGGCGTGCCGTTCCTCGTCACCGACCTCGCCACGTCCGAGCTGGTCAAGGTGGCGGCGAACGCGTTCCTCGCCACGAAGATCTCGTTCGCCAACGCGATCGCCGAGCTGTGTGACGCGGCGGGCGGCGACGTCGTCGCGCTGACGGACGCGATCGGGCACGACGCCCGCATCGGGCACCAGTTCCTGTCGGCGGGCCTCGGGTTCGGCGGGGGCTGCCTGCCCAAGGACATCCGCGCGCTCATGGCGCGTGCCGGCGAGCTGGGCGTCGACGAGGCGCTGACGTTCCTGCGCGAGGTCGACGCCATCAACATGCGGCGCCGGTCGCGCACCGTCGCGCTGGCGGTCGAGGAGTGCGGCGGCAGCGTGCTCGGGCGCCGCGTCGCCGTCCTGGGCGCGGCGTTCAAGCCCGGCACCGACGACGTGCGCGACTCGCCCGCGCTGAACGTCGCCGCCCAGCTGCAGCTGCAGGGGGCGCACGTGCGCGTGCACGACCCGCGGGCCAACGCCACCGCCGCGCGCACCTTCCCCACGCTGGGCTACGCGGACACCGTCGAGGAGGCGGTCGCCGGCGCCGACCTCGTGCTGCACCTCACCGAGTGGCAGGAGTTCCGCGACCTCGACCCGGCGGCCCTCGAGCCCGCGCGCCGCGTCGTCGTCGACGGTCGCAACGCGCTCGACGCCGACCGCTGGGCCGTCGCCGGCTGGCGGGTGCGCGCCCTCGGCCGCCCCGCCGTCGGCCCCGCGAGCGTCCCTGTCCGTCAGGATTCGACTCCGTCTTCCTGACGGACAGAGACGCTCACGGGACGTCAGCCCGTGAACGCCTCCAGCTCGGCGCGGGGGACCTGCCGGCGGGAGCGGATGAGCTCCTCGACGTCGTCCATGCGGTCCCACACGTTGACGGCCATGCCCGCCTGCACCTCGCCGTCGCGCAGCCAGAACGCGACGAGCTCGCGGTCGTCGACGGAGCCGCTGATCACGACCTCGGTGTCGCCGGCGCGCGGGTCGACGAATCCCTTGTACTCCATCCCGACGTCGTACTGGTCGCTGAAGAAGTAGGGGAGGACGTCGTAGGCGGCGTCGTCGCCGAGCATCGCGCGGCCGGCGTGCGCGCCCGTGTCCTGCGCCACGGCCCAGTGCTCCACGCGCAGCGGGCGGCCGTAGTGCGGCGAGGGGACGGAGGCGATGTCGCCGGCGGCGAAGACGTCGGGCGCCGAGGTGCGCAAGGTGCCGTCCACCACGATCCCGCCGCCGAGGTCGCGCGAGCGCAGCTCGATGCCCGCGGCCGACGCGATGCCGACGTTGGGCGTCACGCCCACGCCCATCACCACGAGGTCGGCCTCCAGGTGGGTGCCGTCGGCCAGCTCGACGCCCTTGACCCGCCCGGACTCCCCGGTGAACGCGACGACGTCGCCCCGGTGGCGCAGGACGCCGCGCTCGTCGTGCACCCGCCCGTACAAAGAGCCGAGCTCCGGGCCGAGCGTGGCCTGGAGGGGGTGCTCGGTCTGGCCGACGAGGCACACGTCCAGGCCGAGCATCCGGGCGGACGCCGCCACCTCGGTGCCGATCCAGCCGTCCCCGACGACGACGACCTTGCCCTCGCCCTCGAGCGACGCGGGCAGCAGGAGGCCGGCGAGCAGGTCCGCGTCGTCGACCGTCCGCAGGGTGTGCACGCCGATGAGGCTCCGGCCCGGCACCTGGAGCGCGCGGGGCGTCGAGCCGGTCGCGAGCAGCAGCCTCGAGTAGCCGAGCGTGGAGCCGTCGGCGAACGTCACCTCGTGGTCGGCCGGGGCGAGGTCGACGACGGTCGTGAGCGTGCGCAGGTCGATGGCGTGGTCGTCCCACCAGCCCGCCTTGAGCGGGTAGATGACGTCCGGCTCCGCCTGCCCCCGCAGGTAGTCCTTCGACAGAGGCGGGCGCTCGTACGGGCGGTGCCCCTCGGAGGTGACGACGACGAGGTCGACGTCCGCGTCCTGCTCCCGGACGGCCTCCACGGCCCTGGCGGCGGCCAGGCCGCCTCCGACGACGACGACGGGTGCGGTGGACGACGCGGGCATGGTGGGCTCCTGACCAGCGGGGAAGAGGGCTGCCGAGGCCGACGGTGCCACAGTTCCGCGCTGCTGGCGACCCTCCGCCCGGACGCGTCAGCGCTGCCCGACGACGTCGGCGATCGCGGGCCGCATCTGCGGCCAGGAGAACTCGAAGCCGGCGGCGGTCAGCCGTTCCGGGAGCACCCAGCGGCTCTTGAGCACCAGCTCGGACTCGTTGCGGAGCGCCCACAGCGCGGGCTCCAGCAGCCAGCGCGGGGTGGGGAGGCCCACCGGCATGCCGACGGCGCGGCGCAGCTCGGCCATGAGGGTGCGGTTGTCGCTCGGGTGCGGCGAGGACAGGTTGACCGGCCCGGCGAGCTCGTCGTGGGAGTCGAGGAACCGGATCGCGGCGAGCACGTCGTCGACGTGGATCCACGAGAACCTCTGCCGGCCGCCGGAGCGGTGGACCGGCACCGGGCCGCCCGTCGGCTCGTCGCCGATGCCGCGGTAGCGGCGGTGCGGGAACCACCAGCCGTCGTGCTGCGGCCCGCCCACGCCGAGCCGCGCGATCCGGGCCAGCAGGTCGGACGCCGGCCCGCCGAGCACGATCGCCATGCGCAGCGCCACGCGGCGCGTGCCGGGCAGGTCGCCGGCGAAGAGCTCGCGCTCCCAGCTGCGGGCGACGTCCACGGAGAAGCCCGTGCCGAGCTCGCCGTCGGACTCGGTCTGCGGTCGGTCCGCCGCGTACCGGTAGATGGTGGCGGTGCTCGCGTTGAGCCACAGTCGTGGGGGCGCCGCGGCCGCCGCGATCGCCTCGTGCAGCGCCCGCGTGGTGGCGACCCGGGAGCGCAGGATCTCGTCGCGGTTCGCCTCGGTGTACCGGCAGCCGACGCTCTTGCCCGCGAGATTCACGACCAGGTCGGCGCCGTCGACGGCGGCGGCCAGCGCGGCGGGGTCGCCCCAGCGCGCCTCGGGACCCGTGCGCCCGACGCGGGCGACGTCGTACCCACGCTCCGTCAGGTCGGCCACCAGCCGGTGCCCGATGAACCCGTTCCAGCCCGCGACCACCGCACGTCCGCGCATCGTCATCCCTTCCGCACCTGCTTGAGGAGCGCCCTGGCAGCCGCCGGCCAGACCCGCGACCTCTGGTCGCGAGCGGCCAGGAGGAGCAGCGCGACCTGGTCGAGCACGCCGTCGACGTCGGGTTCGCCGTAGTGG
The DNA here is from genome assembly GCA_026934365.1 of Isoptericola sp. QY 916. Lineage (GTDB taxonomy): Bacteria > Actinomycetota > Actinomycetes > Actinomycetales > Cellulomonadaceae > Isoptericola > Isoptericola nanjingensis. Next base: position 9,873 of record JADHZE010000101.1, on the reverse strand, counting down.
GCCTGCATGGCGACGCCGTCGCCGATCGAGATCAGCACCTCCGCCATGGCGCGCGGCCGGACCCAGGACTGGATGTAGCCGTCGGCCTGCATCTGGGCCATGAGCGCGGCGAGGTAGTCCACGAGCTCGGCGTGCAGGTCGCGCAGGGCGGCGGCGAGTGTCGGGTTGGACGACGACGCCGCCACCGCGCTCGCGTAGGCGGCCAGGTCGTCGCGAGCGACGGCGAACGTGCCGCCGATGGTGCGGAGGGCGACGAACAGCCGCTCCGCCGGGTCGCCGTCGGTGTCGAGCGCGGCGCGGACGGGCGCGATCCGCTCGGTCACCAGCCCGGTCAGGGCCTGCGCGACCAGCTCGTCCTTGGACCCGAAGTGGTAGGTGATGGCCTGCAGGTTCACCCCGGCGGCGCGGGTGATCTCCCGGGAGGTCAGCCCGGCCGTCCCGTGGGCGCGCAAGGCGGCCACGGTGGCGTCGAGCAGGCGCCGGCGGGTGGCCTCGGCGCGGTCCTGGGTCACGCCGTCAGGGTAGCCCTGTTGCCAGTCATACGTGTGTATGTTTTATTGGCGGTGTCGCCGAAGGGCTGTCGAAGGGGTCGCGAGGGGCCATGGGCCGGACCGGGTGGTGGAGCGCGAAGCGGGCCTGGCAGGTCGTCGCCGCCGGCCTGGTCGTGGCGGCCGCTTGCTACCTGCTCACCGCGCCGGTCTACCAGGCCGAGTCCGTGTGCTCCGGGGGAGGGGCCGTCTCGCCGTCGGGGGAGACGGTCAGCGAGTGGGACACCTGCGAACCGGCGACGTCGCTGCTCGCCGCCGAGGCATGGTCGTACGTCGCGGGGATCGTCCCCCCGGTCCTGCTCGCCGCCCTGCCGCTGGCGGCCCGCGGCCGGGCGTGGACGGTGCTGTCGGTGATCTCGGCCGTGTGCCTCGTGGCCTACGTCCTGCTCGGCGGGTTCTCCGTGGGCCTGCTCTTCGCCCCAGGCGCGCTGTGCGCGGTGGTCGGCGCGACAGTGCGCCGCCCACGGCCGGGTACGAGCCCCCGGGCAGAGCAAGAGGCCCCCTGATCAGCGTTTCCGCTGTTCAGAGGGCCTCTCGGCTGGTCGGGGTGACAGGATTTGAACCTGCGACCTCTTCGTCCCGAACGAAGCGCGCTACCAAGCTGCGCCACACCCCGAAGGACTTGCTCCCACGCCGCAGGACCTACGTCCTCGTGCGGAAGCCTGCTCAGAATAGCCGACGATCGGGCCTGGACGAAAACGAGATCCGGCTACCGGGCGGTGAACGTGAGCAACGTCGCCTCCGGGCGGCACGCGAAGCGCACCGGGGCGTACGGCGACGTGCCCGCGCCGGCCGACACGTGCAGCCACGCGGAGCCCGCACCGCCCGTCTCGTCGGGCCGCGGACCCGGCCAGCCGTGCAGGCCGCTGGCCCGGCGTCGGTCGATGTCGCAGTTGGTGACGAGCGCGCCGACGCCCGGCAGCCGCAGCTGCCCGCCGTGCGTGTGGCCGGCGAGGACGACGTCCGCGCCGTCGGCGTGCATGCGGTCCAGCACGCGCCGGTACGGGGCGTGCGTGACGCCGAGGTGCAGCACCGCGTCGTCCGGCGCAACGCCGGTGGTGGCCGGCGACGGGGGGAAGTCGTCACGGTCCAGGTGCGGGTCGTCCACGCCCACGAGCGACAGCAGCCGGCCGTCGGCCTCGACCGTGTCGCGGCGGTTGGTGAGGTCCCGCCACCCGGCGGCGACCATCGCGCCGGCCAGCTCCTCGGACGGGAGCTCGGCCGGGCGGGTGTGCACGATGCGGGTGTCGCGCCGCAGGTACCGCGCCGGGTTCTTCGGCACGGGCGCGTAGTAGTCGTTCGACCCCATGACGAACGCGCCGGGCGCCGTCGTGAGCAGGGGGGTGAGCGCCTCCAGCAGCGGCCCGAGCGCGTCCCGGTGGGCCAGGTTGTCGCCGGTGTTCACCACCAGGTGCGGCTCGTACTCCGCCAGCGACTGCACCCAGGCGATCTTGCGGCTCTGCGACGGCGTGAGGTGCAGGTCGGACACGTGCAGCACCCGCAGCTCGGGCTCGCCCGCGGGCAGCACCGGCACCGTGGCCCGGCGCACCGTGAAGAGCTTGGTCTCCAGGTGGGCGTAGCCGAGTCCCGCGACGCCGGCGGCGACGAGCCCGCCGGCGACCTGCCAGCCGGGGGTCAGTTGTCGCCCCAGGCGTCGCCGAGCGACTCCCAGTCACCGTTCTGGACGGCGTCCCAGGCGGCCGCCGCGTCGGCGCGGCCGTTCCCGTTGCCGTTGCCGCCGCGGTCGTTGCCCTCGTCGCCCTTGGGCTCCTTGCCCTTGTCGCCGCCGCCGCCGCCGTCGTCGCTCGTGTCGTCGCCGTCGTCACCGCCCGACGAGGGCGGCGGGGCCGAGACACCGATCATGGACTGGTCGGGGCCGCCGAAGCTCTTCACCGGGACGTCCTGGATCGCCTTGTCCATGTACTCCTTCCACGCCGGGGCGGCGATCGTCGAGCCGTACAGCACCTTGTAGTACTGGCCGTTGACGACGTTGCCCTCGGTGTGGTCCTCCATCGGCTTGTCGGCGTTGCCGACCCACACGGAGGTCGAGAGGTTGGGCGTGAAGCCGGTGAACCACGTCTGGGCGGAGAGCTGGGACGTTCCGGTCTTCCCGGCGACCGGACGGCCGTCGGCCAGACCGCCGAGCCGTCGCGCGGTGCCGTCGGTGAAGACCTTCTCCATCGCGTACACCACGGTGTTCGCGACGTTCGACGGCAGGGCGTCCTTGTCGCACTTGGCGTCCGGGACGTCGTACTCCTTGCCGCCGGGGCCCGTGATCGCGGTGATCGCGACGGGGGAGCAGTACGTGCCGCCCGAGGCGAGCGTCGCGTAGGCGGCGGCCTGGTAGAGCGGCGTCGACTCCTGGGTGCCGATGATCATCGGTGCCTGGATGTCGATGTCCTTCTCCTCCGGGGACGTCACCACGCCGCCGTTGCCCTCCTTGTGGACCGAGCGGGTGGGCCGGAAGCCCATGTCCCACGCGGTGCTGCGCAGCTTGCAGAGGTTGAGCTCGTATCCCATCGACGCGTAGGCGGTGTTCACGGACTCGTACGTGGCCTGCAGGGCGCTGATGTACCCGCGCCCGCCGCCCTCGGAGTTTCCGGGCTGCCAGGTCTCGGGGCCGAGCCAGCCCACGCACGGCTTGGTCTGGAAGTTGCCCACCACGCGGGTGACCTCGTTCGCGTTCACGCGCTCCGAGAGGGTGTGACCCTCCTTGAGCCACTCCGCGAGCACGAACGGCTTGAAGTTCGAGCCCACCTGGAATCCACCGGACGCACCGTGGGTCGGGTCGGCCGCGTAGTTGACGCGCGTGGTCCCCTCCTTGCCCTCGGAGGGCGTGTAGGGGATGTTCTGCGCCATCGCGAGGATCTTCCCGGTGCCCGGCTCGACGGACGCGATGGCCGACTGCAGGCCGCTCGAGTCGCCCGCGGGGACGGCGTTCTTGACCGCCGCGGCCGCGGCCTTCTGCTTCTTCGGGTCCAGCGTGGTGTGGATCTCGAGGCCGCCGCGGTACAGCAGCTGCTGACGCTCGGCCTTCGTCTCGCCGAACACCGGGTTGGTGACGATCTCCTTGGTGACGTAGTCGCAGAAGAACGCGGAGTCCTTGGCGGCGGCGCAGCCGATCTCGGTCGGGTTGACGTCCAGCGACTTCTTGATCGGCGTCGCCTTCGCCTCGTCGCGCTCCTCGGTGGAGATGTACCCCAGCTTCCACATGTTCTGCAGCACGAGGTCGCGACGCTCCTTGGCGTCCTTCGGGTTCACCGTGGGGTCGAAGCGGCTCGGCGACTTCGTGATGCCGGCGATGGTCGCGGCCTCGACGATGCTCAGCTCGGAAGCGTGCTTGTCGAAGTAGTAGCGGGCCGCGGCCTCCACGCCGTAGATGCTGCGCGACCCGAACTGCGCGGCGTTGAGGTAGCCCTGCAGCACCTCGTCCTTGGTCATCGTCTTCTCGAGGGAGATGGCCATCTTCGCCTCGGTGAGCTTGCGGGAGATCGAGTCCTCGCTCGCCTTGATGACGCCGAACTGGTCGCCGTCCTGCAGGGCCTGGTCGATGAGCATGTTCTTCACGTACTGCTGCGTCAGCGTCGACGCACCCTGCGTGGCGTGGCCGGCCACGTTGTTGGCCAGCGCGCGCGTCATGCCCTGCACGTCGATGCCGCCGTGCTCGTAGAAGCGCTCGTCCTCGATGGAGATCACCGCGTGCTGCATCGGCTCGGAGATCTCGTCCAGCGGCACCACGATACGGTTCTGCGCGTAGAACGTGGCGAGCAGCTTCCCGTTCGCGGCGTAGATGCGCGACTGCTGCGACATCGGCCGCGGCTCCAGCTCCGCCGGCACCTCGTCGTAGATCGCGACGGTGCTGTCGGCCGCGGCGTTGGCTCCCGCCACCATCGGGATGACCAGCCCGGCGGCGAGGACGCCGCCGACACCGGCCGCGAGGACGAACGCGAGCAGCAGCGCGACGAGCTGCGTCGCCGGCATCGTGCGCGTGATGCGGCGAGGGTCGGATTTGGCCATGCCCACCAGGGTACGGGCTGAGTCCGAGGCGGCACGGCCGCGACGCCGGTCCCGCTGTGCAGATCGTGTGGACCCGTCGTGGGAGCGACGGGACGACGTGACGACGGCGCTCGGGGCGGTCGCTGGTTACGATCGCGGCATGGCTACCACGTGGGAGTACGCGACCATCCCCCTGCTGATCCACAACACCAAGGCGATCCTCGACCAATGGGGGGCCGACGGGTGGGAGCTCGTCCAGGTCGTCCCCGGCCCCGACAGCACCAACCTGGTCGCCTACCTCAAGCGCCCCTCCGGCGGGCAGTGATGAGCGTCTCGCCCGAGGCCCGGCTCGCCGAGCTCGGCATCATCCTGCCCGACGTCGCCGCGCCCGTCGCGGCCTACGTCCCCGCCGTCCGCTCCGGGAACTACGTCTACACGGCGGGCCAGCTGCCCTTCGTCGACGGCGCGCTGCCGCTGACCGGCAAGGTCGGCGCCGGCATCTCGCCGGAGGAGGCCACCGACCTGGCGCGCACCTGCGCGCTCAACGGGCTCGCCGCCGTCCGCTCCCTCGTGGGCACCCTCGACGGCGCGCGGATCGTCAAGGTGACGGGTTTCGTCGCCTCCGACCCGTCGTTCACCGGCCAGCCCGGCGTCGTCAACGGCGCCTCGAACGTCCTCGGCGAGATCTTCGGCGAGGCGGGCGTGCACGCCCGCTCCGCGGTGGGGGTGGCGGTTCTTCCGCTCGACTCTCCGGTCGAGGTGGAGCTGGTCGTCGAGCTTTCCTGAGGTTCTGTCCGTAGCTCTTGGTTGCGGACGCGGGTGGGGACGAGGTCCTTCGCCAGGTCGCGTTCACGGGCCCCAGGGGGCCCTCGACTTCGGGACTTCTACGACCTGGCGAAGGACCTCGTCCCCACCCGCTCCTGCACCGTCTCGCGCGCCGCTTCCTCGGATGACGCGCTCGACGACGTGGTGACGGTGCGCGGCGCGACCTGCGGTCCCTGGGTTTGCAGGGCGCCGGCGGCGGGTGGCTTCGGGGGACAGGTCCCCGGCCGGGTCACAGCACCGGGAGATCTCCCACCACGAGCGAGCGCGCTCCTCACGCGGCCGCACGACGGCGCGGCGCGAACGAACCGCGACGCGCAAGGCAGGAGTGGCGGCCCTCCCGCCTGCGGCAGCGAGAAAGGTGTCGGCCGCAACCAGGTGCGGCCGCGAGGACTAGCGAGCCCGCCGCTCCAGACGGTCGATGTCCAGCAGCACCACAGCGCGACCCTCACGACGCACCCAACCGCGCGTCGCGAAGTCCGCCAGAGCCTTGTTGACCGTCTCGCGCGAGGCGCCGACCAGCTGGGCGAGCTCTTCCTGCGTGAGGTCGTGGGCGACGCGGATGCCGTCGTCGTTGGGCTCGCCGAAGCGGGCGGAGAGGTCGAGGAGCGCCTTGGCGACGCGGCCGGGGACGTCGGAGAAGACCAGGTCGGCCAGGGTCTCGTTGGTACGGCGCAGGCGGCGGGCCAGGGCGCCGAGCAGGGTGGTGGCGACGCTGGGGTGCGCGGCGATCCACTGCACGAGGGCCTGGTGGCGCAGCTCGTAGACGAGCGCGTCGGACACGGACGAGGCCGTCGCGGTACGGGGGCCCGGGTCGAACAGGGACAGCTCGCCGAACATCTCGCCGGGGCCGAGGATCGACAGCAGGTTCTCCCGGCCGTCGCTCGACCGACGGCCGAGCTTGATCTTGCCCTGCGCGATGACGTAGAGCCGGTCGCCGGGCTCGCCCTCGCGGAAGAGGACGTCCCCGCGGGTCAGCTCGACCGGGACCATGGACTCGAAGAGCGCCTTCGTCTCCTCGGATTCCATGTCCGCGAAGAGAGGGGCGGAGAGCACGACGGTGTCGTCCACAGGATTCCTCACGTGGTTCGTGGGCGGCCGTCCCGGGTCGGGTGCGGTCGTCCGGGGGTTGTCAAGAGGGTGTGTTCCGGTTCTCAGTCTGCCTCACCGCACCAAATCGCGGCACGACGAAGCGCCGGGAGGCGCCGGAGAGGCGTTGCCGGAGCCCGTGTGGGCGGGCGTGGCTACGCTCGCAGTGTGCCGACGAAGCCCACCTCCTCGACCGCCCTCCAGTCCGACGCGACGCCTACGGGCGAGTCGCGGGTCGCGCTGGTGCGACGCGCGCGCCGCATCGACCGCGAGCTGGCGGTGACGTACCCGGACGCGCGGGCGGAGCTGGACTTCACGACGCCGCTGGAGCTGCTGGTGGCGACGGTGCTGTCGGCGCAGACCACGGACGTGCGGGTCAACGCGACCACGCCGGCGATCTTCGCCCGCTACCCGGACGCCGCCGCGTACGCGGGCGCGGACCCGGCGGAGATGGAGGAGCTGTTCAAGCCGCTGGGCTTCTTCCGGGCCAAGACGCGCTCGATCATCGGGCTGGGGCAGGCGCTCGTCGAGCGGTTCGACGGCGAGGTCCCGGCCCGCCTGGACGACCTGGTGACGCTGCCGGGCGTGGGGCGCAAGACGGCGAACGTGGTGCTGGGCAACGCGTTCGGCGTCCCCGGGATCACGGTGGACACGCACTTCGGCCGGCTGGCGCGCCGCTTCGGCTGGACCGACCAGGAGGACCCGGTCAAGGTCGAGCACGAGGTCGGGGCGCTGTTCCCGAAGAAGGACTGGACGATGCTGAGCCATCACCTCGTCTGGCACGGGCGCCGGCGGTGCCACGCGCGGCGGCCGGCGTGCGGGGCGTGCCCGGTGGCGCGCTGGTGCCCGTCGTTCGGGATCGGGGAGACCGACCCGGTCGCCGCGGCGAAGCTCGTCAAGCCGGGGCCGCGGGGCTGAGCCCCGACCACTGACCGAGCCGTGACCCGGTCTCAGCGGGCGGCGAGCGCGTGGTCGAGCCAGTCGACGAGGAGCTTGCCGACCTCGTCGGGGGCCTCCTCGGGCAGGAAGTGCCCGGCGCCGTCGACGGTCTCGTAGCGGAAGTCGCGGGCGAGCGCCGCCCCGTCGACGGGGGCGTGGCGGGGGTCGAGGAAGCCGTCCAGCTCGCCGTGCACCTGCAGCACCGGGACGTCGACGGGCTCGCGCAGCGCGGCGAGGTAGCGGCGGCCGTCGGGGCGCGGCGTCGAGCGGACCATCCAGCGCAGCGACTCCATCACGGTGTGCGCCGCGAACGGGATCCGCATCACCGTGCGGTACAGCTCGTAGGCGTCGGTGCCGAGGGGGCGCGCGGCGCCGTCGCGCAGCACGCGCGCCACCTGGTCGCCCTCGGTGAGCCGTCGTTCGGGCAGGGTGGGCAGCTGGTAGGCGGCGAGCTGGCGGCGTGCCAGCGGGGTGAGCAGCCGGCGGCCCGAGACGTGCAGGCGGGCCGGGTGCGGCGCGGAGACGGCGCCCACGGCCGCGGTCACGGCCGGCTGCAGCCGCGCCATCGACCACGCGGTGACGCCGCCGGTGCCGTGCCCGACGACGACCGCCCGGTCGTGGCCGAGGGAGCGCACCACGCCCGCGACGTCCTGGGTGCCGGTGGGGACGTCGTAGCCGGACGGCGGCTTGTCGGAGGCGCCCACGCCGCGCAGGTCCATCGCCGCCACCCGGTACCCGGCGTCGGCGAGCTGCTCCATCTGGTGCCGCCACGCCCACCAGAACTGCGGGAACCCGTGCAGCAGCACGACGAGCGGGCTGCGGCCGCCGTTCGTCCGGTCGGGCCCGGCGAGCGCGACGTGGAAGCGGGCGCCGTTCGCGGGCACGAGCTCGTGCCGCCAGGGTCCGTTGACCAGGGCGCTGGAGAAGTCGCTGGAGTCCGACATCGCGGTCACCGGTCGAACCTACCCGCTGCGGCGCGCCGGGGCCCGTACGGGCGCGCGATGTCACAGGTTCGTCCGCCTGCGCGACCCTGCGACGGGCTCAGGTCAGGCAGGCGGGCGGGCTCAGCCGGCGGACTCGACCGGCACGTCTCCGCCCTCGGACGGACGCGGCTCCTTGGGCGGGTCGAACCGGTAGCCGACGTTGCGGACGGTGCCGATGAGCTGCTCGTGCTCGGGGCCGAGCTTCGCGCGCAGGCGCCGCACGTGCACGTCCACGGTCCGGGTGCCGCCGTAGTAGTCGTAGCCCCACACCTCCTGCAGCAGCTGGGCCCGCGTGAAGACGCGCCCGGGGTGCTGCACCAGGTACTTGAGGAGCTCGAACTCCTTGTAGGTGAGGTCGATGGGACGCCCGCGCAGCCGGGCGGTGTAGCCGCCGGCGTCGATCGCGAGGTCGCCGGCGGCGATCTCCTGCGGGCCGTCGTCCACGGGGCCGCGCTCGGACCGCTCGATGACGAGGCGCAGGCGCGCCTCCACCTCGGCGGGGGACGCGGTCTCGAGCAGCAGGTCGTCGGCGCCCCACTCGTGCGTGACGACGGTCAGCCCGCCCTCGGTGAGCACGAGCACGAGCGGCACGGTGAGGCCCGTGGCGTGCAGGAGCCGGCACGTGGTGCGGGCGGCGACGAGGTCACGACGCGCGTCGAGCAGGACCACGTCGGAGTCCGGGGCGTCCACCAGTGCGGACGGCTCCATGGGCAGCACCCGGATCCGGTGGCTCAGCAGTCCGAGGGCGGGCAGCACCTCGACCGACCCGCCGGACGCGGGCGTGAGGATCAGCAGCTCCGCCACCGGCACCTCCTCCCGGGTCGTCGGACGGTCCGTTCGACAGCGTCCGACAGGTGCGTCCGCCAACGTACCGCGGTGCGGCGTCGATCACACCGCACCCGTCCCGGTCGGGTGACCGGTTCCCGCAGTGTGCCCCGAACCGTGTTGCGGGCGCGTTTCCGATCGACGACCGGACTGTGACGGGCGCGGCCGAGAGGGTGCCGCGACGTGTCGGCGGCGGGGCGCGGCCGGTGTCGCGAGCGGGCGGGGCGCCGCCCGCCGTCTGCGACACTCGTCGTCGTGACCGTCACCACCCGCGCCGTCTGGACGGCCGTCCTCTCCGCCGTCGTCGCGGCGGCCGCCGCCCTCGACGACTACGGGATCCTGCCCCTGACGGCGGTGGCCGGGGTCCTCGTGCTGCTCCTCGCGACGGGCTGGGGCCCGCTACTGCGGCTGCCCGCCCAGGGCGGGACGACGGTCGTCGTGGGGGTCGCGGGGCTCGGCGCCGTCGCCGTGGCGTGGGCCACCCAGGGCGAGCCGGTGCTGCGGAACGTGCCGCTGGTGCTCGCGATGGCTCTGGTGCTGGCGTTCGTCGCGGAGATGCTGCGCCGCGGCGGGCGGGCCCGGCTCGTGGAGTCCGTGAGCGGCACGGTGACGGGCGCGGTCGTCGCGGTGTGCTGCTCCGGCTGGGTGGCCGCGGGGCGCTCCGAGGCGGG
>JADHZE010000100.1 GCA_026934365.1 Isoptericola sp. QY 916 | reverse complement strand
CCGCCGGCGCCGACCTCCCGTTCGCCGCGGGGTACACGCTGGCCGAGGGTCCGGCCGACGACCGCTCGCCCGACGCCCTGGTCGCCGAGGCCGTCGAGGCGGCGCGCGGCGCGCGCACCGTGCTGGTGTTCCTCGGCCTTCCCGCCGCGTACGAGTCGGAGGGCTACGACCGCGACCACCTGGACCTGCCCGCCGACCAGGTCGCGCTGCTGCGCGCCGTCGCGGCGGCGAACCCGCGGGTCGTCGTCGCGCTCGCCGGCGGCTCCGCGATCTCGGTGGCCCCGTGGCAGGACGTCGCCCCCGCGCTGCTCACCGGCTGGCTGGGCGGCCAGGCCGGCGGCTCCGCCGTCGCCGACGTGCTCACGGGCGCCGTCGCGCCGTCGGGCCGGCTCACCGAGACCCTGCCGCTGCGCCTCGAGGACACCCCGGCCTTCGGGAACTTCCCCGGCGAGCTCGGCCACGTCCGCTACGGCGAAGGCGTGCTGGTGGGCTACCGCTGGTACGACGCCCGCCAGGTCGACGTCGCGTACCCGTTCGGGCACGGCCTGTCGTACACGACGTTCGCCTACGACGACGCGGCGGCGGAGGTCACCGGCTCCGGCGCCGACGCCCATGTGCGCGTCGCCGTGCGCGTGACCAACACCGGCCCCGTCGCCGGGTCCGAGGTCGTCCAGGTGTACGTGGGCGACCCGCAGGCCCAGGTGCAGCGGCCCGAGCGCGAGCTCAAGGCGTTCGCCAAGGTGCACCTCGAGCCGGGCGAGTCGCGGGTCGTGACGTTCGGCCTCGACGCCCGCGACCTGTCGTACTGGCACCCCGTGCTGCGCCGCTGGGTGCTGGAGGGCGGCGAGTTCCGCGTCGCCGTGGGCGCGTCGTCCCGCGACCTGCGCGCCGAACTGGTGGTCGACGTCGTCGGAGAGGACGTCACCCTCCCGCTGCACGAGCTGTCGACGCTCGGCGAGGCGCTCGAGCACCCGGTGGCCGGACCCGTGGTGCGCGGCGCCCTGGACGGCACGCCGGTCGACCCGGGCCTGCTGGCCATGGCCACGGACATGCCGCTCGCGGTCATCGCCGACTTCGGCCTGGCAGGGTTCGACCGCGGCACCCTCGCCCAGCTCGTGGCGGCCGCGAACGCCTGACCGCCGCACGTCGTGGGCGCTCGTCCGGCGCTACCCGGACCGCCGGTCACGCCGGACGAGCGCCCACACCATCAGGCCGGGTCGACGACGATCAGGTCGAGGTAGGCCCGCAGGTCCGCCGCCATGTCCACGCGCTGCGCGCGCGGACCGTCCAGCGAGTAGAGCCACTGGATCTGCAGCCCGTCCATGATCGCGACGATGGTGCGCGCCGCGACCTCGGGGTCCACGCCCGGGGCGAGCCGCCCCTCCGCCGCCAGGCGCTCCAGCTCGACCCGGCTGCGGCGCACGGTCGACGGGTACCGCTCGGAGAAGTACTCGTGGGCGGGATGGTCGGGCGACGTGGCCTCGGCCGCCAGCCCGGCGAAGACCTCGACGACCGGCCGCCGCAGCGCGTTGCGCTGCACCAGGCGCACCAGCGCGTCGAACATGCTCCGGCCCTGCTCGAGATCCCGGTCGAAGTCGGCGAAGTCGATCTCGTCGCGATGCTCCAGCACCGCCTCCAGCAGCGCCGCCTTGGTCGGGAAGTGGTGCAGCAGGCCCGGGTGCGAGATGCCCACCCGCGACGCGATCTCGCGCAGCGAGGCCCCGTGGTAGCCGACCTCTCCGAACATGCCGATCGCCGCCTGCAGGATCTCCTCGCGCTTGGCCCGGCCCTTGGCATACCCCCGGCGGGGCGCGGCCTCGTCCTCGATCGTCGTGTCGCTCACGTCGACCATTCTCCCCTCGATTCCCCCGCGCGTCCGACGGGTCGATCCGCCCCACCAGGACTCTTGGCACCAATACCTACCATGCGGTAGCCTCACTTTCCGACCAGGCGGTAGGCATTGGTCGAGCGCGGGTCCGACGGCGGGCCCGGCAGAGAATCAGGAGTCGTCCATGGCAGACGTTCAGGCCCCCGCACCGGCCGGCCAGTCCCCCGCGTCCCCGACCCACGTCCCGGAGGCCGGCCGCGCCGCCGCCGGCACCGGGACGGTCGTCGCCTACGTCCTCGCGTTCTTCGCGCTGTACATCGCGGTGCTCACCCCCGTGGTCAGCACGCTGGCGCTCAAGGTCGACGCCCTGTCCACGCCCGAGACCCGCGCCACCAACCTCGCGCTCGTCACCGGCGTCGGGGCCTTCTTCGCCTTCGTCGCCAACCCCGTCGCCGGCGCCCTGTCCGACCGCACGACGTCGCGGCTCGGCATGCGGCGGCCCTGGCTGCTGTGGGGCGTGCTGCTCGGCGCCGTCGGCCTCCTGCTCATCGCGTTCGCGCCGGCGATCTGGATGGTCGTGATCGGGTGGGCCGTCACGCAGGCCGCGATGAACGGCACCCAGGCCGCGCTCCAGGCGCTGCTGCCCGACCAGGTCGCCGAGACCCAGCGCGCCCGCGTCTCCAGCCTGCTCGGCATGGCCCAGCAGCTCGCCCCTCTGGTCGGCATCGCGCTCGCCTTCGGGTTCACCGCCGCCGGGGCGAACGAGATCTGGATCTTCCTCGTCCCCACGTTCCTGGCCGTCGTCGGCGTGCTCGCCCTCGTGGCCGTCCTCAAGGACCGCCACCTCGACCGGGCCGACGTCGCCCCGTTCCGCCTCGGCGCGTTCCTCAAGGGTTTCTGGGTCTCCCCGCGACGGCACCCCGACTTCGCGTGGACCTTCCTCGGCCGCTTCCTCATGCTGTTCGGTTTCGCGCTCTACAACACCTACCAGCTGTACTTCCTCATCGACCGGTTCGGCTTCGACAACGCCACGGCGCTGAGCTGGCAGCTGCGGCTCATGGTCGTGCAGGCCGTCGTCATGGTGGTGGCGTCCCTCGTGGGCGGCGTGCTGTCCGACCGCACGGGCCGCCGCAAGGTCTTCGTCGTCGTCGCCACCCTGCTGGCCGGCGCCGGCCTCCTCACGTTCGCGCTCGTGCAGGGCCCGAGCATGCTCTACCTGGGGGCGTCCCTGTTCGGCGCCGGCCTCGGCGCCTACTTCGCCGTCGACCTCGCGCTCGTCACCGACGTGCTGCCGAACGCCGAGACCGAGGCCGCGAAGAACATGGGCGTCTTCAACATCGCCAACGCGCTGCCGCAGTCCGTGGCCCCGGCTCTCGCCCCCGCGTTCCTCGCCATCGGCGCCGGCGGCAGCAACTACACCGCCCTGTTCGCCATCTCCGCGGTCATCGTCGCCCTCGGCGCCGTGGCCACCCTGTTCATCCGAGGAGCCCGCTGATGACCGCACCGACCGGCACCGCCGACGCACCCGTCCCTGCCGACGCCCCGTACCGCGACGCGTCGCGCCCCGTCGCCGAGCGCGTGGCCGACCTGCTCGCCCGCATGACGCTCGAGGAGAAGGCCGGCCAGCTCTTCCAGACCATGATCGAGGTGGGCGAGGGCGGCGCGCTGTCCGAGGGCCCGTCCGCGATGGGCGTGCCCGCCACCACCGACATGGTGGTGAAGCGCCAGATGACGCACTTCAACGTGCTCATGGCGCCGCCCACGGCCCGCGAGTTCGCGCTCTGGCACAACCGGCTCCAGGAGCTCGCGGCGTCCACCCGCCTCGGCATCCCCGTGACGGTGTCCACCGACCCGCGGCACGCGTTCACCGACAACCCCGGCACCGCGCTGCTGTCCGGGCCGTTCTCCCAGTGGCCGGAGACGCTCGGCCTCGCCGCCACCCGCGACGAGCGCCTGGTCGAGGAGCACGCCGACGCCGCGCGCCGCGAGTACCTGGCCGTCGGCATCCGCACGGCCCTGCACCCGCAGGTCGACCTCGCCACCGAGCCCCGCTGGTCCCGCGCGAACGGCACGTTCGGCGAGGACGCCGAGCTCACCGGCCGGATGGGCAGCGCGTACGTGCGCGGTTTCCAGGCCACCGGCGACGTCGCCCGCGCGGCCGGCCTGCCCGGCACGTTCGGCGCGCGTTCCGTCTCGACCATGACCAAGCACTTCCCCGGCGGCGGGCCGCAGCAGGACGGCGAGGACCCGCACTTCGCCTACGGCCGCGAGCAGGTGTACCCCGGCGGGCGCTTCGCCGAGCACCTGGAGCCGTTCACGGCGCTGCTGGCCGCGGGGACGCGGCAGATGATGCCGTACTACGGCATGCCGGTGGGCCTCGAGGCGGACCTCGGCGACGGGCCCGAGGCCGTCGAGCAGGTCGGGTTCGGCTTCAACCGGCAGATCCTCACGCGCCTGCTGCGCGACGAGCTCGGCTTCGACGGCGTCGTGTGCACCGACTGGGGCCTGGTGTCCGACGCCGAGATCCTCGGCCAGCCGTTCCCGGCCCGCGCCTGGGGCGTCGAGCACCTCGCTCCGGTCGACCGGCTGGAGAGGATCCTCGCGGCCGGCGCCGACCAGCTCGGCGGCGAGGCGTGCCCCGAGCTCGTCGTGGAGCTGGTCCGCGCGGGTCGCGTCACCGAGGCACGGGTCGACGAGTCCGTCGCCCGCCTGCTGCGGGAGAAGTTCGAGCTGGGCCTGTTCGACGGCGCCCGCTACGTCGACGCCGACGCCGCGGCGTCCGTCGTCGGGCACCCGGACCTCGTGGCCGCGGGGCGGCGCGCCCAGTCGCGGTCCGTGACCCCGCTGGCGTCCGCGGCCGACGGCGCGGCCCGCCTCCCGCTGGCCCGCGGCCTCCGCGTGTTCGTGGAGGGTGCCGCCGACGTCGTCGACGGGCTCGAGGGCGCGACCCTGGTCGCCTCCCCCGCCGAGGCCGACGTCGCGCTGGTGCGCCTCAAGGCGCCGTACGACGACCGCGGGCCCGGCTTCGAGGGCTTCTTCCACGCCGGCTCGCTCGACTTCCCCGCGGAGGTCGTCGCGCACGTGGCCGAGATCGCCGCGCAGGTGCCGACCGTCGTCGACGTCTACCTCGACCGGCCCGCGATCCTCGCCCCCGTGCTCGAGGCGCTGGGCGACCGCGGGTCGCTGGTCGCGAACTTCGGGGCCTCCACCCCGGCGCTGCTCGACGCCCTCACCGGTGTCGTCCCCGCCGAGGGCCGCCTCCCGTTCGACCTGCCCCGGTCGACGGCCGCCGTGGAGGCGTCCCGCGAGGACGTGGCGTTCGACACCGCCGACCCGCTGTTCCGGTTCGGCCACGGCCTGGCGCTCTGACCGGTGGTGGGCGCCCGCCGCGCCCGGCGACCGCCGATGGGAGGATGAGGCGGTGACGTCCTCCTCCCCGGCCCCCGCCCGCACCGTCCGGGACGCCGCGGCAGGGATCGCCGTCCTCGGCGTCGCCAACTTCGTCGCCATCACCACCGAGGTGCTGCCGGTGGGCCTGCTGCCGCAGGTCGCGCGCGGCGTCGGCGTGAGCGAGTCGACGGCAGGTCTGCTGGTCACGGTCTACGCGTTCGTGGTCGCCGCCTGCGCGGTGCCGCTGACGATCGCCACCCGGTCGCTCGCCCGCAAGCCTCTGCTGCTCGCGACGCTCGCCACGTACGCGGCGAGCAACCTGCTGGTGGCCGTCGCGCCGTCGTACGCCGTGGTCGCGGGCGCGCGCGTGCTCGGCGGGCTGGGGCACGCGGTGTTCTTCTCCGTGTCGATCGCGTACGCCGCGCGCCTCGTCAGCCCCCTGTACACCGGCCGTGCCCTCACCCTCGTGACCGCGGGCGGCACCCTCGGCTTCGTGCTCGGCGTGCCGCTGTCGACGTCGCTCGGGGCCGCGGTGGGCTGGCGCTGGTCGTTCGGCGTGCTCGCCGCCGTCTGCACGGTGACCGCCCTGCTGGTGGCGCGCCTGCTGCCGTCGGTCGCCGTCGAGCCCTCCGCTCCGCGCGACGCCGCGGCCGCCCGCCGCGGGCGCGCCCGCCTCGGACTCGTGGTCGGCACGAACACCGTGCTCTTCGGCGGCCAGTACACCGTGTACACGTACATCTCCGTGCTGCTGCTGGCCGCCGGGCTGTCGGAGGCCGCCGTCGGGCCGGTGCTGCTGGTGTTCGGCGCGCTCGGGCTGGTCGGGCTCTGGGCCGCGGCCCGCTACCTCGACCACAGCCCTCGCGCCCTGACGATCGCGTCCATGGCCGCGATCGCCGTGGCCCTCGTCGCCGTCGCGCTCGCGCTGCCGGGCGCCGTCGGCGTACTGGTCGCGGCGGGCGTCTGGCTCGCCGCGTTCGGCGCCATCCCCGCCACGTTCCAGGCCGCGGCGCTGCGCACCCAGGGCGCCACGCCCGACATCGCCGGGGCGTTCGTCAACGCGACCTCGAACTTCGGCATCGGGCTCGGCGCGGCCGTGGGCGCGGTGGTGGTCGCCGGTCCCGGGCCGCGCGCCCTGGCGCTGACCGGGGCCGCGATCGTCGCCGTCGCGCTCGTGGCGGTGCTCGTCGCCCGCCAGGCGTTCCCGCGTCACGCGACGTCGTAGGCGTCGGCAGGCCCGGGCGAGGCGTTCCGACGATCCGTTCCCGGGTCGTCACGACGCCGTGACGCGCCCGTAGCACCCGGGTGCGAGCGTGTCCCCATGAACCTGTCGGGGTCCCTGCCGGGAGCGCGGCGCGGCGGCAGCGCCGCGCCCCTCGTGACCGACTACTTCGCGGCGCCCACCGATGCCGTCGCGGCGACGGTGGTGCACCAGGAGGCGGGACCGTCGGTCCTGGCGCGAGGCTCGGGCCGGCCGCTCTTCGACACCGTGCGGCTGCCGGCGGTGGAGCCGTTCGTGATGCTGGGACGCGTCGCGGAGGCGCTGTGCGCGCGGCCGTACGCGGAGGTCACGGCCCATCCGCGGCACGGCGTCCTCGTGGACGGCGCGGACGAGGGCCCCTGGGTGGTGGCCGTCTCGGACGAGCTCGCGGAGGCGCTGGCCGCCGCGGCCCCGGACCGGCTGCTCGACGTCGCACGCTCGTGGGCCACGGCGAGCGGCGGGAGCCTGCCCGCCGCCGACCGGCTCGCGCCCGCCCTGGTCGCGCTGGGCGGGCTCGCCGACCGCGCACGCCAGGTGCGCCACGGGCTGTACTGCTGGGCGCAGCTCACGCCGTGGGGCCCGCCGGCCGTCGGGACCCCGGCCGGCGGCCCGGTCAGGACGTCGCGCCCGGCCTGAACATCGACGACGCCTTGCGCAGGGTCTCGCGCGCCCGACGGCGGTCGCCCGCCGCGTCGTAGGCGAACGCCAGGTGATACCAGACCTTCCAGTCGTCCGGGTCCTGCTCCGCCGCGGCCCGGCGCTCCTCGAAGGCGGCGTCCGCGGCCGCGCGGTCCACCCGTCCACCGGGCGAGCGCGGCAGGTCGTCCACCGGCAGCTCGCCCGCGGCCGCGAGCACGTCGGCCATGTGCTGCACCCGCGTCGCGAGGCGGTACTCGCGCGCGATGAGCACGATGACGAGCAGCGGGATGACCAGCACGGCCAGGCCGATCGCGATCAGCACCGGCTCGCCGGTGCCGATCATCGACACGCCGCGCCCGGCGATCTGCCAGACGTACAACGCGAGCAGCGCGGTGACGGCGACCGCCCCCGCGAGCCCCCGCGGCAGCCGCCGGCGCGGCGCGTCGCTCACGACAGGTCCAGCACGTTCTCGAGGCCCACGGTCAGCCCGGGCCGCGAGACGACCTCGCGCACCGCCAGCAGCACGCCGGGCATGAACGACACCCGGTCGAACGAGTCCTGCCGGATCACGAGCTGCTCGCCGACGTTCCCGAACAGGATCTCCTCGTGCGCCACGAGGCCCCGCAGCCGGACGGCGTGCACGCGCACCCCGTCGACGTCGGCGCCGCGCGCCTCGACGCCCGTCTCGGTGGCGTCCGGCATCGGGGCCAGGCCGGCCTCGGACCGCGCGCGGGCGATCGCCGCGGCAGTGTGCCGCGCCGTGCCCGACGGGGCGTCGACCTTGTCGGGGTGGTGCAGCTCGACCACCTCGGCCGACTCGAAGTACCGCGCCGCCTTGGCCGCGAACGTCATCGCGAGCACGGCCGACAGGCCGAAGTTCGGCGCGATGAGCACGCCCAGCCCGTCGTGTCCGGCCCGCGCGGCGTTGACGCGCGCCAGGTGCTCCGTGACCCGGCCGCGCGAGGCGTCGTCCCACCCGGTCGTCCCGACGACGGCGTGCGCGCCGGCGTCGAGCACCGCGTGCACGTTCGCCTCCGTGGCGGCCGGCACCGTGAAGTCGATCGCCACGTCGGCGCCGGCCAGGGCGTCGGCGTCGACCGCGTCGCCGGCGTCGAGGCGCGCGACCAGCTCGAGGTCCGCCGCCTCCTCGACCGCCCTGCACACGGTGGCGCCCATCCGCCCGGCCGCTCCGAGCACGGCCACCTTGATGCTCTTGGTCATGGGTGAGTCTCCGATCTCGTTCTTCATGTCGTCGGGACCGGTCTCAGTCGCCGAACGGACCGACGCGCACGACGGACCGCGGCCGCGCGGCCAGGTCGGCGGCGAGCTCGCGGACGTCGTCGACGGTCACGGCACGGACCCGTTCGAGGGACTCCTCCAGGGTCAGCAGCTCGCCGTACACCAGCTCGGCCTTGCCCAGCCGGCTCATGCGCGACCCGGAGTCCTCCAGGCCGAGCACGAGGCCGCCCGAGAGCTGCCCGATGCTGCGCTCCAGCTCGGCGTCCGTGATGGGCTCGGTCGCCATCCGCTCCAGCTCGGCGACGAGCAGCTCGGTGACCTGGTCGACCTTCGCGGGCGAGCAGCCGGCGTACAGGCCGAACGTGCCGAGCCCGCCGTGACCGGAGGCGAACGAGTACGTGGTGTACGCCAGGCCGCGGCGCTCGCGCACCTCCTGGAAGAGGCGCGACGACATGCCGCCGCCCAGCACGGCGTTGAGCACGGACAGCGTGAAGCGGCGGTCGTCGGTGGCTGCGAGGCCCGTGGACCCCACGATGACGTTCGCCTGCTCCACCTGGCGCCGCACGGTGAGCTCGACGCCCTCCGTCGGGACGCCGACGGGGTCGGCGGCGGTCGGCCGCCGGTCGCGCGGGGCCGCCCCGGCGGCCAGGTCCCAGCCGCCGGTGGTCAGCGCGTCCGTCACCTGCCCGACGAGGGCGTCGTGGTCGACGCCGCCCGCGGCGGAGACCACCAGGGTCTCGGGCCGGTAGTGCCAGCGGTAGTGCTCCCAGACGGCGTCGCGCGGCACGGCCCGGATCGTGTCCGGGGTGCCGCCGATCGGCCGGCCGAGCGGGTGCGTGCCGAGCACGGCCGCGGAGAACTCCTCGTGCACGACGTCGCCCGGGTCGTCGTCGTTCATCGCGAGCTCTTCGAGGATCACGCCGCGCTCGGTCTCGAGCTCGCCCTCGTCGAGGCGCGCCGAGGTGACCATGTCGGCGATGACGTCGACCGCCATCGGCAGGTCGGCGTCGAGCACGCGGGCGTAGTAGCAGGTGTGCTCCTTGCCCGTGGCCGCGTTGGCCTCGCCGCCGACGGCGTCGAAGGCCTCGGCGATGTCCATCGCCGAGCGGCGGGGCGTGCCCTTGAACAGCAGGTGCTCGAGGAAGTGCGTGGAGCCGAAGTGGCCGTCGGTCTCGTCGCGGGAGCCGACGCCGACCCAGGCGCCCACCGTGGCCGAGCGCAGGCCCGGCATCGACTCGGTGAGCACACGAACACCGCCGGGCAGGACGGTGCGACGGATCGTCGCACCGTCCTGCCCGGCGGTCAGGTCGGCACCGGGCTCGCCCGCGGGGACGAGCGGAAGGTGCCAGGACATCAGAGCGTCAGGCCTCCGCGGGGGCGTCGGCGGCGGGCTCGTCGGCCTTCTCGTCCTCGGTCACCGCGACGAGCGAGAGCTTGCCGCGCGGGTCGATCTCGCCGATCTCGACCTGGACCTTCTGGCCCACGGACAGCACGTCGTCGACGTTCTCGACGCGCTTGCCGCCCACGAGCTTGCGGATCTGGCTGATGTGCAGCAGACCGTCCTTGCCCGGCGAGAGGGAGATGAACGCGCCGAACGACGTCGTCTTGACGACGGTGCCGACGAAGCGCTCGCCCACCTCGGGGACGTGCGGGTTGGCGATCGCGTTGATCGCCGCGCGGGCGGCCTCGGCCGAGGGGCCGTCGGTGGCGCCGATGTAGACGGTGCCGTCGTCCTCGATGGAGATGTCCGCGCCCGTCTCCTCCTGGATCTGGTTGATCATCTTGCCCTTGGGCCCGATGACCTCGCCGATCTTGTCGACCGGCACCTTCACGGAGATGACGCGCGGGGCGTTCGGGGACATCTCGTCGGGCACGTCGATCGCCTCGGCGAGCACCTCGAGGATGGTCAGGCGCGCGTCGCGGGCCTGGGTCAGCGCGCCGGCCAGGACCGACGCCGGGATGCCGTCGAGCTTGGTGTCGAGCTGGATGGCCGTGACGAACTCGCTGGTGCCGGCGACCTTGAAGTCCATGTCGCCGAACGCGTCCTCCGCGCCCAGGATGTCGGTCAGGGCCGCGTAGCGGGTCTCACCGTCGACCGTGTCGGAGATGAGGCCCATGGCGATGCCCGCGACCGGCGCCTTCAGCGGCACACCCGCGTTGAGCAGCGACAGCGTCGAGGCGCAGACGGAGCCCATCGAGGTGGAGCCGTTCGACCCCAGCGCCTCGGACACCTGGCGGATCGCGTAGGGGAACTCCTCGCGCGACGGCAGCACGGGCACGAGGGCACGCTCGGCCAGCGCGCCGTGGCCGATCTCGCGGCGCTTCGGGCTGCCGACGCGGCCCGTCTCACCGGTGGAGAACGGCGGGAAGTTGTAGTTGTGCATGTAGCGCTTGCGCGTGACCGGCCCGAGCGAGTCGATCTGCTGCTCCATGCGCAGCATGTTCAGCGTGGTGACGCCCAGGATCTGGGTCTCGCCGCGCTCGAACAGGGCGGAGCCGTGCACGCGCGGGATGACCTCGACCTCGGCCGACAGGGTGCGGATGTCCGCGAGCCCACGACCGTCGATGCGCACACCGTCGGTGAGGACGCGCTGGCGGATGAGCTTCTTCTGCAGGGCGCGGTACGCGGCCGACAGCTCCTTCTCGCGGCCCTCGAAGCGCTCGCCGAGCGCGCCGAGCAGGCCCTCCTTGAGCTCGTCCAGACGGTTCTCGCGGTCCTGCTTGTCCGCGATCGCGAGCGCGTCGCGCAGCGTCGTGGAGACCTCGTCCTCGACGGCGGCGAACGCGTCGTCCTGGTAGTCGAGGAAGACCGGGTAGTCCTTGACCTCCTTGGCCGCCTGGGCGGCGAGCGAGGCCTGCGCCTCGCAGAGGGCCTTGAGGAACGGCTTCGACGCCTCGATGCCCTGGGCGACGACCTCCTCGGTCGGCGCGGCGACGCCCTCGGTCTTGATGAGCTTCCAGGCGTCGTCGGTCGCCTCGGCCTCGATCATCGCGATGGCGACGTCGTCGCCCACGATGCGGCCGGCCACGACCATGTTGAAGACGGCGCGCTCGAGGTCCGAGTACTTCGGGAACGCGACCCACTGGCCGTCGATCAGCGCGACGCGCACGCCCGCGACCGGGCCGGAGAACGGCAGGCCGGAGATCTGCGTGGACGCCGACGCGGCGTTGATCGCCAGGACGTCGTAGGCGTCGTCGGGGTGGATGGCCAGGACGTCGATGACGACCTGGACCTCGTTGCGCAGGCCCTTGACGAACAGCGGGCGCAGCGGGCGGTCGATGAGGCGGCAGGCCAGGATCGCCTCCGTCGAGGGGCGGCCCTCGCGGCGGAAGAACGAGCCGGGGATCTTGCCGGCGGCGTACTGCCGCTCCTCGACGTCCACCGTCAGCGGGAAGAAGTCGAACTGGTCCTTGGGGTGCTTGCCGGCCGTCGTGGCCGACAGCAGCATCGTCTCGCCGTCCAGGTACGCGGCGACGGAGCCGGCGGCCTGGCGGGCGAGGCGGCCCGTCTCGAAGCGGACGGTGCGGGTGCCGAAGCGGCCGTTGTCGATGACGGCCTCGGCGAACTGGATCTCGGGACCCTCCACGGGTGCCCTCCTTGATCTCGAGGGCGCCGCCGCGGCTCGGCGGTCTTCGATCGAGGCCCACGGAGCCGGGCCCGGCCGCGGGGCCGGACGGTTCGGGGGGCCACTACCGAGGACCGGACGAGGATCCGGCGGCGCGATGGTGGTTATGACAGGGACATCACACCAGACCAGCCCGGCCCCCGCGAGGGTGACCGGGCTGGCAGGCGGAGTCAGCGGCGCAGACCGAGGCGCTGGATCAGCGCGCGGTAACGCTCGATGTCGATCTTCTGCAGGTAGGCCTGCAGGCGGCGGCGCTGGCCGACGAGGAGCAGCAGGCCACGACGCGAGTGGTGGTCGTGCTTGTGCTCCTTGAGGTGCTCGTTCAGGTCGTTGATGCGCTGCGTGAGGAGCGCGATCTGCACCTCGGGCGAGCCGGTGTCGCCCTCGTGAGTGGCGTACTCGGTGATGATGGACTGCTTGGTGGCAGCGTCGAGCGGCATGGCTCTCCTTCGGTGTCGTTGCGCGGTGCTCCGGGACTCGTTCACCGGGGCGCTCTGGATCCGCGGCCGTTCGTACGGCCCCACCATGCTACCAGCGCGCCGCCCGCCGGATCCCGGCGGGCGGCGCGACGTGTGCCACGACACAACGACGAGCGGCTCAGTCCCCGTCGTGCCCCGCCGGGAGCCCGCCGACCTGGCGGAACGTCGTGCCGTCGTCGAGGGCCAGGACGCCGGCGAAGCGGAGCAGGTCGCCGATCGTCGTGATCATCTTCCCGCCGTCGATCCGCACCCCCTGCGCCGGGGTCCAGCCCACGGAGAGGTACGAGGCGTCGTCGGCCCGGAGCAGGTAGACGAAGGTCTCGCACAGGATCCGGCTGCCGACGTCCCCGAGGAAGTTGCCGTTCCCCTGGATCTCCGCCTCCTTGAGCACGTAGTACCACAGCGGCGTCCCGTCCAGCGCCGACAGGGCGTCCTTGACGTCCTGGGACGCACCCCGGGTGAGCTGCTCGGGGGTCAGGGCCGGCACGTGCAGCGCCTCCGCCACCGCCTCGCCGGTGGGCAGGGACAGCCAGTACCCGCGCAGCAGGTTCCGCTGCGCGAGCTGCTTGAGCAGGGCGCTGACCCCCGGGGCCAGGCCCGGGTCGTTGCCCTCCTTGAGCATCGTCGCCAGGCCGTTGGCGAGGAACGGGTCGATCTTCGCCGCCGAGCGCCGGCGGTCCGGGTCGCCCTTGTCGACGAACCGGGCCCAGTCGATCGGCCAGTTCGACGGGAGCACCTCGCCGGGAGGCGCGCCCGTGGGCACGAGGCCTCCGCCGCCGGTGAACTCGAACAGCTGCACCAGGCTCCCGAACGCGGCCCGCGGCGGTGCGGCCGGCGGGGCGACCTTCCCGAAGTTGAGGTTGTAGTCGTAGCCGCCCCGCACCATCGAGTGCCCGAAACGGAAGGCCGCGACCGCGAACTCGAGCGGCATCGCGATCTTGCGGCGGGGCCGGAACAGCAGGGAGGGCTCCACGAGCACCTCGTCGAGCACCCCCGGCTTGGTCAGCGTGCGCAGGTAGTCGTGCACGACCAGCCACTGGTAGTGGTGCTGCGTGAGCTGCTGGGCGCGGTCGAAGACCGCCCGCTCGTCCACCGTGAGCCACGGCTCGGTGCGGCGGACCCACTCGACGACGGCGTTGTGGAACCGGATGAACCCGAGGTGGAGCTGGGCCACGACGAGGTTCTCGTCGTTGCGCCCGTCCGGGATCTTCGCGGACCCGGGGGCCGGTCGGTCGCTTTCGGGGACGTCGAGCTCCGCGATCTCCTCGGACGAGAACCGCGGCAGGTCGCGCTGCGGGTCGTCGCCCGGGGGGACCAGCTCGAACCCCGGGATCGGGGTCGTCGCCACGCGGCCGAGCGCGAGCTTGGTCGGGTCGGTCGTGGCGTACGCGGCCTCGCTGCGGGTTGTCCTCCGACCGGGCTCGCCCGGGAACCGCGGTCCGCTGCCGTACAGGCTGTCGAGGTTGAGGAACGGGTGCCGGCCGTTGTGCAGGCTGCGGACCACGACCTCGGGCGGGAACGCCGTGAACGGGTCGGACACGATGTCGCCCAGCACCAGGTCGCCGGGTCGCGGCCGCTCCCCCGCCCCTGGCGGGCCGTCGGGCCCGTTGGTGTTGAGGGTGATGTCGTGGTCGATGAACTGACCCCAGTAGGTGTAGATCGCGGGGACCGTGGAGTCCAGGGCCGGGTTCGGCGGACCTGCCGGCTCGATCATCCCCGCGCCGAGCTTCTTCAGCGCCGCGACGACCGCGTCCACGGTCGGTCCACCGATCGGCCCCTCGGGCGGGTCGTCGCCGTCGCCGACCGGCAGGTGAGCGGCGGGGAAGCGCCCGCGCAGGCCGCGGAAGAGGTAGTCGAACGACGTCGTCGCCTCGAAGCGGTCCTCGACGATGTCGCGCAGGACGGCGAGCTCCGTCTCGTGCAGCAGGGGTGCGGGCGACGACCCCGGGTCGGGATCGGGTCGCGGACGGGGTCGAGGGCGCGGGCGGACCTGGCCGCCGTGGCGCACGCTGCGCACCGTCCGGCCGACCGGGTCCGAGTGGAGGTCGTGCCCGGGCTCGGGCGCTTCCTGCTCGATGGCTTGCTGAGCCGCCATGGCTCTGCCCCTCTCGGGAGAAGCGGGCGCCGGGCGCCGCCCGACGCGGGGCGAGTCCCGGGCCGCCGCCGCTCAGGGAGGGAGACGGCCCGGGACAGCGCGCTGCGACGCGGCCACCGCAGTGGATCAGGGAGTGCGATGGCACGCCGCGACGGGTCCGCGGTACCACCGCGGCCCACGGACCGGGCACGCCCGCTCCGTCACGCCAGGAGAGAGGGCCGCCGACCGCGCCCGTGACCCGTCACGCGCGCTTTCACCCGCTCCCGCGTCGCGGGAGGCGTCAGCGCAGGATCGCAGCGCGGGATCTCAGCGCAGGATGTCGCGTGCCCGCGCGACGTCGGCATGCATCTGCTCGATGAGCGGCTCGACGCCGTCGAACCGCAGCGTGGGACGGAGCCGCTCCACGAGCTCCAGCACGACCGTCTCCCCGTACAGGTCCAGGTCGTCGCGGCCGAGCACGTAGGCCTCGACGCGACGCTCCACGCCGTCGAACGTCGGGTTGGTGCCCACGGAGATGGCCGCGGGCAGGTCGGCGTCAGGGTTGCCCGGGTCCTCCTGCGCGAGCTGCGGCCGCAGCAGCCGGCCCGCGTACACGCCGTCGGCGGGGACCATGCCCTCGGCGTGCCCGAGGTTCGCCGTCGGGAAGCCGAGCTCGCGCCCGCGCGCGTCCCCGTGCACCACGGTGCCGCGCACGCGGTGGGGCCGGCC
>JADHZE010000010.1 GCA_026934365.1 Isoptericola sp. QY 916 | reverse complement strand
CCTTCACGCGCTCCTCGAGCTTGCGGTTGATCTCCCGCTGCGCGTCGAACTTGGCCTTCCAGTCCGTGGGCTCGGCCTCGGTCGTGCCGCCGGTCTCGGTGCTGGTGGTGTTGGCGCCGTCGGCAGTCGACTGGCCGGCGGCGCCCTCCTGCGCGGTGCTACCGCCTCCGGCGGGCTCGCCGTCGGTCGGGGTCGTCATGAACATCAGCCGGTGGCGGATGCTGCGCTTCATGGTGCGGTCTCCCTTGCGGAGGTGGGCCCGGGCGTCCCTTGCGGACGTCAGGCGGTGAAGACCTGCCCGCGGGTGGCGAGCAGGAGCCGGTACTCGGACTCGACGCGGGCGGCGACGTCCGGGGTCACGGGGCGGATGCGGCCCGACGCGCTCGAGCGGCCGTAGCCGGTCAGGGCGCCGGTGGGGTCCGGGCGGTTGCCGAAGCCGGGCGACTGGAACGGGTCGCGGCCTTCGAGCACGGCCAGGTACCGCAGCTCGGCGTCGTACAGGCGCCGCTCGGCGGCCGTCATCGTGTATCGGTCGCGCGCGTCCCGGCTGCCCGTCGCGCGGGCGTCCAGCACGGCCTGCGAGGCTGCGCGACGGGTGCCGCCGCGGCCCATCTGCCCGAAGCCCTCGGCCTGGCCACGCAACGCGCCGCCGGCGACTTGCCCGCGCGGCAGGACGTACCCGTGCTCGCGCAGCAGCTGCAGCGCCCGCTCTCGGTCGCCGCCCGCCTGCTTGTAGATCAGCTCGGGCGTCATGCGTCGCTGGCTGCGCTTGAGCCCCGCGCCGGCGTTGCCGCGACGGGAGGTGCCCTCGGTGGTGAAGTTGCCGTTCGCCGTCATGCCGCGGCGGGCGTTGACGACCTGGGAGATGTCGGCGCCGTCGCGGATGGCCTGGGCGTTCGCCTTGCCAAATGCCCGGTCCTGGTCGGCTTCCGACATCGCGTTGAACGCCTGGTACGGATCGTCGACCAGGCCCTCGTCGAGCGCCGCCTGCGTCGAACCGGCCCGCGACGCGACGTGCACGCAGTCGCAGCGCGGGTGGCGCAGGAAGCCCGCGTTCCACCGGTAGAACCGGCCGGCGAGGATCGTGCACCGCGAGCACGACGGCGGGTTCAGCATCCGCACGTACCCGACCGCCGGGCGTGTGACCACGTCCACGCCGGCTGCCTGCCGGCCCGTGTCTGCAACCGTCGTCGAGACGATCCGGTCGAGCGCCGAGCGCCCAGTCGCCAGCGCCTGCGACAGCGAGTACCCGGCGGCGATCGCCTCCTTCGTCGTCGTCGCCGGCGAGTACAGCAGCCCGGCGAGGTCGCGCCCGTCGGACGCGTACCCTCCGAACGCCCGCGGGTCCGTGAAGTCCTCGGGCGGGATGTAGGTGCCCTGCTCGGCCAGTGTGGGCGCCGAGTAGGTAGCGCCGGCGGCCGCCGCCTGCACCTGGATGCCCGCCAGGACCGGCAGCAGCTGTGAGAGAGCGTCGTTCCACGACTGTGTGATGAACCGGCCGTCGACGCGCCCCCAGGCCCGACGGGACGCCTTCACCGCCACCAGCTGCAGGCGCTGCATCTGCCGGTAGTGCTCGACGGCGGCCGCGAGGATCGTGGCCACGGCCGCTCACTCCTCGGCGAACGCGGCGTCGCCCCGACCGGTAGTGAGCGCGGCGACGTCGCGGCCCATGCGCTCGAGCGTCGGGTCCGTGTTCTCCTCGCGGATCATGTCCATGACGCGATCCACCTCCGCCGGCGACAGCCCGTACTCCTCGGCGATCCACCGCATCGGGAAGCCGACACCGCGCATCTTCTGCAGGCCGTCCATCAGCTGCGCCTCGGAACGGAACTGGGGCTTCTTCCAAAGCACCTTCCCGACCGCGATCCGGTCGGCGCGGGCGGTGTCGCCCTCGGCGAGCGCCGAGAGACGGTTGACCTCGCGCACCGCGGCGTCGGCGTAGGAGATTCGCTCGGACGCCTTGGAGACCAGGCCCGCCTCGGCGAGCTCGTAGCCTGCGGCCGGGACGTTCGCCGACGACGACGCGATCAGGTAGTGCGACGGCGTGCGGGTCTGCGCGGCGATGTGCGCCACGGCCTGCTCGATGACCTTGGAGAAGCCGTCCAGGGTGGCGGGCTTCCACTCGGCGATCGACACGGGCTGGCCGGAGTTCCCGCCGGTGAGCCAGGCGACGCGGTCGCGGATCAGGGAGTCGAGCTCCATCGGCCGCTCGCCGATCTTCTCGCCTGTCTCCTTGTCGAGGATGTCCTCCTTGGGCATCTCGCCGTTCAGGATCACGCGGCCCGGGAGGGACGCGTAGTCGAGTGCGTTGAGCAGGTAGGCCCACACGAGGTTGATCGAGTCCTGCATCGGCATCACGAGGCCGATGTCGGAGATCGGGTCGTTGTCCAGCAGGGACTGGTTGCGGAACTCGACCAGCGGGACGGCGCCGAGCTTGTGGGGCCGGAACTCGCGAGTCGCGGAGAAGTTCCAGCCGCTCAGCTCGGGCGGGACGCGGCGGTCGCCTCGGTCGGCGGCGACCTTCGCCCGCTCGAGCGGGACGACGCCGTCGGGCAGGAGCAGCTCGGCGTACTCCTTGGTGTCGTCTTCCCAGACGACGAGGCCGGCGCGGCGCTTGCCGGTGGCCCCGTCGTAGGTGACGGCCGCGGAGTCCGGGTTCTCGAACGTGATCCGGGCGCCGTCGGGCGACGTGCCGACCATGGCGAACGACCGCTTCGCGATGGTCATCATGAGCAGGGCCTCGTTCAGGCCGCGCTGGGCGTCGTTGCGCTCCCACGTGCGCGCGAGGTCGGGATCTGCTCCCCACGCGCCCCTCTGCGGCAGCGGGGCCGACTCCTCGGCCGGCGCGAGCTCGCGCGCGTCCGGCAGGCGCATGCCGAGGTACGCGATGCGCTCGACCGGCGCCTGCGCGACCGGCATGCACCAGTTGTCGGAGAAGCCGACGAACCGCTTCGCGAAGTACTCCCGGAACTCGTCCGACGCGAACCGCATGCGGCCCTCCTGGCCGCGGAAGTACCGGTTCGCCTCCTGCACCTCGGGGCGCCGGGCCGTGATCTTCTCCGACAGCAGGGTCGCGAGCTGCAGCACCTCCTCAGCGGTCGTAGCCATGCGCGGCTCACCTCCTGCGTGTGCTCGATGACGTGTAGACGCGAGACGGAGTGCGGGCGCCGGCGCCGGCGGCGAGCGCGTCGAGGCGTGCCTGCCAGGACAGTCCGCCCGCCATCGCGAGGTCGATCTTGTTGAGCGAGTCGTGGCGCTCCTTGGCCATCACCCACAGCGGTTCGCCGTCGTCGTCGTTCATCCGGATCGCGCGCTTCTGCGCGTTCGCGATGTGCGATGTCAGGTCGGCGTTCCCGGTGTTGCGGACCTCGCCCGCACGGATCCCGCCGGCGTAGGCCCGGCACATCTGCGCCGTGCGGCGCAGGTTGCGCGAGTCGGTGTAGAAGAACAGGACGCGCTTCGGTCCGTGCTTCCCGGCCCAGGTGGCCATCTGCTCGTCCCAGCCGGACGCCGGGTCGCCGTACATCCGCACCACGCGCCAGTCCTTGAACGCCTGGTCGAGGACCGGGGAGACCTCGGCGACGCGGATCTGCTCCTCGCCGTCCTCGTTCGGCTCCGGGACCCAGAGCCCGACGACGTCCTGCAGCCCGGTCTCGAGGTCGGTCACGACCAGGCCGGTCGTGTCCTTCCAACGGGAGCCGTCGAAGCCGAGCGTCACGGCGCGGCCGCGGGCAATCTTCGCCGTCGGGTCCGCGAGGTCGTCACGCCACCGCTTCGCGTCGAACGCCTGCGCGCTGGTCTGCGTCCACCGGTTCAGCCACGTCCGCTCGAGGTACTGCTGGTCGGCGCCAGGACGGTCCCACTGCTTGGCGATGCCGCGCAGGTCCGACCAGGCGGCCACCGCCGGCCCGGACGCCTCCCGCACGGCCTCGACACGGTCCGCGAGCACTGTTAGGTCGTAGGGCTCCCCCGTGGTCGGGTTGTGCGTCCCGGCCTCACGGTGGAAGTAGAAGAGCTCCGGCTCCTCCACCTCGCCCTTCGCGATGAGCTCGGCCTCGTCCTTGTCCTTCTCCGCGACCGAGCCCTTGCCCGGCTGCCCCGCCGTCGTCGTCCCGAGCGACCAGGGGTCGTCCAGGGGACGCTTCGGCAGGTTCGCTTCCATCGTCTCGTAGGCCGACTTCGCGGTCGGGCCGTCGAGGCGGTGGGTCTCGTCGTAGTACTGGAACGTCGTGCGCGCGCCGTCGCGCGCGTTCGGCGAACCGGCCAGGGGTACCGCCTTGCCGTCCGCGCCGCGAGCGCCGAGGCGGACGATCCGCTCGAGCGAGGAGTCGAACAGGTCGGCGTCCGGGCCCTCGGTGGTGACGGTGAACAGCACGCCGAACGCGAGCTCGTGCACCTGCTCCTGCGTGTAGGCGAGCATCGGGATGTACGGGTCGCGCACGGGCCGCCCGACGGGGTTACCGTCCGCGTCCCAGCCGTCGAACCGCACCGGTCCGTCGGGGTGCAGCTCGGCGAACGAGATCCACCCGCCGAATTCCGTCTTCGCGGTCCCCTTGCGCCACGAATACCGCACGCGCTTGAAGCGCCGGCGGCCCGCGAGCGGGTGCTTGCGCCGCACGTGCAGCCCGGGCCCGCCGCCGGCGAACGCCTTCGTGACGATCCGCGGGTAGACCTCGTATGCCTTCCAGAGCGCCGCGCGCTTCTCGTCGTCCAGCCGTGCCGGCTCGCCCTTGAGGGAGCCCGGTCCGAAGACTGCGCGCTCCTCGATCAGGTCGCAGATCGGGCCGCCGAGGGACGGCCAGGGCTCTTCGTCGAACGACGGGACGATGAAGGTGGTCACACGACGCGCAGGGTCTCGCGGGGATCACCCGCGGGCTTGCCCTGCGCCTGGTTGCGGGTAGCGGCCGTCGTGCGCCGGCGAGCGCCCTTGTCCTGCGCCTCGTCGGTGCGCTCGATCTCCCACTGCAGGCGCCGGCGGTCGATCGGCGACAGGCCGAACCGCTGGTCCTGCAGACGGATCTCCGTCGCGGCGATCTTCCGGTCGTAGAGCGTCGCGGCCTTCCAGAAGTCGTCGCGCAGCATCGCGAGCTCGAACAGCCCGTGACGGTCCGCGTCGTCGTACTCCGGCGCCATCGGCGAGGCCCACAGGTCCCGCCACCATTCGAGCACCATCGGGTGCCAGTCGTTGTCCGGCAGCTCCGGCGCGATGATCGACGCATCGGCCTTGAGCGTGGCCCGCGTCGCGGTTTTGTTGCGCCGCGCCCGCGTGCTCGCGGGCTTGGGCGCGGGTCCCATCCCAGCCATGTTCCGTCGTCCTTCCCGGCCTTCCGCCAGGTCAGCGGTACCGCCCCCTCGCGGGGCGGGATCGAGCGTTGCCCCAGGTCAGGCCACATTCACCAGACCCGTACAGAGCAAAATCCCCCTCACCGGCGGTGTAGGGGTCGGGGCCCGGGAGGGGGGTCCCCCCACCGGGCCGTGCAGCCGTTCGCCGTGCCGATGCGACGTCGCCGCGTGTCGTGCTCAGCGCGCGTTCCAGCCGGCGGGCTTCGTGCGTGCGGTCTTGCGGTTGTGGCAGCCGGCGCAGACGCCGCGGCCTCGGGCGGGGTCGTCGGGGTCGAGGCCCATCGCGACGAGGTCGACGCGCTCGTGCGGGTGGTGGTCAGCGACGGTCGAGCGCCTTCCGCACCAGCCGACGTGCTGACCGCACTCGCCTGAGCAGACGCAGCGCGGGTTCTTCGCGAGCACGAGACGTCGGAACCGTTGGTGTCCGCGCGTCGAGTACGGGTTGCCATCAGGCCGCCGGTCGCGATCTGCCTGAGCCCTGCATCCGTCGCACATCGACTGCCCCGGCGGCGCAAGCTCGGGGCAGCGAGTGCAGGGCGACCAGCCGCGAGGCATGCGCACCACCGATCCACCCCGGGTACGACGAAGGCCCGGCACCTGGTGAGGTGTCAGGCCTGATCGTGGGCACGGCAAACCCACTGCCGTCAGAGTAGCGCATCACCTGCCGAGCGCAACACCGTCGGCCACGGCGTGGTCACGGTCGCCAGCTCCAGTCGTAGTCCGGGTGGCCGTCATAGGGCAGGGAGAGGATACGGAGAACCTGCCCGACCGCACGGGCCTCGATCTGCGCGGCCACGTCGGGCATCCCTACCCCAGGATCAGCCTGCTCTGACCGAAACCTGTAGAGCGCGACGACCTTCCGCTTCGCCTCGACGTCATCCAGGACGCGGTGCGGCGACAGCCCGACGAGCCACGAATTGGTCTCATGCAGCGTGAGCTTCCGCGCCGCAGCGCGACTGACTGCCTCGGCGTCGGAGATCTCGTGCTCGGCGAGATGCTCTGACATCGCAGCAGTGTTTGGGCGCTTGGCCAGCGTCTCGCGGGCAGCAGCTTCCTCCTCGTTGAACCGGGCGGTGAGGAACTCGGTGATCGTCATGGTGGTCATCATGCCGTGACCGTTCTGACGACGTCGGGCGTGGTGCGGCCGACCAGGGCGGCCGGGGTGTGTGCGCGGTACACGTCGGGGTCGGTGAAGTCGCCGGGGTCGTGCTCCTGCCCGCACGTCGTGCAGGGCCGGCGCTCGATCACCCGCTCGACGACGGCGGCCGCGGCATGCTCGGCCAGCAGCTGCACGTGCGCGCCGAGCTGGTTAATGGTGAGGCCGTCCCACGCGGTGCCGCACTCGAGGCAGTACGCCGTCGTCGGGTAGAGGCGGACCTGGATCTTGCCGAGCACGCCGCACGCGCTGCACGGCACGTGCGGCTTCCACGGCGGGTCGGCCCACGTCGTGACGGTGCGGGCCAGGACCCACCAGCGCATCACGTCGGCGTCGAGGTTGTGCAGGGTGTCGTCGCGCAGCGTGGGCGCGTGCTCGGCGAGCCGACGCAGCCGATCCGCCGGGCCGGCCGGGACCGTCTGACCGAGCAGGGCCCGGCACCACGTGAGCGTGCCGAACTGGATGTCCTGGTGTGCCGCCCAGCCCTCGATGCTCGTCGGCGGCCGCGATGCGGGGCCCGACGACGACATGCCTGCGGTGGCCACGGGCGCCGGGTGCAGCAGCTGGTCGAGCAGCGGAGCGTGCTCGATCGTCGTCATGCGGACCACGACGCGCGGGAGGCCCGCTGGGCCCTCCTGGCCACGGGGCGTGTCGTGCCACGTCTGGCGCTCGGCGTCGGTTTGCAGCGACGGCCCGACGACCTGGTCGATGGGCTCGACCCACGGTTCGACGAGGGCCGCTACGCGCTCGGTGATCCGGTCGCAGGTGACCTGCCGGGCGGTGCGCTCGGGACGGTGCTTGCTCATCTGGTCTCCCTGGTCTTGTTCGCCTTGGACCACAGCTCGTGCCGCTTGCGGGCTCCCCCGCAGGGTCCGCACTTCTCGTCGGATCCCCACGGCTGGTGTCGGCTGCAGAAGGGTGAGGGCTCGGGCATGTCGGCGAGGAGGTCGAGGGTCGCGGATAGCGGGACAGGACCGGAGGGCGGGGGTGGCGGCGCCTGCTCCTTCCTGTCTTCCACCCTTCCTTCCTCCCCTCCCACTACTCCGGGGGCTAAATGTCCGTTTCGGGCAGTTGGGGGTGTCGGGGCGGTGGAATGCCAGCCCTCGAGCTGCAGCAGCGTGAGCCCGCGCGGGCCGTCGACGAGCGACAGCCATCCCGCGTCGCCGAGCGCCACGACGTCGTCCAGGACGTCGTCGTCGGTCACGTCTGGCCTCGCCGCCCACACCGACTCGCGCACCATCTTCGGGTCGGCCGGTCCCATCCCCGACTGGTCGACGTGCTGGTGCCACAGCCCGAGGCCCGTCAACCTCGTGCGCTCCGGCAGGGCCAGGAGCAGCGGATCTGTGAAGAGCCGCGTCGGGCCGCTCGACGTCGGCGGGGGCAGCGGAGCGGGCACGCCGCTCCTGGATTCGGTCACCATTCACCAGTCCTCGGAAGATCAGGGCGCGCATCGCGTCGTACATGCCCGGCTCGAACGTGAAGCACTCCGTCCAGCCCCGGCCGTGGGGCAGGAAGCCGAGGGCCTCCTCCGCGTTCGCGAACGCCGGCTGCACGACCTCGGGGTGCGCGCGCAGCATCGTCAGCACCGCCCACTCGACGACGTCGGCCGTGCCGCGCTCGAGGATCAGCACGCGGCCGCCGGTGTCCGTCAGCCCCTTGAGGCGGTGCCGCTTCCACGCCCTGCCCACTTTCACGAGGTTGAACGCGTCCCACACGACGACGTAGGTCATCGCCAGGGGCGGGATCCGCAGCTTCTGCCCCTTGCGTGGCCGGTTCGTCGGCGGGGCCTGGGTGACCGTCACGCCGGCCGAGTGCCCATCACGGCGTCGTAGATCGCGCGGGCCCAGCGGGCGTCACCCATGGCCGTGTGCCGCTCGTCGACGGGAGGCTCGACACCGAGCGCGCGCGAGATCTCGTCGGAGTCCCACGGCGGGCCGAAGTCGGCCCGGACAGTCTCAGGCCCGCCGGCAGGGACCGTCATGAGCCGGCCGTTGGCAGCGAGCGCCGCGTGCTCCGTGTCGTCGGCGGTGCCGTCGAAGCCGAGCACGATCCGGGGCGGCGTCGCCACGAGCGCCCCGATGGCGAGGTTCTCGACGTCGATGAGGTGGTAGTGCCAGGGGTCGCGGATCCGCTCGCCGAGCTCGGCGCGCAGGAGGAGGGAGATGCGCTCGGTGTCGAAGTTGGGGACGGCGCCGACTATGTGGACGGGTCCGTGCTTGGGGTGGGGCTCAAGGAAGGCGTTGATGGCGGCGGCCGCGGTGCGGCGGGTCCAGGCGCGGTCATGGGCGGGGAAGCGGCGGAGATGATCGGTGAAGAACGACTCGGGCAGGCGGGCGCACTTGTTCGTGTCGTGCTGGATGAACATGTGCAGCTCGTAGTCGTCGCCGCCGGGGTTGCGTCGGATGGCGGCAAGCTCCCAGATGTCGTCGTCGAGGGCGAGGCCGGTCGTCTCGGTGTCGAGGAAGACGAGGGGTGCGGTCACGGGTGGGTCCCTTCGGTGTTGGGGGGTCAGTCGGAGCAGCGGCACTCCCCCGTGTGGGGGTTGATCGGGCCGCCGCACGAGGTGCAGAGCTCAGAAGGCATGGGTCACCTCCTTGCCCTGGGAAACTTCGCCCGCCGCCACGCCGCCCGCGCCCGTAGGGTCAACCGGCATGGAGTGGTGGCAAGGGTTCTGGGGATGGGCGATCACGGCAGGGCTGGCGGCGATCGCGGCCGTCGGCGTTGTGACGCAGGAGATAAGGCACTGGCACGCGCGACCGTGGGGACGGTTCGAGATTCGGCCCCTGGGCACGATCGACGCCGATAGCGAGCCGAGGTGGAAGATCTTCCTCTTCGCCAATACGGGGACGATCAACATCGGTGTCCTCTTGTTCGCGGTCCTCGGCGTGAAGCAGGAGTACCCGCCGCCAGGAGACGAGTACGTGATCCCGCGGACCGTCAAGATCAGCGAGTCGCGCAAGTTCGCCGTGCAGCACGGGCCCACTGAGCGCGCGTGGATCCTGCTGACAGCCGAGCACCCGCGAAGGCGTGGAGCGACGATCCTCGCGTGGCATCCCCTCGACGACGACGGCCCACTCCATGACGAGTACTTTCGCCAACTCGAGGACGAGCACCGCTTCACGAAGCGCGTGCTACGGCGCGTGCGAACTGAGCGACGTCCCGTTGGGCCGGGCGGTGTGACGAGACGCGTGATCTCGTCGAAGACTCGACAGCCGAGCGGCGATACGTTCGTCGCGGAACTCCCCACACACCTCTCGTAGGTCGCGCGACGTTCAGCGGCGGTCATGCTCGATCACCGGGCCCCTGCACGCGAGTGAGAACGCGCAGGACGGTCTCGTCGAGCAAGTCGGTGGGCCGCCACACGTGCGTCTCGACGCCGGCGGCCGCGAGCGCCGTGAGCCAGGCGTGCTGCTCAGCGGAGACGACGCCGCGCTCCTTCTTGAGCTCGGCGACGAGGAACCGGCGACGCTTGGCGCTCACCAGTGCGAGGTCGGGCCAACCAGGCTGCGAGCGGCGGCTGTCGTAGGTGTGGTACGCCTTCCAGCCGAGCTCGCGTGCGAGGCGGAGGACCCTGCGCTGCAGCGACTCCTCGGACATGTCACGGGCGACGAGCGCCTCGTACTCCACGCGGGACAGTCCGCGCACCGGGCCCGTCACCGGCGGCCGTCCCGACGTCGGCGCTTGCCCACGCGGTCGACGACGTAGGCGAAGGCAGCGAGCGCCAGGAAGCAGATGGCGGCGCCGAGCCACTCCGCGGCGGTCATGAGCCGGCTCCGTTCGCGAACTCGAGGAGGGCGTCGGCGTGGCAGGCCTGGTCGGCGGCCTCCTGCTCCCGGGGGTGCTCCTTGCGCAGGTGGTCCTCGAGGTCGAGCCAGGCGGCCTTGTACGTGCGGGTGAGTTCGGCGACGACCGGCTTGTGGCCGGGGCAGGTCCACACGAACCCGTGCCCGCTGCTGGCGGGGCGCACGCTGGGGCGCGGCGCCGGCGCGGGCTCGGCGCCGGGGCGGGAGCCCTCCGAGTCCTTCTCTGCGGACGCGGGCGGCGCCCACCGCTTGGGGCGGGTGTGGGAAGGCCGGATTGCGACATCAGCCTCGCGCAGCATCTTTGCGACCGTGGCAGGGCTGATCCCGAGCCGGGTGGCGATCTGTACCTGCGTGAGCTGCTCGTCGCCGGTGTAGAGCGCGGCGACCTGCCGGACGCGGTCGGCGCGCTCGAGGGTGGGGCGCTGGCGTCGTGTCCGGGGCTTCTCGGCGGTGGGCACGGGCTCCTCCTGAGGGCTGGGCGCAGGCTGGGTAGGCGCGGGCCGGGCGGACGAACGAGCGAGGGCGGCCTGCCTGGACCGCCGGCGGCGCAGCGAACGGCGCTCGTCCTCCGTGAGCCCGCCGAAGATCCCGTCGGACTCGCCGTTGCTCAGCGCGACCTCGAGGCAGCGGGCCCGGACGTCGCAGGACGCGCAGACGGCCTTGGCCTGGGCGACACGGTCCTGCTCGGCCGCGGAGTCCCGGCGACCCTCTGGTGCGAAGAACAGCTCCGGATCCTCGGCCAAGCACGCGGCCTGCGCGAGCTCCTGCGGCGTCAGCTGGTGCTCGGCAGGGATCCTCAGCACGTGGCCCGCCGGGCGTTCAGGCGCTGGCGGTGGCACCAGCCCCCGAGGAGCGCGCCGAGCTCGACGGGTGAAACTACGGGCAGGGCCCCGCAGGGGCTTGAGAGCGGTGCCAGGCTGGCCGGAGCAGTGCCGTCCGCAGGGGCCGAAAGGCCGAGCGCCGCGTCATAGGGGAACGCGGTCCGGCGGGGGCGGCACTGCCCCGTAACACCGGATCGTGCGCCGGCGGCGTTCGGCACGCCACCGGAGACACGCACGCGTGTGCGGTCCGCGTTGGGAGTCGGAGTTCCCGCGGCCATAGTCACGCCTCCTTCGTCTCGTAGGCGTCGAGCCACGTCTGCTCCAGCTCGGACAGCCCGTACCCGGCGTCGGCGAGGAAGCGCAGGTGAGTCCCGCCGAGGTTCGGGTTCCCGCCGTAGGAGTCCGTCGCGGGCGAGGCCCACCACGACTCCTTGCCGCGGGTGACGGACAGCGCGTGCTCGCCGAGCGCCATCGCGAGGACCAGGAGGTACCGCTTGCCGGCGTCGGGGGTGCGCCGGATCGTGCCGACCTTGGCGAGGTCGGCACTGGCGTCGCCGAGGATCTCGCGCAGAGCGACGCTGACGCCGTACTCGTCCGGGCGGCCGCACGCGATCATGAGAGCCGCGTGCTGCACCTCCACGTCGGTCGGCTTCACCGCGCGGTTGGCGAACCGCTCGCCGATGAACGCGCGGCGCACCGACTGCGCGGCGTCAGCGGCCTTCCCGTTCGCGACGACCTGGCGGCGGGCGGCCGACTGCTCCTCCGGTGCAGCGCCCGACGTCGCCCCCGCGGTGTTGCGGGCGTAGCGGTTGTAGTGCCCGTGCTCGCGCCAGCTCAGGCAGTACACATCCTCGCGGACTTCGCCCAGGCTCCACACGTACACGTAAGCGGCGTGGCCAGGGCAGGACATCTGGTGCTCGGTGACGTCAAGCTCCGGTCCATTGCCGTTCGCGCGAGGCTTGTCCGTCAGCCGCACCAGGTGCTCGGCCTTGGCCCCCGGTGTGTACGTCTCCGGACGCTCGCCGAGCACGTTCACGCCCTGGGCGCGCAGCTCTCGCGCACGGTTCGCGACGGCCTCGCGCTCGGCACGCGCGCGGCGGACACGCTCGATGGCGTGGTCGGCCCGCTCCGGGTCGCCGGCGATCTCCTCCGCGAGCTCGGCCGCGAGTTCGTCGTCGGCGCCGGCGACAGCGGCGACCTTCGCCTGGGTCACGAGGTCGAGATCGTCGTGCTCGGCAAGCCGTGCCCGTGTGAACGCTCCAGCCTCGGCGACCGTCAGCGCGGCGTCGATCTCGTCCTTGGGGAGCTGCGTGCGCTTGGCGATCTTGGCGACGGTCATTCCGGGCAGGCGGAACAGCTGCTGCACGGCGCTGACGTGGTCAGCCTTGCTGATACCGGCGCGGTGCCCGTTGGCGCCGAGCTGCTCAAAGATGCGGTCGGCGTCGTCGGCGATGTCGTCGACGATGAACACGGGCACCTGGACGCCGGCCTCGATCGCGGCGAGGGTGCGACGCTGGCCGTCGATCACGACGAGCTGGTCCATGGGGTCGCGGCGGACCTCGACGGGCTGACGGACGCCGCGGGCCGCAATGTCCCTCTTGAACGGGACGTCGACCTGTACCTCGCGGCGGACGTTCTCGCCGAGGACAAGCGTGGTCGGGTCGACCATCGTGGGGCGCGCCACCTCGGACACGGGGGCGGCGCTCACGCGTCGATCCCGTCCGTGTCGTCGGTGACCCGCTCGACCCACACCCAGGCGTGGGGAGCGAAGGACACCAGCCGCTCACGCTGCCCGTCGACGATGCCGTACAGGTCGAGGCGCGAGGAGTACTCGCGCCAGCTGACGACGCCGCCGACGTAGATGGCCGGGACGGTGGGGTCGGTCGCGACGTGCACGCGGGCGGTGAACCGCTCGGGCTCGGCCGTGGTCGACGTCGGCTCGTCACGGAGGGCGGGGACGTCGACGACCGGGATGAGGGCGGTGTTGAGCGCGCCACCGAGACCCTCGCTCGTCTCGCGGATTCGGTCCATCATCGCGGCGCCGGCCGCGTAGACGTTCTCGACGCCGTCGCGCAAGTTGGTGGAGCGGGCGTCGAGCGGGGTCGGGACGGAGTGCAGGT
Source organism: Isoptericola sp. QY 916 (assembly GCA_026934365.1). GTDB lineage: Bacteria > Actinomycetota > Actinomycetes > Actinomycetales > Cellulomonadaceae > Isoptericola > Isoptericola nanjingensis. The sequence continues at coordinate 27,281 of JADHZE010000010.1, read as the reverse complement.
CGGTCACGGGTGTCTCCTGGTGGTCAGGTGGGGCGAGGTCAGTCGTCGTGGGCCGCGAGCGCCGTGGTGTCGGCGCGGGGGCGGGGTAGGCGGGCGAGGGTGGCGATGGTCTGCCGACGTGCCTCCTCGCGGGCGTCATCGTGCTTGCGGCAGAGCGGGCAGGCGGGGCGGCCGGAGAAGGTCTTCCGGCCTGCGGGGGCCCCGTGCTCGCAAAGCGGCTCGTCGACGTCGGCGAGGGACACGGCGTCTACCCGGCGCGGTACGTCGTGCGGGTGCGGCGGTAGATCAGGACGCCGGCACCGTGGGCGCTGCGACCGGTGGACGGCTCGCGGCGCTGCTGGCGGAAGCCGGGGCCCGTGACGTAGACGGGCTCGATCAGCTTCTCGGCGACAGCGATGCGGAACAGGCCGGCGCGGGCGACGTTCGGCACGCGGGCGTCGTCGAGCTGGCGGCGCACGAGGTTCACGGAGAACTCCGTGCCCGCCCGCACGCCGGCGATCGCGCGCAACGTCGCGTCGACCTGCTCGTTGGTGCAGGTCTGCACCGAGCGGGCACGACCGCGAGCGCCCGCCTCGGCCGGGGTGAGTGCCGTCGTGCTCATCGGACGCCACCGTGCTGGTGCGTCGCTGCGACGGTCTCGCATTGCCCGCACGGCACAGCGGCGCCGTCGCTCGCGACCTCGCGCTCGTAGTGCATGTCGGTGCCGCATAACGCGAACCGCTCACCGATGCGGGCCGCGTAGTTCGGCCAGCACGTGGTGCACAGGCGGTGCACCAGCTCGCCGGCGTCGGCCGCGGCGGTCGGGGCGAGGGCGTCTACCTGGGCGGGCGACTCGGTCGGCGTGTTCATCGGGCTCCTCCGGTACTGGGTGCGGGCGAGGCGGTAGACGAGAGCGCCCCCGAAGACGACGAGGAGCGGGGACGCGATGAGGTGCCCGCCGGAGTGCTGAGGCGACAACCAGGCGACGACGACCGCGAGGTAGACGGCCGCGAGCGCCAGGGCGAGGACCATCGCGACGCCGAGGGGGTGCCGGGCGGCGCGCCCCGCGGTGCTGGTGTTCACGCGGAGCGCGCCGGCCGTCCTCTCCTCCCCCTGCGAGGCGAGGTCGGGCTCGCCGTCGTCGTCGCACGGAGTGGTCGCGGCGAGGGCGGCGAGGCTGTTGGTGGGGGCGTGCTCCTTGAGCAGCTCGTCGATGTCGTGCGCGGCGCTCATCGGGCACCGCCGAGGGCGACGATGTCAGCGACGGCGGCGGCGCTGTGGTCACGCTGCTTACGGCGGAGGAGGCGGAGCTCCCGATCGGTGAGCAGCTCGAACGCGTCGGCGTAGGTGCGAGCGACGTCGTCGAGGTTCCGCGCGGCCAGGTGCCGGGCGGACATCTGGGCCGCGTAGCGGGCCGCGGAGCTCAACAGCTCGTCGCGCATGCGGTAGGGGTCTCGGCGGTTCCGCCGGAGCAGCGCGGCTGCAAGCGCCCGGGCGTCGCCAGCGACGCCAGCATCGAACTCAGCGTTCAGCGGGTTCAGAGTGGTGGTCTGGGTGGTGGTCATCGGGCGCCCTCCGTCATCTGCTGGGCCGTGAGGATCGCGGCGCCGCGGAGGTTCGCCTGCTGGCCGGCCTGCGAGGAGGTCGGCCGGGCGGACGAGACGTATTCGGGGTCGCGCTCGACGCCGGGGACGCTGTCGATCACGTGCTGGGTGGCGGTGTCGATGGTGGTCATCTGTAGACTCCTTGGTGAGTGCGTAGCCCCCGTTGAGGCCCTGCCAGGCGCGGGGGCTTCGTGCTGTCTGCGGTCAGGCCGCCTGGCGGCGCCGTCCGGGGATGTCACCCGGCGGTGACATCGGCGGGACTGTCGTCGACCGGTGACATCCGCCCGTGCGACGGGAGCGAATCCGCTCCTCGAGCTCGGCGATGGACGGACCGCCCGCGCAGTGCGCGCGGCGCGCGGCCTCCTCGACGCTGAGGGAGTCGCTGATGCGGATGCCCTCAGCGATGCATCGGGCGAAACCGGCGAGCGCCTCGGCTCGGGCGGGCGGGCGGTCCATTAGGCGGCCCCCCGAACCTGCTGCTGTTCGATGGCACGCTCGGCACGAGCGACGAGTTCGGACGCGGTAGTGCCGAGGAACTGCGCGACGTCAGCCAGGCCAGACGGGCTGAACGGGACGTGTCCGTTCGTCCTCACCGAGAGCGTCGACCGCCGCATGTTGAGGTCTCGCGCAATGCTCGAGACGCTCACCTCCGGATGCCTCGCGATCTCGGCGCGCACCTCGGCCGCGACTGCGGCGTCAAGGTTGGACCGATTTCGGTTCGGGTTCATGGTCGCCATCGTGAACCCATTTCGGTCCGCCGTCAAGCGCTCTAGCGCGGTTGAACCGAAATGGGTACAGTCCGAGACATGGCCCGAACCGCGAAGCCCCTGCAGCCGCTGGACCGTGAGATCGCGCGCGTTCTCTCCGACGCAGTCGGGCGCAGCGGCGCCAGCCGTCGCGAGCTCGCCGACACCACCGGCATGTCCATGAACAGGATCGGCATCATCCTGCGCGCCGAGGCGCCGCCGGCGAGCGTGGGCGAGATCGAGCTCATCGCCCAGGCGGTCGGGCTGACCGCCAGCGAGGTACTGCGGCGAGGTGAGGCCGGCGACTACGCGCTCGCCGCGCTAGATCGCGACGACGATGAGGAAGCCGAGGCGCAGCAGACGGAACCGTGACCTCATCCCCAACGACGAGGAGAACCAGTTGACGATGGACGAGCTGCTGGCCGCGGCGGCGGAGGCGGGACTGCACGTGAAGTTTGACAACCTCGGCCGCCGGGCCGGGGAGCTTCGACGATCAGGCCTCGTCCTCATCAACCATCGGAAGTCAGCTCTCGCCCAGAAGGTCGCCCTCGCTCACGAGATGGGGCACTGGCATCACGGGCACGACTGGTCCGCGGCACACGACGTCGAGCGCGACGAGCGCCAGGCCGACGTCCACGCGGCCCGCTTGCTGATCCGCCCCGTCGACTACGCCCTCGCTGAGCGCCTCGTCGGTCCGCACCCCGGCGCGCTCGCACGCGAGCTCGACGTCACCGCCCGGCTCGTCGAGCTCTGGCGCGCGCACGTGTGGCGGAACGCGACGCTCGGTGCCGTCCGAGTCCGTCGCCACCTGAGGTCCGTGTCATGACCACTGCCCGCCGCCTGCGCGCCGCACCCGAGCGACCACGCGTCCTCGGCCTCGTGCGCGTCTCCAAGGAAGGCGGCCGCGGCGAACGGCTCCTGTCGCCCGAGCTGCAGGAGACAGCGATCCGCGACCACGCCGAGCGGCTCGCTGGCGACGTCGTCGGCGTCGTCCCCGCGATCGACGACTCCGGGTCGCGCGCCAAGTCCGCCTGGTGGGCGAAGCTCGACGCCGCCGTAGAGCGCGTCGAGGCCGGCGAGATCGACGTCATCGTCGTCTGGAAGTACTCACGCCTCGCCCGCAACCGGCGCCGCTGGGCGGTCGCCGTCGACCGCATCGAGGCGGCCGGAGGGCGCATCGAGTCCGCGACCGAGCCGAACGAGCAGACGGCATCAGGCCGGTTCGCGCGCGGGATGCTCGCCGAGCTCGCCGCGTTCGAGGCCGAGCGCATCGGCGAGGGGTGGCGCGAGGTCCACGCCTCCCGCGTGCGCCGCGGCCTCCCGCCAGGAGGAAAGCTGCCCTGGGGATGGCAGTGGGAAGACGGCGCCGTCGTGCCCAACCCGGAGACCGCGCCGTTCATCGTGGAGGCGTATCAGCGCTACATCGCCGGCGCCGGGATCCGCGACCTCACACGCTGGCTCACCGCCTCTGGCGTCCAGCCCATGCACGCCGCGGCCTGGGACAACCAGACGATCGTCCAGTGCCTCGACTCCCCGGTACACGCCGGCATGGTCGTGCACCGCGGCGAGCCCCACCCGGGCGCGCACGAGGGCCTCGTCGACATCGAGACCTGGGAGGCGTACCGCCGCGAGCGCCAGCGGAGGGCCGGCGAGCGAGAGGGAGTGCGCCGGTACCTGCTGTCCGGGATCGCGTTGTGCCCGTGCACGCCGGCCGGTACGCCGATGAACGGGTTCACCATCACCAAGAGGTCGCGGGCGCGCGGAGGCGGCGAGGGGGCGCCGTTCATCGGATACCGGTGCACGACGCTGGGGAAGCCTGAGGGCCACGGTTCGTGGTCGATGACGCGGACGGTGGTCGAGGGCGCACTGATGGACTGGCTGCGCGAGATCGCAGCCGACGTCGACAACCTGATCCCGGCGAAGGCAGCACAGGACGATGGGGCCCGGCAACAGGTGGAGCGGCTGCGCCGGCAGCGGCACGACCTTGACCTCGCGCTGACGAATCTCACGGTGCAGCTCGCGACTGGCGTGGTACCCGAGGGCGCGTACACGACGGCACGCGACCAGATCACGGGCCGGCGCGCGCAGGTCAGCGCCGCACTCGAGAACGCCCAGCGGGTCCTGGTGGAGATCCCCGAGGATCCGTCGGGGCTCGCACGGACGCTGCTCGAACGGTGGGACGACCTGCCGATCGACTCGCGCCGGGCTGCCCTCCGGCAGGTGCTGCACGGTGTCGTCGTCGACTACGAGCGGCGAGCCGCCCACGTGTGGCCGGTATGGGAGTCGGCACCGCCGACCGCTCGCCAACCAGATGTCAGGATATGACGACTTCTCAGAAGTCGGAATATCCTTCCCTTTGCTATGCCGATCCGAGGCTTCCGTCCGAACGGGATACGTGGAGCCATCGGTATCGGACTTGCCCCACTCAGCCGAAAAGTCACCCGCCGCGACCGAGGCCGTCGCCCTAGGCTCGTAGCGTGGAGATCCGCACCGAACAGCAACTGAACCCTGTTGCAGACCATGTGTCGGCCCTGACGGCGATCGTCAGGCCGATCCTTCAGGGCACGTTGTACTCGCTCAAGGGCGAGGTGGTGGAGACCGTCGGCGGCTACGAGCAAGTTCCGCTGTTCATGCTTCCCCGCCTGCTCAGGCCTGGTGACGGCGACTGCGGCATCTGCTTCGAGTATGCAGTCCACGATGCGATCTCCAGAGGCGAGGCGTCGACGGTCGAGAGAGTGGCCGATGCCCTGAAGCGGTGCAAGGTCTCGACGCAGGACATCGGGTCCATCCTGTTCGGTGCGGAGAAAAGTGGCGCGCAGCAACTGATCGATACGGCAGCCGAGGCGCTCACCTCGGAGTCGCGGCTCATGAGCGGGCTCCGCGGGCACCCGGTCAAGCTCCGGCGACACCTCTCGACGGCTGCCGCTGCATTCCGAAGGCAGGGTGCACGCAACGGCCTTCCACAGAGCATCGCCGGCCTGTGGAAAGCGGACCTGTTCCTCGGCTCCCGATTCGACGATCGGTGGGTCGGCACCACAGTCAAGATCAACCCCACGAAGCTCGAGGGGGCACGCGGCTTGCGCGTCGGCATCGTTCCGTCGCAGGAGGGCGCCTCAGATGCGATCCGCATTGACGACCGACGAAACCTTGTCGTCTGCCCACTTCCATACGATGCGGCCTTCGTCGAGGTCTTCTATCTCGCCTGGGAGGTCGTCCAGGCGTTCCTTGCGGCTGATGCGAACCTGCCGAAGGAGGTCGCACTTCCGATGACTGCGCAGCGTCACGTCGCGCGCAAGCTCGTAGCAAGGCGGCAATACGCGGTGGTCGATGTGATCGACGCCCTGGCGCCACTCGCTCAGCCGGAGCTCCTACGGACTGACGAGGAACTGGCCACGATGCAGTCCGTGTTCGGTGGGAACGCCGAGCAGGTGACAGGGGTGCTGGCTCCGCGGCCCGACGGGCTGTAGACGGCTGTACTCAGACGTGATTTCCGTCAGAGAATCACACACCAAGACACATAGGCGACAACGCGCTCCCCGCCGGGCCCGGTGAGGAGCGCATTGCCGCTTCCTCACGTCGGATCCTTCCGTCTCGATCGCCAACGTCACCCGTACCGCGCGGGACCTCGTTCTCGGCCGTAACCTGCCGCCATGGCGAATAGGGCGAAGCGGGTGCGCATCACGGGAGTCTCGACGGCCGTCGGGGGCACTCAGTGGGAGTACCTCAAGAGCGACGCCGAGATCGCACGCCGGGTCATACGGATCCTGGAGGATCACCGAATGCTCTGGCAGTCGATGGCGATGGAGGTGCCCGCCTACGCGATCGCGTCGGCCTCCGACGCCCGCAAGGCCCTTACCCAGGAGTTGATGACCGAGGGCATTGGACGGGACCTTGAATTGCTGCTCCGGCAGATCCGCAAGCTGTTCATGAACTTCATGACCTTCGCCGAATCCGGTGTCGGCAGTGAGATCGCGTTTGTCGAGGCCCTCACGGTCTTGCGCACCGCGGTCGGCGAGCGCCTCGCCGCCCTGGTCGCCATGTATGAGCTCGACGTCGACGAGGACCTGCGAAGCATCATCCCTGACTCGGGCGCATGGTTCTTCAAGGAATTTAAGCCCGACGGCTAGCGTCGTACCAGTGCCGCCTAAGACGTCGAGTTCGCGCGGGTATGGGGGTCCGCCGTCGCGGCGGCGTAACTCATGCGGGTAGGTCTGCCCATTCCGCAGCGTCAGGGACAGCCGTACCCTCGGCGGGTGCTGACCGCAGAGATCAACGTCTTCCACCTCTATGGGTGCCTCGTGCCCGCCGACGCGCGGAAGCCGGGCGCGGACCCTGTCGAGCCGGTGCTCGTGCTTGAGGTGTCGCGATGGAGCGGCGGCCGTGGCCGGATCCTCGTCGCACGTCGCAAGCCCGAGGTTGAGCTCTACGACCGTGGTTTCATCGACTTGCCCCTCGCATTCCGCGCCATCCCCGAGGTCTTCCAGCGGTACGGCGGCCACGGATGGTCGGATGAGCCCTGGGATCCGAGGCGCAAGCCGGAAGGGATCATGGAGACGGCGCTCCACTATGTCCGGGAGCGCCACGGCCTGACCGACGATGCCGACGAGCCACGCGCGCGCGAGTTCCTAGAGCGCCAGTCGACGAGGTTCGCACACTGCATCGCCGCGGTGCACACGATCGTCGTACACCCGAAGGCGATCACGAGCCTCTGGCCGGTCCAACTCGACGAGCTTCGGGCCAACCGGCTGCCGTAGCCCGCCGTGGCGAGCAGGGCGTGATCTCTAGACCCCGTCGACCTCGACGTCGCCACGCGCGACCGCGGCACGGACGGCCACGTACTGCGCCTCGATGTACTCCTCGAGCTTCGCCCGCTCGATCCTCCACACACGTTTCGGTCCGACCTGGATGGCGGGGAGCTCCCCGCTGCGCAGCAGCGTGTAGACCTGAGCGTTGGAGATCGCGAGCTCGTTCGCGACAGTCTCGACGTCGATGAATCGAGGTGTGGTCGTCACGCCGCCATCCTGCCAGGCGCTGCCGGATGGCCCGTTGCCCGGTCCGGGCTTCGCCAGAATTTCCTGACGACGACCTGTACCGCCCCATGGATTCCATCGGGGATGACCACGTGCAGGCGCTCGCCGCCCGGGAGCGAGGCGTCGACGAACGGGCTGCTCAGGTCGAGGCGGCGGCCGGACGCCTTGAGCATCCGTTCCACGAGGTCGCGCACCTGGCCGGCGGTGAGGATCGTCGTCGTGAGCTCGGGGACGCCACGCCGGGCGACGAACACCTTGGCGGGAGAGTTGATCCAGATCTCCTCGACCTCGGGGTCGTCGAGGTAGCGCTGCAGCGGGCCGAGGCCGCCGAGCGCGTCGACGACGGCGCGCGCGGTGCCCTGCGGGTCCGCGAGCGCCGGGACGACGCCGCGCGTGGCGCGCTCGGTGTAGTCGGCGGAGGCCTCCGCGACGAGGCGCTCCAGCCCGGCCCGGTCGCGGACGGGGTCGAGGGCTCGACGGCGCACGAGCTCGCGCACCTCGTGCTCGAGGAGCGCGGCAGCGTCGGCGGGCGCCAGCGTGTCGATCGACACTGATCCGTCCTCTCGTCGGTGCCCTCATCGGCGGCGAAAGCGGCACCAGAGTAGGGGACCCGGGCAATCGCCCGGGTCCGCCCTGTGGACAACCCGGGCGAAGGCCTCGTACCGCTACCCGGGACCGCCTCCGCGTGACGCTGCCAGGAACCCTCTGACCAGCGACGACGCCGCGTCGGGCTGGTCGTAGGTGACGATGTGGCCGGCGTCTCGGATGGTGGTCAGGCGGGCGCCCGGGGCGGCCGCGGCGGCCGCGGTCAGCTCCTCGTGCCCGACGAGCGGGTCGCGGTCGCCACGGACCCACAGCGACGGCACCCGCAGCCCCGGCAGGCGGGGCAGGTGGTCGAGCGCCATGGCGAACGGCCCGTAGGCGCGGACCATCCAGTCGTCGAGGGCGGGCTCCCCGTGGGCCGCCTTCGCCCGCGCCTCCTGGACGACGAGCGCGACGATCTCCTCGAAGCCCTCCGTGGTCTCGCCGGCCACGAGGTTGCCCGCCATCGACCGGCGCACCACGGCGGGCCGCCGCGCCAGCCAGCGGCTGGTGAGCCGGAGCAGGCCGGGCGTGCGCAGCGCGAGCCACGTGAGCAGCTGGGCCGGGCGCCGTCGACCGATGCCGCCGGGCCCGATCGCCACGAGCGCGTCGACGCGCTCCGGGTGGTCCAGGGCGAACCCGACCGCGACGCCGGCTCCCAGGGACAGCCCCACCAGCGCGACGCGCTCGAGCCCGAGGGCGTCCAGCAGGTCGCCGAGGAAGGCGCGGTAGAACGCGTCGTCGAGCAGCCCCTCCCACGGGCGGCTGCCACCGTGCCGCGGCAGGTCGACGACGTGCACCCGGTGGTCCGCCGCGAGGTCGCCCGCGACGCAGCGCCACACCCCTGCCGCCGTGTCGAGCATGCCGCCGTGCAGCAGCAGCACCGGCGGCCCGGTGTCGCCGGCGCGGTAGTGGCGCACGGGTCCGCCGGCGACGGTCAGGTCGGTCCAGGTGGCGAAGACGCCCGTCACGGCACGGTCGGTCACGGTTCCTCCAGGAGGTCGAGCTGATGGTCGAGGCGGGCGAGGAGGCCGAGCTGCGCGGCGCGGGCGGCCTCGACGTCGGCGGGCAGGTCGGCTGGACGGTCGGCGGCGAGCCCGCGGCCGACGAGGTCGGCGAAGAGCGCGACCGCGTCGCGCAGCGCGTCGTCCGACGTCGCGCCGAGCGTGCCCGGCGCGTGCACCAGGCCGACGCTGAAGATCCCGAGCACGCGCACCACCGCCGCGGTGGGGACGGCGGGGTCCACGACGCCCGCGTCCTGCAGCCGCGCGACGTACTCGGCCAGCCACCCGAACCGCTCCGCGTACCGGTCGCCCCCGGCACCGCCGGCCACGTCGCGCACATGGTCACCGAGCAGCGACGCGTCGCCGACGTACAGCGCCCTCATGAGGGGGTCGGCCAGCAGCGCCTCCGTGCCGAACCGGTACACGGTGGGCAGGTCGACAGGTCCGTCAGCCCCGACGACGCGACGCCGCACCTCGGCGGTGAGGTCCCGGGTGCTGCGCCGCAGGACGGCGTCGAGGATCGCGGCCTTGTCGGGGAGCTCCAGGTAGACGGCACCCTTGCCGATGCCGGCTCGTGCAGCGACGCCGGCGACCGTCGTGCTGGGCCAGCCGTTCTCGAGGATCAGGTCGTGGGCGGCGTCGAGGATGCGCGCACGACGGTCGGGGACGCGCGGACGGGGCACGGGCACCTCCGTAGTGACTATAGAGTCGATTCTGGTCACTACCGTAGCCGGACGCGGGCAGCACCCGCGACCGGCCGGGGCTAGGGTCGAGGACCATGCCGACCTCTCCCCCGCCAGGCCGCTGGAACGACGTCGCCCGCGCGACCGGGCTGCTCGGGGCGGACGGCGCCGTCGCGCAGACGATCTTCGCGGAGATGACGGCGCTCGCCGCGCGCACCGGCGCGATCAACCTGGGGCAGGGCTTCCCCGACGTCGACGGCCCCGCGTTCATCCGTGACGCCGCCAAGGACGCGATCGACGCCGGCCGCAACCAGTACCCGCCCGGCGACGGCGTGCCGGAGCTGCGGCGCGCGATCGCCGAGCACCAGCGGCGCCGCTACGGGCTCGACGTCGACCCGGACGGCGAGGTGCTGGTCACGACCGGCGCCACGGAGGCGCTGGCCGCGTCGATCCTCGCGCTCGCGGGGCCGGGCGACGAGGTGATCACGCTCGAGCCGTTCTACGACTCGCACGCCGCGAGCATCGCCCTCGCGGGGGCGACGCACGTGCCCGTGGCGCTCACCGCCGAGGGATTCCGGCTCGACGCCGCGGCCCTGCGCGCCGCGGTCACCCGGCGCACCCGGCTCATCGTGCTGAACACCCCGCACAACCCCACGGGCACGGTGCTCACGCGGGCCGAGCTGGAGCAGGTCGCGGCCGTCGCGCGCGAGGCCGACGCCGTCGTCCTCACCGACGAGGTCTACGAGCACCTCACCTTCGACGACGCCGTGCACGTGCCGGTCGCGACCCTGCCCGGCATGGCGGAGCGGACCCTCACGGTCTCCTCCAGCGGCAAGACGTTCAGCCTCACGGGCTGGAAGGTCGGCTGGCTGCACGGCCCCGCGGAGCTCGTCACGGCCGTGCGCACGGTGAAGCAGTTCCTCACCTACACGTCCGGCGCGCCCTTCCAGCCCGCCATCGCCCGGGCGCTCGCCGACGACGACGCACCGCGCGCGCTGGCGGCCTCGCTCGCCTCCCGCCGCGACCTGCTGTGCGAGGGGCTCATCGCCGCCGGTTTCGACGTCGTCGTCCCGCAGGGCACCTACTTCGTCGTCGCGGACGGCACGCACCTGCTGGAGCGGCTCGGCGCCGCCGACGGGCACGAGCTGTGCCGCCGCCTGCCCGAGCTCGCGGGCGTCGTCGGCGTCCCCGTCTCCGCGTTCTGCCGCGCCGGCTCGAGGACGGCCGACGCGCTCGCCTCGCGCGTGCGGTTCACGTTCGTCAAGCGGGAGGACGTGCTGCGCGACGCCGTCGACCGCCTACGCCGCCTCGCCCGCTGACCCCGCCACGCCGGCACCGATCTGTTCGGCACCGCGTCTGTCTGTTCGGCACGAGGCCATGCCGAACAGATGGAGGAGATGCCGAAGTGACGGGCTCTACGCCGCGAGCGCCGGCAGCACCAGGCTCACGGCGACGACGAGCATGATCGCGGCGACGACGCCGTCGACGACGCGCCACGCGCCGGGGCGGGCGAGCACGGGCGCGAGCAGCCGCGCGCCGTAGCCGAGGCCGACGAACCACAGGACGCTGGAGACGATCGCGCCGGCCGTGAACAGCCAGCGCCCGTCGCCGTGCGACGCGGCGAGCGAGCCCTGCAGCACGATCGTGTCGAGGTACACGTGCGGGTTCAGCCAGGTGAGCGCGAGCGCCGTGACCAGCACGGGCCGCGCGCGCCGTCCGGCGTCGGCGACCGCGCCGTCCGACGCGGCCGCCAGCCCCGCCTCGTCCCCGCGCCACGCCCGGCGCGCCGCGAGCGCGCCGTACCCGAGCACGACGGCGGCGCCGGCCCACCGCGCCACCTCGACGACGGCGGGGTGGCTCACGACGAGCGCCCCGAGCCCAGCGGTCCCGGCGAGGTACAGCACGACGTCGGACGCCGCGCACACCGCGACGACGAGGCCCACGTGCTCGCGGCGCACGCCCTGGCGCAGCACGAAGGCGTTCTGCGCGCCGATGGCGACGATGAGGGACAGGCCGAAGCCGAGGCCGGCGAGGAGCGTGAGCACCCCTCGACGCTAGGTCGGCTGTGACATGAAGTCCATCTACGGTTCCTTCATCTGATGAAGCGTTCCTTCATCTACGGTGTCACCATGCGATGGGACTCCCGCCAGCTCGAGGCGCTCGCCGCCGTCGTCACCGAGGGCTCGTTCGAGGCCGCGGCCCACGCGCTGCACGTCACGCCGTCGGCGGTGAGCCAGCGCGTCCGCGCGCTGGAGAGCACCGCGGGCTCCGTGCTGGTGCGCCGCACCCGCCCCGTCGCGCCCACCGAGCCGGGGCGCACGCTGCTGCGCCTGGCGCGCCAGGTCGAGCTGCTCGGCGCGGAGGCGGTCCGCGAGCTCGGACCCCGGGACGCCGACGACGACGGCACCGGCGCCCCGCCCCGCCCGGTCACGGTGCCGATCGCCGTCAATGCCGACTCCCTCGCGACCTGGGTGATGCCGGCGCTGGCGCGCGTCGAGGGCGTCTGCTTCGACCTCCACCGCGACGACCAGGACCGCACCGTGGACCTGCTGCCGGCCGGAGTCGTGATGGCCGCGATCACGTCGCAGCGCGACCCGGTGCAGGGCTGCACCTCGACGTTCCTCGGCGTCACCCGCTACCGCCCGGCCGCCACCCGGGAGGTGATCGACCGCTGGTTCCCGGACGGCCCCACGATCGAGGCGCTGGGCCGCGCCCCGATGCTCGTGTTCAACCGGGCCGACGACCTCCAGGACGCCTGGCTGCGCGAGCGCGCCGCCGCGGCGGGCGCCGCCGTCCCGGACCCGCCGCGCCACCACGTGCCGAGCACCACCGAGTACGTCGACGGCATCCGCCGCGGCCTGGGGTGGGGCATGTGGGGCCCGCTCCCCGGCCCGGGATCCCGGTTCGGCATGCTCGACGGCGGGCCGGGCCACGCCGGCGGACAGGTCGCGCTGCTCGAGGGCGACGCCGTCGTCGACGTCCCGGTCTACCTGCAGCAGTGGAAGCTGCGCTCGACGGTCCTCGACCGGGTCGCCGAGGCCCTGCGGCTCGAGGCACGCCGCGCCCTGCCCCAGCGCTGACCTTCCGTCACCGCACGGCGGCGGTCAGGCGCAGACGCCCGGCAGCACGGACGGGCTGGGCGACGGGTCGGGCGAGGCGCCCTCGCCGTCCTTGCCGCCACGGGTGCCGCCGTCCTCGCCGTCGACGGCGTCGGGCGACGCGACTTCGTCGTCGACGGCCGTCGCGCCGTCCGGCGAGGCCGACGCCGTGCCGCTCGGCCTCTCCTTGGCCGGGGCGGTCCCGGGCGGCGCCTCGTCGGCGCGGATCCGCTCCCAGATCGCGTCCGCCTCCGATGTCCACTCGACCCGGCCGGGCTGGCTCACCGAGTCCACGACGGGCACCGAGGTGAACACGATCTGCGACGGGTCGAGGTCGCGGATGCTCCACGCGAGGCCCGCGAGCGCCGTCGGGCTCGCGAGCTCGGGGTCCGTGGAGATGGAGCCGAGGATCTCGCGCACCATCCGGTACAGGCGGGGCGAGTCGGTGATGATGTTCTGCGACAGGATCTCGCGCATCGCGGCGTCGAAGAACGCCTGCTGCCGCTCGATGCGCTTGAGGTCGCTGCCGATCTCCAGGCCCATGCCCTCGCCCTTGCGGGCGCGCAGGAAGTTGATCGCGGTGTACCCGTCGAGCTTCTGCTTCCCCTCCGGCAGGTCGAGGTCCACGCGCTGCCCCTTGACCGGCTCGGGGAGGCACATGGTGACGCCGCCGATGGCGTCGACGACGCCGATCACGCCGGTCATCTGCACGACGACGTGGTCCGAGATGCGCACCCCGGTGAGCTTCTCGACGGTGCGGATGGTGCACGCGGCGGCGCCGGTGACGTCCTTGTCCGGCCCGCCGCCGAGCGCGAAGGAGGAGTTGAACATGGCGTTCGTCTGCGGTGCGGTCTCGCCGCCGCCGGGGAGCTTGCAGGCGGGGATGTCGACGAGGGAGTCGCGCGGGATGGACACGGCCTCGATGCGGCTGCGGTCGCCCGACAGGTGCACCAGCAGCGTCGTGTCCGAGTGGAACTCGTCGCCGGACCCCGCGATCTTGGCGTTGGCCTCGTCCCGGAAGTCGGTGCCCATCACCAGGATGTTGAGGTCCTTGCCCGCGAACGGGTCGGTCGGGTCCTGCTCGGCCGGGACCTCGGGCGGACGGTCGTCGCCGGCGAGGAGGTCGTCGACGTCGGAGACCCCGATCTGGGAGCGCAGGTCGACGAACGACGCGACCGCGGTCGCCGCCACGAAGGCCACCACCGCGGTGACGACGAGGGCGATCGTACGGACGACCCGGTGCGAGGCGAGGCTTGACGCGTGCCGTGGCAGGGTCCGCACAAGCGCGATCCTAGGGCCTGAGCAGCATGTTCGCGCGAGGGGTGCCCCGTGCGACCACGGGATCACCCCCCGCGCGACCGGTCAGCGCCGAGCGGCGACGGCCTCGACCGCGATGCCGGGCTGGTCCGCGAAGACGCCGTCGAGCCCGGTGTCGAGGAACGTGTCGAGCTCCGCCGCCAGGTCGCCGTGCGCAGCCGGGTCCGCCGACGAGCGGAGCTCGGCCGGGAGGAACTGGTTCTCGGCGCGGAACGTCCAGGCGTAGGCCTCCAGCCCCGCGCGGTGCGCGTCGCGGACCACGGAGGTCGGGCGGCCGAGCGTGCCGTCGGCCGCGCGGGGGACGACGACGTTCTTCTCCAGGCTCGCGATATCGGCGTACCGGGCCAGGTCGCGCAGGCCTCGGGGGGTGACGAGGTCGGCGTAGGTGCGCGGGTCACCGGCGGCCACCAGGTCGTACGGCGCTCCGCTCGCGGAGACGTTGAGCGCGAGGCGCACGTCGGTGCGCCGGTCGAGCTCGCGCAGGTTGGTGGTCTCGAAGGACTGCACGACGACGGGCGCGCGCCGCGAGTCGAGGCCGTTCGCGGCGAGCTCCGCGACGAGCGGGTCCGTCAGCGGCAGCCCGATGGACGCGAAGTACGTGGGGTGCTTCGTCTCGGGCGCCACGCCGACGGGCCGGCCGTCGCAGGTCTCGGAGTGGCGGGCGAGATCGAGCACCTCGTCGAGGGTGGGCACCTGGTACAGGCCGTCGTAGGCGGTGTTGTCCGGGCGGAGCTCGGGCAGCCGCTCCGTGGCGCGCAGCGTCCGCAGCTCGGCGAGCGTGAAGTCCTCGGTGAACCAGCCCGTGACGGCCTTCCCGTCGATCGTCTTCGTGGTGCGGCGGTCGGCGAGCTCCGGGTGCTCGGCGACGTCGGTCGTGCCGCCGATCTCGTTCTCGTGCCGGGCGACGAGCACGCCGTCCTTGGTCGGCACGACGTCGGGCTCGATGACGTCCGCGCACTGCAGGATCGCCTGCTCGTAGGCGGCGAGAGTGTGCTCGGGCCGGTCCCCGGACGCGCCGCGGTGCCCGACGACGGTGACGCCGTCGTCCCGCGTGCGCTGCTTCTCCAGGTCGATCACGACCATCTCGGTGTCGTCGGGCGTGCCCGGGTTCCGCGCCGCGTTGCCGGGGTAGTTGTTGTCGTTCCCGATGAGGATGCGGCCGTCGCGCAGCCGGAGCACCGTCTCGAACGACTGCACGGGCAGCGCGTACGTCTCGCCCAGCCCGTAGCCCTCCCCCGCGTCGATGCCGTCAGGGTTCTCCACCCGCAGCGCGTCGAGGACGAGCTCCTTGCGGACGAAGCCTTCCCGGTCCGTCTCGCTCAGGTCGATCTCGTAGACCCGCTTCGTGACCGACGCCGGCCCCTCGAAGTCGTCCCGCTCCACGACCCAGAACGAGTCCTTGCCGACGGCGAACGCGTCGCCGAGCACGTTGGCCTCCTGGTCGGTCTGGTAGTCCCAGGTGCGGCCGGTGTACGCGCCGCGGCGGGTGTCGAACTCGTGGACGACGCGGCGTCGCTGGTCGGTGTCGTCGACCAGGGCGCCCTCGAGCACCGGGTACAGGTAGCGCCCGCCCTTGACCCCCGCCATCGCCTCGAAGCCGCGGCTGGCGCGCACGGTGGGCTCCTCGCCGTCGGCGAGGTACGGGTTCTGCGGCGACCGCAGCCCGCCGGGCAGCGGGTAGGGCTTCTCGAGCAGCGTCCCGTCCGCGTCGAAGTGCAGCAGGAACGGACCGAACTCCTCGCCCACCCACAGCGTGCCGTCGTCGGCACGCACCACGGACTCGACGTCGAAGTCGGCGCCGGTGAGCAGCCGCTCGTCCGTGCCCTCGTTGACGATGTCGAAGTCCAGCACGTGGTTCTCGTCGTCGTAGGAGATGTGGTCGAGCACCTCGATCTCGCCCGAGCCGCTGCCCCGGCCGCCGCCGGTGTCCCAGTCCGGCTCGACGAGGTAGCTGCGGAGCAGGAAGTCCGCCGAGTTGCCCTGGCTGCCGAAGCCGTTGTCCGGCTGCGCCCAGAACGTGCCGTCGCCGTTGTCGACCATCGCCGAGAAGCCCGGGATCACCTGACCGTCCCACGGCCCCTGCCGGCCGTTGGCGGCGGAGGCCTGGGCGCCGGACGACGGTCCCTCGGCGAGGAAGTCCGCGGACAGCGTCGCGCGCCCCTCGAGCGTCGGGACGAGGTGGGTCGTGACGGCGCCCGGTCGCCCGTGGCCGGGCGTCGGCTGATGCGTGCCGTGGCCGCCGGGGCGCCCGTCCGCGAGGGCGGCGGTGCCGGCCGCGGTGGTGAGCGCGACCGCCGCGGCGGCGCCGGCCGCGACGAGGCGCAGGGCGCGAGCCTGGTTCGGTGAGCGAGTCATGGCCCGATCCCACCGGCGCTCCGCGACGGCTCGACGAACCCTGGATGAACGCCGGGCGACGATCCCGTGGCGCCTGAAGGCCGCGGCGCCGAACCACCCGGTCGACCCCTCCCGAGCGATGCCTAGATCTGCTAGGTTCAGCACCCCTAGCAGATCTAGACATAGGAGCTCGAGGTGCGCTTCGACAAGGACCTGGTGGCGGCGTCCGCCACCCCGCTGGTGCTCGGCATCCTCGCGGAGGGCGAGTCCTACGGGTACGCCATCCTCAAGCGGGTCACGGAGCTCTCCGGCGGCCGCATGCAGTGGACGGACGGGATGCTCTACCCCCTGCTGCACCGCCTCGAGCGCCTGGGCCTGGTCGCCGCGACCTGGGGCACCTCCGAGGCCGGCCGGCGCCGCAAGCACTACGCCCTCACCCCGGCCGGGCACGACGCGCTCGCCGAGCGCCAGGAGCAGTGGTCCGTCGTCGCGGACGTGCTGCACCAGGTCTGGCGGTCCGCCCAGCAGGCGGCCCAGGCCCCGGCCCGCCCCGCCGTCGCGGAGGGCTGGGCCTGATGGCCTCCCGCGAGCGCCTCGAGGCGCAGATCGACCAGTGGCGCTCGTACGTGCAGCGCCACCGCGCCATCGCGCCCGCCGACGTGGACGAGATGGAGGACCACCTGCGCGGCCGGGTCGACGACCTCACCGCGACGGGCCTCGACGACGACGAGGCGTTCCTCGTCGCGGTGCGCCGCATGGGCAACCTCGACGCCGTCTCGCACGAGTTCGCGCGCGAGCACTCCGAGCGGCTGTGGAAGCAGCTCGTCCTCGTCCCGGACGACGATGCCGCGCAGGCGTCCGGCCCGGCGTGGCGCGAGCTCGCCGTCGTCCTCGCGCTCGCCGTCGGCGCGGGGATCGCGGTGAAGGTGGCGCTCGCGGCCTTCGACACGGACTCGGCGCTGCTGCGCAACGTCCCGCTCATGACGGCGCCGTTCCTGGCCGCCTACTTCGTGTGGAAGCGCCGCGTCGCACGGCGCGTGGTCGGCGCCCTGCTGGTCCCGTACGCGCTGCTCGCCGTCGTGCTCAACGTCTACCCGTACGTCGACACGGGGTCGACCGTCGTCCTCGCGGCGATCCACGCCCCCGTCGTGCTGTGGGCGCTGGTCGGCGTGGTCTACGTGGGTGGCCGCTGGCGGGACCAGGACCCGCGGATGGACTTCGCGCGCTTCACCGGCGAGCTCGTCGTCTACGTGACGCTGCTCGCGATCGGCGGCGGGGTGCTGCTGGGCCTCACGGCCGCGACCCTGAGCCTCGTCGGCATGGACATCGAGCCCGCGATGGAGAGCTGGATCATGCCGTTCGCGGTGCCGGGCGCCGTCGTCGTCGGGGCCTGGCTCGTCGAGGCGAAGCAGGACGTCGTGGAGAACATCGCCCCGGTCCTCACGCGCGTCTTCACGCCGCTGACCACGGTGATGCTGCTGGTGACGCTCGTCGTCCTGCTCGGCGCCGGCGGGCTGGCCGACGTCGAGCGCGAGCTGCTCATCCTCATGGACGCGATCCTCGTGCTGGTGCTCTGCCTGCTGCTGTACTCCGTCTCGGCCCGCGACTCCCTCGCCCGCCCGGGCTGGTTCGACGGCCTCCAGCTGGTGCTCGTCGCGGCCGCGCTCGCCGTGGACGCCGTCGCGCTCACGGCGATGCTCACCCGTATCGCCGAGTTCGGCTTCAGCCCCAACAAGGTGGCCGCGCTCGGGCTCAACCTGCTGCTGCTGGTGCACCTGGCCCGGTCCGGGCTGCTCCTGCTCGGCTTCCTGCGCGAGCGGCAGCCGTTCGGCGCGCTGGTCCGGTGGCAGACCCGCTTCCTGCCCGTGTACGCGGTGTGGGCGGCGCTCGTGGTGGTGGCGTTCGGGCCGGTCTTCGGCTTCGCCTAGGACGCCCCACGGCCCGGCACCATCAGGCCGCGAACCCGACCCTCACCGTCAGGCCAGCTTGACCCAGCCGTCCTTGCGGTAGGCGGGCGTGGCGAACGCGAGCACGGCGATCGCGCCGGCCAGCGCGACGAGCATCACCCAGGACATCGCGACGGCGTCGCCGCCGAGCACGCCCACCAGCGGCGACACGAGGCCGGCGACCCCGGACTGCACGGCGCCGATGACGGCGGCCGCGGTGCCCGCGCGCTCGCCGTGCCGGGACAGCGCGATGGCCGACGCGTTGGCCGGGATCAGCCCCTGGAAGGCGAGCACCAGCCACAGCATCGCGAGGAGGCCGATCAGCCCGCCGGCCCCGGTGAGGGCCACCGCCAGCAGCCCGACCGCGACGACGCCCTGGATCGCGAGCGCGGCCCGCAGCAGCCGGATGGGCGCCACCCGCCGCACCAGGGCGGCGTTCACCTGCGCGGACAGCACCAGGCCCAGGCCGTTGACGGCGAACAGCACGGAGAACTGCCCGTGGCTCAGCCCGTAGCCCTCCTGGAAGATGAACGGCGAGCCGACCACGTAGCTCATCAGCACGGCCTGCCCGAGCCCGGGGATGACGGCGAGCGCCATGAACTGCTTGTCCTTGACCAGCGTGCGGTAGCCGGCGAACACGCTGCGCGCACCGCCGGTCTGGCGTCGTCCGGCGGGGAGCGTCTCCGGCATGAACCGCCACACGACCAGGCCCATCGCCACGCCCGCGAGCGCCAGGAAGCCGAAGACCCAGCGCCAGCCGGCCGCCGCGGCGACGGCGGAGCCGAAGGTCGGCGCCAGCATGGGCGCGACGCCGATGACGAGCATCAGCCGGGACAGGATGCGCGCGGCCTCCGCGCCGACGAACCGGTCGCGCACGACCGCCATCGCCGCGACGCCGCACGCGGCGTTGAAGAAGCCTTGCAGGAGGCGCAGCCCGACGAGGACGGTCATGTTCGGCGCGAACGCGCACAGGATCGACGTCACGACGTGCAGCGCGAGGCCCCACATGAGGGGCGCCCGGCGCCCGAAGCGGTCGGACAGCGGGCCGATCGTGAGCTGGCCCAGGGCGCCGCCGATGAGCATCACGGAGACGGACAGCTGCGCGAACGACGCGGAGGAGCCCAGGTCGGCCGCTACCTCGGGCAGCGACGGCAGGTACATGTCGACGGTGAACGCCGGCAGCGCCGCGAGCGCCCCGAGCATGATGACCCAACGGTACGGAGAGCGGGCGCGCGGAAGTCTCGCGGAGTCGTCGGGCATGGCCACCATCGTATCGAATCGTTACGACCAGCCCCAGGGAGAATCCCCCGGCCGGCCGCCCGGGTGTCGGTGGGATGCGTCACGATGGACCCATGTGCGGCCGCTACGCGTCCTTCCGTGACGCCCAGGACATCGCCGACGACCTCGCCGTCGCCGAGATCGCGGAGGACGCGCGCCTCCTGCCCCCGTCGTGGAACGTCGCCCCCACCGACCCCGTGCGCATCGTCGTCGAGCGCCCGCAGCGGCTCGAGGGCGGGCAGACCGGGGAGATCACCCGCTCGCTCCGGCTGGCGCGCTGGGGGCTCGTGCCGTCGTGGGCGAAGGACCCGTCGATCGGCGCGCGCATGATCAACGCGCGCACCGAGACCCTCCTCGACAAGTCCGCGTTCGCGAAGCCCCTCGGCGTCCGGCGCTGCCTGCTGCCGGCCGACGGGTACTACGAGTGGCGCAAGCTCGAGCTCCCGCCCGGCGCCCCCGCGCGGGGCGGGTCGAAGGGCGGGTCGAAGGGCGGGTCGAAGGGCAAGGTGCCGAAGCAGCCGTACTGGATCCACCCGGACGACGGCGGCGTCGCGGCGCTCGCCGGCCTGTACGAGTTCTGGCGGGACCGGACCAAGGCCGACGACGACCCCGACCGCTGGCTCGTCTCCGCGACGGTGATCACCACGGCGGCGTCGCAGGACCTGGAGCGCATCCACGACCGGATGCCCGTGGTGCTGCCGCGGGCGTCGTGGGACGCCTGGCTCGACCCCGCGGTCGGGGCCGAGCAGGCGATGGGCATCGTCACCGGCCCGCAGGTCGGGATGGCGACGCGGCCGGTGGGCGACGCCGTCGGGTCGGTGCAGAACAACCGGCCGTCGCTCATCGACGTCGACCCCGACCCGCGGGACCCGGACGTGGTCGCCGCGGGGCGCGGCTGAGCCGCGGTCAGGCGCCGCCGGTCACGGCGACCTCCTGGCCGGTGATGCCCGTGTTGGCGGCCGACCCGAGGTAGACGATCGCGGTCGCCACCTCGCGTGCGTCCAGCAGGCGGCCGAGCGGGGCGCGCGCCGCCGCGGACTCGCCGAACGCCTCGACGATCCCCCCGTTGCGCACCGTCCTGGTGAGGCCAGGCAGCACCACGTTCGACAGGATGTCACCCTCGCGCCCGAGCGCGAACGCGACCGACCGGCTGAACCCGTGCAGCGCCGACTTGGCGGTGGCGTAGTACGCCGTGCCCTCGTCGCCGTCGCGCACCAGGCTGGACGACAGGTGCACCAGCCGCCCCCACCGCTGCGCGCGCATCGACGGGGCGACCGCGCGGGTCAGCCGCACCGCCCCCTCGACGTTCGCGCGCACGGTCTCGAGCCAGGCGCCGTCGGGCACGTGCTCGAAGCCACGCGGGCCGTCCGCCCCCGGCGGGCTCCAGGTCACCGCGTTGTTGACCAGCACGTCGACGCGGCCGGTCCACGCGAGGACGGCGTCGCGCAGGCCCTCGGCCGCGCCCTCCTCGGTCTGGTCGTAGCGGACGACGAGCGCACGCCCGCCGATCTCCTCCGCGACGCGCGTGGCGTCGTCCTTCGACTCGCGGTACGTGAGGACGACGTCGGCGCCCTCGGCGCCGAACTGGGCGGCGACGTGCCGCCCGATCCCCCCGGACGCCCCCGTGACGACGACGGTGCGCCCCTGCAGTCCCAGGTTCATGCTGTGCTCCTCGTGACGGCTGTGCGCCGGCCACCGGGTCGGTGCCGACGCGTCCACCGTCGCCCGGCGGCCGCGCCGGCGGGAGGCCGCCGCGAGCCTGGCCGCGCCAGGGCCACCCTCCGCCGCCGCCGCGTGCCTAGGCTGGCCGCATGACCGACGCCGACCGGACCGCCGACCGGATCGACCGTGACCTCGGCGCGTTGCTCCGCGCGTACCGCGAGGACGTGCGCCCCCGGGACGTGGGCATGCCCGAGGTCGGGCGCCGCCGCACCCCCGGCCTGCGTCGCGCGGAGCTCGCGGTGCTCGCGGGCGTGAGCGTCGAGTACCTCACCCGCCTGGAGCAGGGGCGCGACCGGCACCCGTCGCCCGCCGTGGTGGGCGCGCTCGCCGACGCGCTCCGGCTCGGGCACGACGAGCGGCGCGTGCTGCTGCTCGCCTCCAAGGACGCTCAGGGGGCCGGCGTCTGCCTGGCGACCGCGCCGGGCGACGACATCCCGGCGGGCACCCGCGCCGTGCTGGACCGTCTCGCCCCTGCCCCCGCCGCCCTGCTCGACCGCTTCGGCACGGTGCTCGCCTGCACCCCCGCCTACCGGGCGCTCCTCGCGCCCGCCGGCCTGTTCGACCACGGGGAGCCGCGGCTGGCACCCGTCGTCCTCACCGACCCGCGGGCCCGCGACCTGTTCCCCGACTGGGACGCCGTCGCGGACCGCGTGGTCGCCGACCTGCAGCGCGAGTCGGTGCCGTCCGACCCGGTCCTCGGCGAGCTGGTGGACGCCCTCACGGTGCTGGCGGGGGCCGCGTTCACCGAGCGGTGGGCGCGCCCGGTCGCCGACCGGGGACGGGACGCCGTGCTGCGGCTGGCCCACCCGCAGGCCGGCGCCCTGCGCGTGGAGCCGCAGGTGCTGGTGCCCGGCGGGGGCGAGCACCTGCGGATCGAGCTGCTGCTCCCGGCCGACGAGGCGACCGAGCGGGCGCTGGACGACCTGGCCGCCGGCGACCGCACGCTGCGCGTGGTGCGCTCGGACGCCTCCTGAGGTGGCGCGGTGAGCGCGCGGAGGGTCAGCCCCCGGTGTAGGCGCGCTGCAGCCGCACCGGCGTGATCTCGCCGATGCCCTGCACCTCCTGCGGCGGCTGCGCCGTCAGGGCGTAGCGGGACGATGACGCGAGCAGGGACGCCGTGTGCGGGTCCACCAGCACGGTGGCCGGCTCGGCGAGCTCGGTGATGCGGGAGGCGAGGTTGACGTCGGAGCCGAACACGTCGCCGAACCGCGACAGCACCCGCCCCCACACGAACGCGACGCGCACGGGGATCTCGGGGTCGGTCGCGTGCGGCGCGGCCAGGCCGAGTGCCACCTCGGCGCCCGTCGTGACGTCGTCGGCCACGAACAGCACGGCGTCGCCGATGGTCTTGACGACGCGGCCGCCGGCCTCGGTGATGACGTCGCGGGCCCGGGACTCGAAGAGCTGCACGAACTCCGACAGCTCCTGCGACCCGAGGCCCGCGGTGCGCTTGGTGAACGAGACGATGTCGGCGAACCCGACGGCGCGCGGCAGCGGCAGCTCGTCGTCGTGCGCCTCCTGGGTGCCGCGACGCGCGCCGCCGAACTCGGTGGCGAGCCGCCCCGTGAGCGCGGCGAGCTGGCGCCGCCAGGCGTGCTCGAGCTGGCGGGAGAGCTGCGAGGTGAGGTCCGGCATGCGGTCGATGGCGGCGAGCCGCGCGCTCACGTCGTCCAGGCCGTCGCGGCGGCTGAGGTGCTCGACGAACGCCTCCACCTGCCACAGGGCGAGCCGGTCCGTGGTGTGCCCGAGGGAGCGGATGAGCGTCATCTGGGCCTGCTCGTCGAGCCGCTCGGCGTCCACGAGCTCGCCGATCTCGCGCAGCGCCTGCATGTCCGCGTCGGTGAACCCCACCTCGGCGGGGTGGGTGACGGGCAGCCCCAGCCAGCGCCAGTAGTTCTCGATGAACTCCTGCGACAGGCCGGTGCCCTCCACGAGGTCGGACAGCGTGTACCGGCGCGGGCCGCCGAGGATCGCCTCGTCCAGGCGGGCCGCGGTGTCCCCCGCCCGCCGGGCGTCGTCGTCCGTCGGCAGACCGGGTCCCGTCGTGGTGTCGCTCGTCACGCCCCCACTGTAGTCAGCGCGGGCTGTGTCCCGGCTGGGAGCCCCGGGCCGGCGCCCGATGAGTTCGCGCCCCGCCGGCGGTCGATGAGCACGTCCCGACCACGACGCCTGCGCGAGAGGACCGCGACGATGCCCCACGACCACACGACCAGGCCGGCACGGCGCTTTCGCTTCGGGGTCGTCGCCCCCGTCGGCGCCGACCTCCCCGCGTGGCGGGACCAGGTGCGCCGGATCGCCGACCACGGGTACTCGACCCTCCTGATGCCCGACGTCCAGCAGTGGCAGCCGGCACCCGGCCCCACCCTGGCGGTCGCGGCGACGCTCGCCGACGTCCGCGTGGGCACCTGGGTGTACGCCTCGCCGCTGCGCACGGCCCGCGCCGTGGCCTGGGAGGCGCACTCCCTGTCGGTGCTCACCGAGGGCCGCTTCGAGATGGGCCTCGGCGCCGGGAGGCCCGGCATCGAGGACGAGCTGCGGGAGCTGGGCATGCCGGTCCTACCGGCCGGGCGACGACTGGCGCGCATGGGCGAGGCGGTCGCGCTGCTCCGCCGGCTCGACGGCGCGGCGCGGCGCACGCCGGTCGTGATGGCGGTGCGAGGCCCGAAGGCCCGCGCCCTCGCCGCCGACCTCGCGGACACGGCGGCGGTCGCGATCATGCCGGACGACCCGCGGGCCGTCACGATGGAGATCGCGGCGGACCTCCGGTCACGCGCCGACCTCGAGCTGGCGTTCCACGCGGCCGTGGTCGGCGATGCCGTCTCCCCGTTCATGGCGCCGCCCGACACCGACACCGGCGCGCTGCGCGCGGCGGACTCGCTGCTGCAGCTGCCCGCCGACCCCGGGGCGGCCGCCGAGGAGATCCTGCGGCGACGCGAGGAGGGCGGCTTCTCCTACGTCGTAGTCGGTGGGCGAGGCCATGGCGCTGGGCCGCAACTTCACCGAGGCGCTCGGCAAGGCCCTGCGCTCGATCGACAAGGGCGGGGTCTCGTTCCACTGGGACGGCGACGCGCCGTCCGGGGCGGAGCTCGACCAGCTGCTCGCCGAGATCGTGCGACCCACCGAGCACCGCATGGTCGGCGTGCAGCAGGCCCTGCGGGCGGTCGTCGCCGGGCACACCACGCTCGAGGCCGTCTTCGACGCGACGAAGATCGACCCCTGGTTCCTCGACCAGATCCTGCTGATGAACGAGGTCGCCGCCGAGGTGGCCGCCGGCCCGACCCTCACCGAGGACGTGCTGCGCCGCGCCAAGCGGCACGGCCTGTCCGACGTGCAGGTCGCGCGGCTGCGCGGCATGGGCCCGGCGGGGGAGGCCACCGTCCGCGAGGTGCGGCGCGCGCTCGGCGTCCGGCCGGTCTACAAGACGGTCGACACCTGCGCCGCCGAGTTCGCGGCCCGCACGCCGTACCACTACTCGTCCTACGACGAGGAGACCGAGGTGGCGCCCCGCGAGCGCGAGGCCGTCATCATCCTGGGCTCCGGCCCGAACCGGATCGGCCAGGGCATCGAGTTCGACTACTCGTGCGTGCACGCCGCCCTGACCCTGTCCGAGCGGTACGAGACCGTCATGGTCAACTGCAACCCGGAGACCGTCTCGACGGACTACGACACCTCCGACCGCCTGTACTTCGAGCCGCTCACGTTCGAGGACGTCCTCGAGGTCTACGAGGCCGAGCTCGCCGCCGGCCCGGTCAAGGGCGTCATCGTGCAGCTCGGCGGGCAGACGCCGCTCGCTCTCGCGCAGCGCCTGGCGGACGCGGGCGTGCCGATCCTCGGCACCTCGCCCGAGGCCATCGACGCCGCCGAGGACCGCGGCATCTTCGGGCAGGTGCTGCTCGACGCCGGCCTGCCCGCGCCCGCGTTCGGCACGGCCCGCTCGCTGGGCCAGGCCCGCGAGGTGGCCGAGACGATCGGCTACCCGGTGCTGGTGCGCCCGTCGTACGTGCTCGGCGGCCGCGGCATGGAGATCGTGTACTCCGCCGAGCAGCTCACCGAGTACGTCGAGCGGGCGCTCGCGGCCGCCGCCGCGGACGAGCGCACGGCCGGCGGCCTGCTGCCCGCGCCGCTGCTCATCGACCGCTTCCTCGACGACGCGATGGAGATCGACGTCGACGCCCTGTACGACGGCGAGGAGATGTTCCTCGGCGGCGTCATGGAGCACATCGAGGAGGCCGGCATCCACTCCGGCGACTCCGCGTGCGTGCTGCCGCCGGTCTCGCTGTCGACCGCGGAGATCGAGCGCATCCGCCGCTCCACCGAGGCGATCGCGAAGGGCGTCGGCGTGCGCGGCCTGCTCAACGTGCAGTACGCGCTCGTCTCGGACGTCCTGTACGTGCTCGAGGCGAACCCGCGCGCGTCGCGCACCGTCCCGTTCGTGTCCAAGGCGACGGGCACCTCGATGTCCAAGGCGGCGGCCCGGGTCATGGTCGGCGAGTCGATCGCCGAGCTGCGCGCGGCCGGCGTCCTGCCCGCCGAGGGCGACGGCGGCACGCTCGACCTCGGGGCGCCGCTGGCGGTCAAGGAGGCCGTGCTGCCGTTCAAGCGGTTCCGCACCGCCGAGGGCCAGGTCGTCGACACGGTGCTCGGCCCGGAGATGCGCTCCACCGGCGAGGTCATGGGCTTCGACAAGGACTTCCCGCACGCGTTCGCGAAGTCGCAGGCCGCCGCGTTCGGCGGGCTGCCCACCGAGGGCCGGGTGTTCGTG
Source organism: Isoptericola sp. QY 916 (assembly GCA_026934365.1). GTDB lineage: Bacteria > Actinomycetota > Actinomycetes > Actinomycetales > Cellulomonadaceae > Isoptericola > Isoptericola nanjingensis. The sequence continues at coordinate 1,196 of JADHZE010000010.1, read as the reverse complement.
TCGGTCGCCGACCGCGACAAGCGCTCGATCATCTTCCCGGTGAAGCGGCTCGCGGAGCTGGGCTTCGAGGTGCTCGCCACCTCCGGCACGGCGCAGGTGCTGCGGCGCAACGGCATCGGCAGCACGGTCGTGCGCAAGTTCTCCGAGGGCCGGGGTGCCGACGGCGAGCCGACGATCGTCGACCTCATCAGCGACGGCAGCGTCGACCTCGTGGTCAACTCCCCGTCCGGCCAGGGCGCTCGCGCCGACGGCTACGAGATCCGCGCCGCGACGACGGCGGCGGACAAGCCGATGATCACCACCGTGGACCAGCTCGCCGCGGCGGTGCAGGGCATCGAGGCGGTCCGCGGCGGCCCGTTCGACGTCGCGAGCCTCCAGGAGCACACGACGGCGACGCGGGAGCGGCTCGGCGCCGCGGCGGCGGGGTTGCCGGCATGAGCGCCGCGGCCACGCCCCTTGCCACCTCGGCGCCGTTCGGCGCGCGGCTCGCCGCGGCGATGGACGCCCACGGGCCGCTGTGCGTGGGCATCGACCCGCACGCGTCGCTGCTCTCGGCCTGGGGGCTGGGGGACGACGCCGCCGGGGTCCGCGAGTTCGGCCTGCGGGTCGTGGACGCGCTCGGCGGGCGGGTGGCGGCCTTCAAGCCGCAGGCCGCGTTCTTCGAGCGCCACGGTTCCGCCGGCGTCGCGGCGCTGGAGGACGTGATCGCCGCCTCCCGCGCCGTGGGCACCCTGACGATCGTCGACGCCAAGCGCGGCGACATCGGCTCGACGATGGGTGCCTACGCCGACGCGTTCCTCGCGGACGGCTCGCCCCTCGCCGGTGACGCCGTGACGGTGTCGCCGTACCTGGGCTTCGGCTCGCTCGCGCCGGCCGCCGAGCTGGCCGCGCGCACCGGGCGCGGCATCTTCGTGCTGTGCCTCACCTCCAACAAGGAGGGGCACGAGGTGCAGCACGCCGTCGGGCCCGACGGCGTGAGCGTCGCGGCGTCGGTCGCCGCCCAGGCGGCCGTGCTGAACGCCGGCGCCGTCGCCGAGGGGCTGCCGATGGGCTCGGTCGGGCTCGTCGTCGGTGCCACGGTCGGCGACGCCGCCCGTGAGACCGGCACGGACCTCGTGGCCGTGCACGGCCCGCTGCTCGCGCCCGGCGTGGGTGCCCAGGGCGCGGGGGAGCGGGAGCTCGCCTCCGCCTTCGGG
>JADHZE010000001.1 GCA_026934365.1 Isoptericola sp. QY 916 | reverse complement strand
CCACGCGGGGTCGGCGGGCCGCCCGGAGTCGTCGGGTTCCTCGGCGGCGTCGGCGCCCGGGTCGGACGGGGCCGGAGCGCTGCCGGCCTCCCGCGGACGCCGGCCGGGCACGTCCTCGACGATCTCGACCTGCACGGCGATACCCAGCGCCTGATAGACGGCGTCCGAGATGGTCTCCGGCCGTCCGCGGCGCGCCAGCCCGACGACGGCCGGCGCGAACCCGAGGCGCAGCACGTCGCCCTCCAGGCTCTTCACCTGGGCGTTCTCACCAAGGAACGCGGCGGCCTGCGGGCTCTGGATGGCGGTCAGGACCTCGCGCCACCGCCGCCGGACCACCTCGGTGGTGACGGCGCTCGCGGGAGCGGACGGCGAGAGCTCGGGCGCCGGCTCGGTGGACGGAGTGGCCTCGACCGGCGCGGGCGCTGCGGACTCGGCAGGCTCTTCGACCTCGTCGGGCCCGTCGGGCTCGGCAGGCTCTTCGACCTCGTCGGGCCCGTCGGGCTCGGCAGCCTCTGCGGCCTCGTCGGGCTCGTCGGGCTCGTCGGGCTCGTCGGGCTCGTCCACCGCAGGCTCGGGCTCGACAGTCGCGGGGGCTTCGACGAGCTCGTCCACCGCGGGCCCGCGCTCGACGGTCGCGGAGGGCTCGACAGGCTCGACCACCGAGGACTCGGGCTCGGCAACGGGCTCGGGCTGGGGCACCGTGGGCTCCGGCTCCGCGGCGCCCTCGGGCTCGGCGACCGGACGCCTGCTCGCCTGCAGGGCGGCCCGTGCGGCGGCAGCGCCGCTCAGCCCGCCGCCTCCGCCCGCGGACGACTGCGGGGCGGGCGTCGGGGCCACGTCCCGGTCAGCGCGCGGCGCGGCCGGCACGGGCGTGTCGCCGGCGGCGATCCTGCCCCGCTCGAGCCGCTCGATGCGTGCGGCGAGCCCCTCCGTGCCGTCGTCGGCGCCGGGGAGCAGCAGCCGCGCGCAGAGCAGCTCGAGGTGCAGCCGGGGCGACGTGGCTCCGGTCATCTCGGTGAGCGCGGCGTTGACGAGGTCGGCCGCGCGCGACAGCTCGGACACGCCGAGGCGCCCCGCCTGGGCGCGCATGCGCTCCAGCTGGTCGGCGGGCAGGCCGCGCAGCACGGCCTCGGCCGCGTCGCCGGAGACGGCGATGACGATGAGGTCGCGCAGCCGCTCCAGCACGTCCTCGACGAACCGCCGCGGCTCGTGCCCGGTGGCGATCACCTGGTCGACCACACGGAAGATCGACGCGCCGTCGCCCGCGGCGAGGGCGTCGACGACGTCGTCGAGCAGGGTGGCGTGCGTGAAGCCGAGCAGGCCGACGGCCGTGTCGTACTCGACGACCCCGTCGGTCGCGCCGGCGATGAGCTGGTCGAGCACGGAGAGGCTGTCGCGCACGGAGCCGCCGCCCGCGCGGGTCACCAGCGGCACGACGCCGCCGCCCAGCTCGATCCCCTCGGCGGCGGTGAGCTGCTCGAGGTAGGGGCCCAGCACGTCCGGCGGCACGAGCCGGAACGGGTAGTGGTGGGTGCGCGACCGGATGGTGCCGATCACCTTGTCCGGCTCCGTCGTCGCGAAGACGAACTTCACGTGCGGCGGCGGCTCCTCGACGATCTTGAGCAGGGCGTTGAAGCCCTGCGGCGTCACCATGTGCGCCTCGTCGAGGATGAAGATCTTGTACCGGTCGCGGGCGGGCGCGAACGTGGCGCGCTCGCGGAGGTCGCGCGCGTCGTCGACGCCGTTGTGGCTGGCCGCGTCGATCTCGACGACGTCCAGAGAGCCGGGGCCGCCGCGCGCCAGCTCGACGCACGACGGGCACTCGCCGCACGGGGTGTCGAGCGGGGTCTCCGGGGTGTTGCGCGCGCAGTTCAGCGTGCGCGCGAGGATGCGGGCGGACGTCGTCTTGCCGCAGCCGCGCGGCCCGGAGAACAGGTAGGCGTGGTTGACGCGCCCGCTGCGCAGGGCCTGCATGAGCGGTGCGGTGACGTGCTCCTGGCCGATCACCTCGGCGAACGTCTCGGGCCGGTAGCGGCGGTACAGGGCTGTCGTCACCCGCCCAACCCTAGACGCCGCAGCCGACACCGACGAGGCCGCTGCACAGGCCGGTCCGCGCGTGCTCTCGACGTAGCACCTGGTGACGATTCAGGCCGTCGAACCGCCACCAGGTGCTACGTCGAGGGCGTCAGTGGTGCAGCACCTTGCGCGCCAGGCGGTTCCCCACCCACTGCACGACCTGCACGATGACGATGATCACCGCGACCGTGACCAGCACGACCATCCAGTTGTAGCGCTGGTAGCCGTACCGCAGGGCGAAGTCACCGAGCCCGCCGCCGCCGATGAGGCCGGCGATCGCGGACATGTCGAGCACGGCGATGAACAGGAACGTGTACCCGAGGATCAGCGGGGCGAGCGCCTCGGGCACGAGGACGGTCGTGATGATGCGCCACGACGACGCCCCCATCGCGCGGGCCGCCTCGACGACGCCCGGGTCGATCCCGACGAGGTTCTGCTCGACGATCCGCGACGTCCCGAACGCCGTCATGACCGACAGCGGGAAGATGAACGCCTCCGTGCCGAGCGTCGTGCCCACGACCTGCAGCGTCACCGGCCCGAGCAGCGTCACGAAGATGATGAACGGGATCGGGCGCACGACGTTGACGACCACGTTGAGGACGCCGAACACGGCCTTGTTCGCCAGCAGGTTGCCCGGCCGGGTCACGTAGAGCGCGAGCCCCAGCGCGAGGCCGGCGATGCCGCCCGTGAGCAGGGCGATGGTGACCATCTGCAGGGTCTGGCCGAACGCCTCCCACAGCAGCGGCCACAGGGTGGACCAGTCGCGGTTCATGAGCGACCTCCCAGGTTGCCGAAGAAGCCGTGGCGGGTGACCGCATCACGCGCCTCGCGGTAGGGATCTCCGAGCTCGTCGTCGGGCGCCGCGGAGGTGTCGCCCTGCGGGGCGCGGTCGGCGCGGATCGCACGCGGGTCGTCGACCGGCCGCGCAGCGGTGCCCAGGTCGACGACCTCGGCGCGCTCGCGCAGCGCGGCGAGGAACGCCGCGATGCGGTCGTCGGGCGCGACGAGCTCGACGGTGAGCGAGCCGAACGGCCGTTGGCCGACCTCGCTGATGCCGCCGAAGACGACGGAGCCGTCCACCTCGTGCTCGCGCAGCAGGCGGAAGAGCTCGGTGCCGGAGCTCGCGCCCTCCCGCACGCCGACGGTGACGAGGCGCCCGGGGTGGCGCTCGCGCAGTCGGGCGAGCGCGTCGGGCGAGGGCCGGTCGTGCATGGACGTGCCGACGAACCGCTGGGCGGCGTCGGCACTGGGCGCGGAGAACACGTCGTACACGTCGCCGACCTCGACCACCTTGCCGTGCTCCATGACGGCGACGCGGTCGCACAGGGAGCGCACGACGTCCATCTCGTGCGTGATGACGACGATGGTGAGGCCGAGCTCCGCGTTGACGCGCCGCAGCAGGGCGAGCACGTCGCGGGTGGTCTCGGGGTCGAGGGCGGACGTCGCCTCGTCGGCGAGCAGGATGGTGGGCGACGTCGCGAGGGCACGGGCGATGCCCACGCGCTGCTTCTGCCCGCCGGAGAGCTGGCGCGGGTACGCGCGCGCCTTGTCGGACAGCCCGACGAACTCGAGCAGCTCGGCCACGCGGGCCGCACGCTTCTCCTTGGGCCAGCGCGCCACCTTGAGCGGGTAGGCGACGTTGCCCGCGACGGTGCGCGAGCTCAGCAGGTTGAACTGCTGGAAGATCATGCCGATCCGCGCGCGGATCCCGCGGACCTTGCGCTCCGGCAGTCCGGTGAGGTCGGTGCCCTCGACGAGCACGGTGCCCGCCGTGACGGTCTCCAGCGCGTTCACGAGGCGCACCAGCGTGGACTTGCCCGCGCCGGAGTAGCCGATGACGCCGAAGATCTCGCCCGCGCGGACCGTGAGGGACACGTCGTCGACGGCGTGCACCGCGCGGTCGCCCTCGCCGAACGTCTTCGACACCCCGCGCAGCTCGATCGCCGGCGTCCCGGGGGCCGGTCCGGCCGTGTTGTCGCTCACCTGTTCGTCCTCACTGGTCTGCCCGTCGCCCGCCCGACCGGTCTGCCGTCCATCGTGCCCGGCACGACGGCCGGGGCGCGCGGGCTGGCCCGCGTTCCCCGGCCGTCGTCGGGTCAGGAGGCGTTGCGGATGTCGTCCTCGAGGCCGGACAGGATCTCCTGCAGCTCCTCGGGCGAGTTGTCCTTGATGACAGCGGTGTTGCCGGACTGCTTCTGCTCGGCGGCGACGACCTCGTCGGAGTGCGAGATCTCGACCAGCTTCTTCAGGTCCGGGTCGTCCTTGTCCTCGGCGCGCGCGACCCACACGTTGATGTACGGGGCGGCGGCGTCGGAGTCGGGGTCGTCCTGGAACAGGGCCGACTCCGGGTCGAGGCCCGAGTCCGCGAGGAAGTCGTTGTTGACGATGGACGCGTCCACGGACTTCAGCTGGATCGGCGTCTGCTCGGCCGCGACCGGGGTGACGGTGACCTTGGAGCTGGGCAGCACGTCGGCCTCGGTGGAGACGGCGCTGCCGCCGTCCTTGAGCTCGATGAGGCCGGCGTCCTGCAGCACGAGGAGCGCGCGGGCCAGGTTGGTCGGGTCGTTCGGCACGGCGACCTCGCCGCCGGCGGGGATCTCCTCGAGGGAGGTGTGCTTCTCCGAGTACAGGCCCAGCGGGTAGACGGCGGTGGCGCCGATCGGCGTCAGGTCGTCGTCGGCGTCGACGTTGTAGCCGGCGAGGAACTGCAGGTGCTGGAACTGGTTCGCGTCCAGCTCGCCCTGCGAGAGGGAGGGGTTGGCCTGCGTGTAGTCCTGCAGGTCGACGAGCTCGATGTCGAGGCCCTCCTCCTTCGCCTTGTCGGTGAAGACGGCCCACTTGTCGTCGGACGCGCCGACGACGCCGATGCGGAGCGTGCCGTCGCCCTCCGCGTTGCCCGAGCCGCCGCCGCAGGCGGACAGCGTGAACGTGGCGGCCGCGGCGATCGCGGTGACGGTGAGGAGGCGGTTGCGGGTGGTACGGGACACGGGTGGGTCCTTCCGGGCGGGCGCCGGGTACGGCGCCGGTGAGAGAGCGGGGTGGGTGCGGCGGCCACGGCCATCAGCTCGAGGCGGCAGAGAACGGGGTTCCCCGGCAGGCCGGGGAGGGGCGACGACGACGTCGTCGGGCGATGCCGGGGAGGCGTCAGCCGAGCTCGCACATTCGGCAGGTGGTCATGCGGCCCGTCGTCATCACGACGCGGCACATCTCGCCGCGACGGCGTGTGCGCGCGGTCGAGGTGGCTGCGGGAGCGATGCGGGGCATGCCCTCAGAGTGACCACCCGCTGCCCGGTTCACCAAGCCGACCGCCGGGAAATCTCATGCAGTGGACGATTCTCCGTCCGCATGGTGGATTCTGTGACCCGCGGCACTCTCGCGACGCTGCGAGGGCCGGGTCTGACGTGAAGGACCCCTCGCACACCCACCAGAGCTCACTTACCCTTGCTGCCTTCCGGCCCTGGGGGAGTTCGGCGAGATGGTGCCGCACGAGGGGTCTGCACGACAGCCTAACCGAGACCCCGCCCCGTCCCGAAACCGGCGGCAGCGACACGGCGGAGACAGGGTAGAGACCGCCGTCACCCCGGCAGGATTCGGAGCCACGGCAGGGTGTCGGCTATTCTTCTGGGGCTGCCCGCGCAGGATGCGGGTCGCGCTCCAGGAGGATTCGCCTAGCGGCCTATGGCGCACGCTTGGAAAGCGTGTTGGGTTCACGCCCTCGGGGGTTCGAATCCCCCATCCTCCGCCGGACCGACGGGCCCGGGACCACGAGAGTGGTCCCGGGCCCGTCGTCGTCGAGGCCGGCCCGCGCCGACCACGCGGTTGCCACCGGTATCCGCCCTCGTCGCGGGCTATTTCGGTAGCAACCGCCTGGTCGGCGTCCGAGGATGGCGGGATGGACCGCACGTTCGACGAGCTCGTCGCCGAGGCCGACGCCGCACCGATGTCCGGCTGGGACTTCTCCTGGCTGGAGGGCCGCGCCACGGAGGAACGCCCGAGCTGGCGCTTCTCCCGGCTGCTGCACGAGCGGCTCGGCACGGTCGACGCCGCGCTCGACCTGCAGACGGGCGGGGGCGAGGTGCTCGCCGCCGCGCCGACGCTCCCCCGCCTGCTGGTCGCCACCGAAGGTTGGCCGCCCAACGTCGCGGCCGCCACCCGCCTGCTGCACCCGCGCGGCGTGGCCGTCGTCGCGCACGACGACGGCGGACCGGGCTCGCCGCCCCTGCCCTTCGCGGACGGCGCGTTCGACCTCGTCACGAGCCGGCACCCGGTCGTGCCCCGCTGGGCGGAGATCGCGCGCGTGCTGCGTCCGGGCGGGACGTACCTGGCGCAGCACGTCGGGCCGGCGAGCGTCTTCGAGCTCGTCGAGCTCTTCCTCGGCCCCCAGCCCGAGGAGGTCCGGCGCGGCCGCGACCCGGAGGACGAGATGGCCGCCGCCCGCGCCGCCGGGCTCGAGCTCGTCGACCTGCGGGCCGAGCGCCTGCGGATCGAGTTCCACGACGTCGGCGCCGTCGTCTGGTTCCTGCGCAAGGTGGTGTGGATGGTGCCGGGCTTCACGGTCGACGCCTACCGGACCGAGCTGCGCGACCTGCACGAACGGATCCGGGCCGACGGCCCGTTCGTCGCGCACTCGGCCCGGCACCTGGTGGAGCTGCGCCGGTAGCGGCGGTCAGGACAGGGCGGGCACCGCGAGCTCGACCAGCTCGTCCGCCTGCTTGACGAACCACTGCCCGGCGGGCGGGTCCACCATGCCTCGCTCGGGGTCGAGCGGCCCGCCGGTGCCGCGGAAGCACTGGCCGTCGGACTCCCCCGGCACCTTGATCCAGAGGTAGGCGTCGACCAGCGGCTCGCCGGTGTCCAGCGTGGGTCGCAGGCCCAGCCCGCGGCCGGGCGGGTTGCACCAGTCCTCGGCGTCGGAGTACACGTTCTCGGACGTCGCCGGGTCCCACGGCCCCTGCCCGTTGCGCGAGCTGTCGACGACGAACGACGTCGTGGCGCGCACGTCACCGAGCTGCTCGGCGTACCGCGAGTCCACCCCCGCCGTGCTCAGCGCCGGGTCGGAGGCGTCCGCGGACCAGCGCCCGTACGGCGACATCTCCACGCCCGACCACCCGTTCGCCGGGCCACCGTTCCAGTACTGGTTCCCGCAGTCGCCGAACGCCCCGCCCGCCTGGGTGACGAGCGCGAGGCACGACGAGACCCACCGCCCGTACGCGACCGAGTTCTCGGTGTACTGGTAGTTCGAGGCGTTGAGGAAGAACCCGTCCGCCCGGTCGACGCCCGCCTTGAGGAGGCGGTCGGCGTTGTCTCCGACGTTGAGCCACTTGCTGTTGCCGGCGTCGAGGTAGACCTTCGTGCCTGGCAGCGCGCCGAGGGTGTCGACGGCGTGGTTGAGCATGGCGAACCGCTCCGCGGCGGCCGTGGCCGGGTCCGCCTCCGCCGGCCGGCACCACTCCTGGTTGCCGTCGACGGTCGTGTACCAGGGGATGATGCCGAGCCCGTCGGGCTCGAGGACCACGATCGCCTGCTTGTTCCCGATCCCGCGCGCGAACCCGTCGATCCACGCGGTGTACTCCGCGAGCGACGTGGCACCGCCCGCGGAGTACTGCGCGCAGTCGCGGAAGGGCAGGTTGTAGGCGACCAGCACGGGGACCGCCTTGTCGGCGTGCGCGTGCACGACGACGTCCTTGACGTCCTGCTTCACCTCGCGCGGCGTACCGCCGGTGAACCAGCTCGCGGAGGGCACGCCCGCGAGCGCGAGCGCGTCGTCGCGCGCGTCCCCCGTCAGGCCGAGCTCCTCGACGTGACCGGTCGTCGAGCTGTCCGGGTCAACCCACAGCTGCGGGTCCGGGGGCGGTGGCGGCGCCGCCGACGCCGAGAGCCCGCCGAGGGCGAGGCCCGCGGCCGCGGCGAGGACGACGACCGACCGGACCGCCGTCGGGGTGGAGGGACGACGAGAGGAACCGAGGACCACGGCGATCTCCTTTGATCGGCGCCCGCATGATGAGAGCGCTCCCACGCTGCTGTCGGTCCCAGCGTGCCACAGCGCCCCGGCCGTGACCAGGCCCGTCCTCCCGGGCACGGCACGGGCCCCCACGGGGCCCGCCCGTGACGGGATCGTGACGGGATCGTGTCCGTATCGCGAGGCAACGAGGCGGCCGGTCACAGGCCCGCCCCTACGATGGCAGCCATGATCTTCAAGGCCGTGGGGGACGGCCGTCCCTACCCCGACCACGGGCACGTCACCGCCAAGGACTGGGTGGACGTGCCGCCTCGCCAGGTGCGTCTCGACGAGCTCGTCACCACGAAGCGCACGCTGGACCTCGACCACCTGCTCGCGGAGGACTCGACGTTCTTCGGCGACCTCTTCGCCCACGTCGTCGAGTACCAGGGCGTGCTGTACCTCGAGGACGGTCTGCACCGCGCCGTGCGGGCCGCCCTCCAGCAGCGGCCCGTGCTGCACGCCCGGGTCCTCGTGCTCCGGTGACTCCCGCCACGACCGGCGGCGCTCCCGCGAACGATCCCTCGAACTCGGGTAGTTTCTTCGCGTGACATCACCTGCCCCTGACCCGGTCCGCGAGACGCGCCGCAAGCGCGAGCACGAGCGGCAGGCCGTGGTCTTCGGGCTCCTCATCGCGTTCCTGCTGCTCGCGGGCCTGGCGGCCGCGGCGATGTACTCGGGCGCGTTCAGCTCGCCGTTCTCGCGACCCATCTACACGCCGGTCGCCGAGGCGCCGCAGCCCGAGCCCTGCCTGCCGCAGGTCAAGGGCCAGCCCGACGGCGCCCTGCCCGTGCCGTACTCGAAGGTCAAGGTGCGGGTCTACAACGCCGCCGACGGCAGCGAGCCGCTCGCGGGCGCGAACGAGGACGTCCTCAGCGAGCGCGGGTTCAAGATCGTCGACACCGGCAACTGGGTGGAGAAGCTGGGCCAGTCGGAGGTGCGGTTCGGCACCAAGGGCATCACCCGCGCCTACACCCTCGCGGCCCAGTACCCCGACGTCCGCCTCGTGCTCGACGACCGCAAGGGCGACACCGTCGACCTGCTGGTCGGCGAGGAGTACAGCCCGCCGCTCAGCGAGGACAGCGTGCTGCTGAACGCCGAGACCCCGATGGAGGACGTCGAGGGGTGCGTGCCCGCCGACGAGATCACGCCGATCCCCCAGGTGACCCTGTCCAAGAAGTAGGACCGGGCCACCCGGGCTGGCGTCAGTCCGTCGTCCCGGCCGCCGCGGGAGCCGACGCCGGCGATGCGGGCTCCTGGCCGGTGCCGCGCCACCGCGCGATCGCCCGCATGCCGTGGTAGATCACCAGCGCGGACGCGGTGCCGATCGCGATGCCCTCGAAGGTGAGGTCGCCGGCGGAGTACGTGAAGTTCGCGATGCCGATGATCAGCGGGACGGCGGCGGTGGTGAGGTTCACCGGGTTGCCGAAGTCCACCTTGCCCTGCACCCAGATGCGGGCGCCCAGGATGCCGATCATGCCGTAGAGCATCGTCGTCGCCCCGCCGAGCACGCCCGCCGGGATGGTGGCGATGAGCTCGCCGAACTTGGGCGACATCGACAGCAGCAGGGCCGTCGCGGCGGCCACCCAGTACGCGGCCGTCGAGTACACGCGGGTGGCGGCCATGACGCCGATGTTCTCGGCGTACGTCGTGGTGCCGGAGCCGCCGCCCACGCCCGCGAGCGTCGTCGCGAGGCCGTCGCTGAACAGGGCCTTGCCGGCGACGTCGTCGAGGTTCTTGCCCGTCATCGCCGCGACCGACTTCACGTGGCCGACGTTCTCCGCGACCAGCACGAGCACCACGGGCACGAACAGTCCCAGCACCGCCGGCTCGAACGACGGGGTGACGAAGTGCGGGAAGCCGAACCAGTCGGCCGCCTCGACCTTGGCGAAGCTCACCTCGCCCAGGAGCAGCGCAGCGATGTAGCCGACCAGCACGCCGACCAGGATCGACAGCCGCCCGAGGATGCCCTTGAACAGCACCGTCGCGAGGATGATCGCGACCAGGGTGACCGTCGCCGTCAGGGGTGCCGCGCGGAACCCGTTGTCGCAGGTCTGGACGATCGCGCCGTCGACGACCTTCTCCTTGCAGGTTCCCCACGCGGCCGGAGCCAGGTTGAGGCCGATGAGCGCGACAATCGTGCCCGTGACGACCGGCGGCATGACGACGTCGATCCACTGGGCGCCGGCGAAGTGCACCAGGACGCCAACCGCGGCCAGCACAATGCCGGTCACGAGGATCCCGCCCACCGCCACGGACTGCCCGTGGGACGCCGTCGCTGCGAGGATCGGGGCGATGAACGCGAAGCTGGACCCCAGGTAGCTGGGCAGCCGGTTGCGCGTGATCAGCAGGAACAGCGCCGTGCCGATCGCCGAGAAGAACAGCGTCGTGGCAGGCGAGAACCCCGTCATCAGCGGCACGATGAACGTGGAGCCGAACATCGCCACCACGTGCTGCATGCCGATGCCGATGGTGCGCGGCCAGCTCAGCCGCTCGTCGGGGGCGACGACGTCGCCGGGTCCGACGTGCCTTCCGTCGCCGTGCTTGGTCCAGCCGAGGCTCATGGTGCTCCGTCCGTCGGGCCCGCGTGCGGGCCGCCGTGCTCACCGCTGTCGCTCGCCCGTGAACGTCCGGTGAAGATTGCCGCCGCACAGCGTACTGGCCCGCACCGCCCCCGGTTCACCCCCGCGGCAGCCGGTGCCCCACCAGCGCGAGGTTCTGGATCGTGGCGAGGCTGCACTGGGCGGCGTCGTTCGTGGACAGCGTCCGCGCCTCGTCGATCCGCACCAGGGTCTCGGGCGGCAGCACCGGCACGGGGTGGAAGGCCTCCTCGCCCATGAACTCCCCGCCGCGGAAGTACGCGCGCCACGCGACGTCGGCCAGGCCGTCGTCGCCGAGCCGTGCCGCGGCGTACGCGGCGAGGCGGGAGTGCGCCTGCTCGAGGTTCGTGCCGGACGGCGCGACGCCGAGCTCGGCCTCCTGCTCGTCCGGCGTCGCGAGGTAGAGGCGGCAGTACTGCAGCCACGCCTCCGTGAAGCCGGGTGCGTCGACGAGGCCCGCGTCGACCAGCGACACCAGCTCCGAGCAGATCTCCACCAGCCCGAAGACGGCGGACAGGTGCGAGACGGTGACGCGGTCGCGGTCGGTGGCGAACCGGCCGGTGCCCAGGTCGTACAGAGCCTCGCCGGTGAAGAAGCCGTGCTTCAGCGCGCCGATGTCGGTCATGGTGCCGACCAGCCGGTCGCGCGACCGCTCGTTCCCCGTCGCCTCCCAGTCCGCGAGCCACGTGGCGGCCAGGGCGCTCCAGTCCGTGCCGAGCCCGACCGCCAGCGCCTCGGGCCGCGGGCGGTACGTGGCGGCGTCGGGCCGCACCTTGCGGGTCGGGTCGAGCCCGAGGAAGTTCCGGTCGGAGTCCCGCAGCTCGAGCATGAGGTCCCGGGTGTGCTCGTCGCCGGTGAGGAAGTAGTGCGGCCGCCGGTACGCCGGCGTCGAGATGCGCACCTGCTTCGCGCTGCACCCCCAGTGCTGCACGTTGTGCCGGCTGCCCAGCCCCTGCCAGGGGCCGGCGTGGTAGACGTCCACGTCACCCGTGTGGCGGGTCATGCGCTCGGCGAGCCGGAAGACGTCGGCCCGGCCGGTGCGCAGGAACGACGTCCACAGCCACAGGTCCGGGGAGAGCTCGGAGTTGTCCCAGGCGTAGCCGCCGACGTCGTAGCGCCACACGTGCCGGTCGGGGTCGTAGGCGTGCATGACGTCGCCGTAGCTCCAGAACCCGTACCAGGAGCGCTGGTCCACCTGACCGACGTAGAAGTCGAGCATCGTGGCGAGCCGGTCCTCCAGCGCCGCCCGCTCGGGGGTGCTGCGGTCGACGAGGTCCCAGTCGCCGAGCACGCGCGCCGCGTGCAGCGCCTCGGGGACGGGCACGAGCTGGGGCCGGACGGCGGTGCCCGCGGCGAGGCGCGCGAGCGCGTCGGCGTCGGGCGTGCCGGCGAACGCGGTGACGGTGAGCTCGTGCGTGCGGCCGATGCCGTGCGCGTTCCCGAACCCCGGCTCGTAGTCCTCGTACGTGATCTCGAGGGCGTCGAGCTGGTCGTCGTACGTGTCCTGGCCGAGGCCGTCGTGGTAGAAGCGCAGGTCCATCGGCGCGGCGTCGGGCGACCAGAGCCAGGTCGTGAGCGACCCGACGTCGGACGTCGCGCGCTCGACGTCGATCCCGGTCGGGTGCGACTGCCAGAACCCGGTCAGCCCGACGGCGAGGCCGCCGCCCGTGTCCCCCAGGTAGCCCAGACCCTCGGACCGCGTGCCCTGCGCCACGTCGATCCACGGCCGGTCGGGGGCCGTCCGCTTGTGCACGGTGAAACCGTTCGCGCTCAGCTGCCGCAGCGACCAGGCCTCCCAGGTCGGCACCCACCGCAGGCGGCCGGAGACGCGCTCGTCCCACTCCTCCAGCGGCGGCGTCGCGCGGCCCGCCACCTGGGCCGCGCGCACCTCCTCGCCGGGGTCCCGGCGCAGCCCGGTGACGCCCTGCACCGCCTCGCGCACGAGGCCGCCGTCCGCCCCCGCGAGGCGCACGTGCCGGTCGTGGTGCGCGGCGCGCAGCGGGACGTCGAAGCGCAGGCCGAGCGACGACAGGAAGTCGCGCTCGGGGTCGCCGTCCCACACGAACGAGTGCACGAGCCGGAACGTGGGCGCCCCGGCCGCGAGCACCAGGCGCAGCGTGAACGGCAGCCAGGCGGGCGCGCCGTCCTCGTGGGCCCGGTCGACGTCGCGGTGCGCGCCCGTCACCCGCACGACGGCGCGCACCGGTCCGGCCTGCTCCACGACGACGTCGCGCACGACGCCCACCGACTCGCGCCGCGCCCGGTGGTCGGGCTCCGGGCGGTCCTGCCGGCTGGACACCAGCCGCCCCGCGCGCGCCACCTCCACGCCGCGCACCCGCACGGACCGCACGACGTCCGGGCCGGAACGCCCCACGACCACCGTGCACGCGCCCGTGTCCACGACCACCTCGTCCGCGTGCTCGACGACCGTCACCCCGTCGGTCGAGCCCGTCGGGACGACGTCCTGGGTCCCGACCGGCTCGACCAGCGGGGCGGCGACCACGCGGTACGACGCGCTGGGCGGCGTCGCCGCGCCGAGCGCGACGCCGGACCACTTCACGCTGCCGTCGGGCCATGTCGCGAGCGGCCACGTCTGCGCGGGGACGGCGCGGCCCCAGGAGTCCACGACGGCGAGCGCCGCGGCGTCGCGCACCACGCCCGGGCGGAACGGGACGCCGCAGGTGACGCCGCCGACCGTGAGGTCGGGCGCGACGTCGTCGAGCCAGCGCAGCGGGACGTCGACCCCGTCCGGGGTCTCGACGGACTCGGTCAGCGGGGATGCGGCGGGGGCGGTGGTCATGACAGCGGGGTCACCTCGAGGTTGCGGTAGTGGGCGACGAGCGGGGCCATCTGCCGGAAGCCGATCCGGCCGGCGCCCAGCGGCGCGTCGTCGTGGAACGTGAAGAGGGTGAGGTCGTCGATCGCGAAGGAGACGTCGGCGCCGCGCTTGGTGACGCGCACGCGGTAGTGGCCGTCGGCGTCGTCGGGCCCGGGCAGCGGGTCGGCCCCCTGCGCGACGAGGCGGAAGCCGGGGCTCTTGCGCAGGTTGCAGGTGCGGAACCGCTTCTCGGCCGCCCACTTGCGGCGCAGGTAGGACACGTGGAGCGTCGACACGTCCCCCGAGTGGTACTGCGGGTAGAACCCGGTGCGCTCGGCCAGCGACGGGTCGAAGAGGTCGCGGCCGTCGGTGCCCGTGGCGGCGAAGAACAGCATCGCCAGGCCGTCGCCGGCCAGCGGGCGGAAGTCCCACGCGACCTCGACGTCCGCCGGGAAGACGTCCGGGCACCAGTAGGTGAAGTGCGCGTGGTCCCCGCGGCCGTCGGCGTCGAGCGCTGCCTCGTCGGCCGTGCTGCGCAGCACCAGGCCGTCGTCGCGGTGCTCGACGCCGACCGGACCTTCCGCGACCCACCCGGCGAGGTCGCCGGGACCGGCCAGGGCGTTGCGGTAGGCCCCCGCCACCACGGGCGTTGTCACGGCTGCATCACCCACGCCCCGAGCGGCTCCTCGGCGTCGTGCACGCCGTCGAGCGACGCCAGGGCCTCGCCGACGTAGCGGGCGACGGCGCGCGCCCCCGCCGTCGTGAAGTGGGTGTTGTCCGTGGCCAGCTTCTCGTCGACGGGCAGGCCCGCCGCCGCGGCGGCGCCGTGCGGGAAGAGGGCGGCCGAGGCGTCGCGGCCCAGCCACCCGTACAGCCAGCGCGTGAACGCGGTGAGGTCGAGCACCGGCACGTCGAGCTCGTGGCCGAGCGTCCGCACCGCCGCCGGGTAGGGGCCGTGCGACCAGCGCAGCGGAGCGTCGGGGCCGTCGCCGTCGAACAGGCGGCGCTCGACGCTCGTGGCCAGCACGGGCCGCGCCCCGTTCGCGCGCGCTTCCGCGACGAACTGCGCGAGCCGGTCCGTGTACCCGCCCTCGGCGGCGAGCTCGTCGGGCTCCTTCTGGTCGTTGTGCCCGAACTGGATCACCACCGTGTCGCCGGGCCGCAGCTCCGCGAGCAGCTTCTCCCAGCGTCCCTCGGCCCGGAACGACGCCGTGGTGGCGCCGCCGATCGCGTGGTTGCGCACGACGTCGCCGGTGAACGTCGCGAGCTCGTCGCCCCAGCCCAGCAGCGGGATCTCCGGGTACCCCGAGGTGCGGCCGTGGTCGGTGGGGGCGACGGTCGAGTCGCCCGCGAGGTGGATGGTCATGTCAGCCCTTCACGCTCCCGATGAGCATTCCCTTGGCGAAGTGCTTCTGGAGGAACGGGTAGGCCAGGAGCACGGGGATGGTGGCCACGATGACCACCGCGAACTTGATGCCCTGCGCGGGCGGGGGCAGCTCGGCGCCCATGTCCTGCGCGGACAGCGACGCCGACGCGGTGACCTGCCGCAGGAACATCTGCAGGGTCCACATGTCCTGGTCGTTCAGGTACAGCAGCGGGGACATGTAGTCGTTCCAGATGCCGACGGCGTAGAACAGCGCGAACGTCGCGAGCACCGGCTTGGACAGCGGGATCACGACGTGCCGCAGGATCTGCAGCTCGTGGGCGCCGTCGATCTTGGCGGACTCCTCCAGCTCCTGGGGCAGCTGCTGGAAGAAGTTCTTGATGATGATCAGGCTGAACGGGTTGATCGCCATCGGCAGGATCAGCGCCCAGTACGAGTCGAGCAGGCCGAGCTGCTTGACCACCAGGAACGTGGGGATCATGCCCGCGGAGAACACCATCGTGAACACGACGACGGTCATGATGGTGCGCCGCCCGGGCAGGTCGACCTTCGACAGCGGGTAGGCCATCAGCGCCGTCAGCGCGAGCTGGACGAGCGTGCCGACCAGGGTCACGACGACGGTGGTGACGAAGGCCCGCACGAACGCGTCCGAGGACAGGATCGAGGCGTAGGAGTCGGTCGTGAAGTCCCGCGGCCACAGGAAGAACGGCCGCGTGGTGATCTCCAGCTCGGTCGCGAACGAGCCCGCGAGCACGTACAGGAACGGCAGCAGCGCCAGCAGGCCGACGGCGACGAGCAGCACGACGTTGACGACGTCGAACGCGCGCCCCGCACGGGTGTTGAACCGCTGGTGCTGCGTGGAGGGCCTGGACGCGCGCCGGGAGGCGCGGCCGGGCGGCACGGTGGGCACGGTGGTGAGCGGTGCGGCCATCAGAAGATCCCCTGCTGGTTGAAGCGCTTGGCGAGCCAGTTGGTGCCGAAGATCAGCACCAGCCCGACGATCGCCTTCGACAGGCCCACCGCGGTGGAGTAGGAGTACGCGCCCTGCTGGATGCCGGTGAAGTACACGTACGTGTCGAAGACGTCCGCGACGGTGCGGTTGAGCGCGTTGGACATGAGGTAGATCTGCTCGAACCCGGTGTTGAGGATCTCCCCGGTCTGCAGGATGAGCATCACGATGATCGTGGGCCGGATGGCGGGCAGCGTGATGTGCCAGGTGCGCTGCCAGCGGCCCGCGCCGTCGATGACGGCGGCCTCGTACTGCTCCTGGTCCACGCTGGCCAGGGCGGCGAGGAAGATGATCGTGCCCCAGCCGGTGGACTTCCAGATCGTCTGCAGCAGGATCAGCGGACGGAACCAGTCCGGGTCGGCCAGGTAGTTGGTCTCCGTGCCGGTGAGCCCGTCCAGGAAGGACGACAGCGGGCCCGTGCCGATCGCGAACAGCAGCGCGGTCAGCGACACCACGACCGTCCAGGACAGGAAGTGCGGGATGTAGACCAGCGTCTGCACCGTGCGCTTGAGCACCGACAGGCGGACCTCGTTGAGCAGCAGCGCCAGCACGATCGTCAGCGGGAACGCCACGAACAGGCTCAGCGCGGCCAGGATCAGCGTGTTGCCCAGCAGCCGCGGGAAGTCGGGGTTGGAGAAGAACTCCTGGAAGTGGTGCCAGCCCACCCACTCCGAGCCCTGGATCCCCAGGAACGGCACGTAGTTCTTGAACGCGATCTGCGCGCCCCACATCGGCCAGATGCGGAACAGCAGGAAGTACAGGATGCCCGGCAGCATCATCACCAGCAGCCACCGGTAGCGCACCACCCGGGCCCAGCCGCGGTGCGGCCGGCGGGGCGCGGGAGGGGCGGCGGGCGCGGGCGTGCCGGCCTGCTCGACGTCGACGACGGCGGTCATCGCAGCCTCCTTCTCGGACGGGGTGCGGGGCCGGGCACCGAGGCCCGGCCCCGCACCGGAGGGGATCAGCCGAGCTGGCCGTAGAGCTCGTTCATCTCGGCCGTGACCGCGTCACCGCCGCTGGACTTCCACTGCGCGATCGCCGCGTCGAGCCCCGCCTCGTCGATCTGCCCGCTGATGTACTGGATGCGGGCGTCGGCGATGACCTGGTCGAGCTGGACGCCGTTGGTCATGTAGGTCTCGGAGACGAGCGCCGCCCCGGGGTTGAAGACCGCCTTCTCGAGGTCCTTGGCCTGCAGGTCCACGCGCTCCTGCTCGAGCTCGGCGTCGTACTCCGTCTCCGGCTTTGGCTTGTAGGCCTCGTAGCCGGCCACGTTGGTGCCGATCTGGGCCCACGAGCCGCTGACCAGGTCCGTGTAGTCCTGCTTCGACTCGTCGTTGACCGCGAAGCCGTCCTCGACCGTGAAGTTGTCGCCCTCGATGCCGTTGTTCTCCAGCACCTGGCCCTCGGTGCTGCTCAGCTCGTTCAGCGCGGTGAGCACCTGCTTGAGCTGCTCCTCCGTCTGCACCGACGCCTTCGGCACGGCGAGGAAGCCGCTGTAGCCCGGCGTCGGGAGCGCGAAGTCACCGTTCGGCCCGGCGATGTTGCCCTGGAGCGCGACGAACTGGTCGTACGTCTTGGGGTCCTTCTCCTTGAACAGGCCCGCCAGCTGCGACGCGCGCGACTGGACGTCGATGATGATGCCGCCCTTGCCGTTGAGGAACGGCTCGTTCCACTGGGTGGAGCCGTCCATCGTGGCGTAGTCCTTGTTGACGTAGCCGTTCTCGATGAGCTGCTTCTCGTAGTCGAGCGCCTGCTTCCACTCCGGGGTCGTGAACGACGGGATCAGCTGGCCGCCCTCGTCCTTCCACACGTTGCCCGCGCCGAACCAGGTCTCGATGGCGTCGTAGGGGCTGCCCGTGCCGATCGACGCACCCCAGGCGGGGATGATCATCCCGTAGGTGTCGTCCTTGCCGTTGCCGTCGGGGTCGTCCTCGGTGAACGCCTTGGCGAGCGCCATGAGCTCGTCCGTGTTCGTGGGCTCCTCGAGGCCGAGGTTCTTCAGCCAGTCCTTGCGGATGGTGATGGACGTGCGCACGACGTCGCGGGCCCGGTACACGCCGTAGACCTTGCCGTTGACGCTCGAGGCCTGCTGGACGTCGGGGTTCTCCGTGACGAGGTTCGGGTAGTCGCCCGAGGCCAGGTACTCGGTGAGGTCCCAGAAGCCGCCGGCCTCCGCCGTCTGCACGAAGCCCTGGCTCTTCTGCTGGATGACCATGACGTCGGGGATCTCGTCGCCGGCCAGCACCACGTTGGTCCGGTCGCCGTACTCCGCGTTGGGCACCCACTGCATGTCGAGGTCCAGCCCCGCCAGCTCGGACAGCTTCGCGCCCACCGGGTCGTCGTCCTCCGGCGGCGTCGCGGAGAAGTACGGCGCCATGATCGAGAGCGAGTCGAGCGCCTCGCCACCGCCACCGCCGTCGCCGCCGTCGCCACCGCCGCTGCCGCAGGCCGCGAGCGCGAGGCTCCCGACCGCGAGGAGGGCCAGGGGGGCCAGCCGTCGTGTGCGCATGCTGTTCCTTTCGTCGGAGTGCACGTCGTCGTTCACTCGTCGAGGGGGTCGGTCGCCGCCCGGTCGCCGAGCCGGCGGTCGTTGGCGGCGTAGAAGGACAGGCAGAGGGCCGTGCACAGGTACGCCCACGCGCCGATCGAGACGACGGGCAGGAGTCCGGGCACGAACGCGGTGACGACGCCGACCAGCGCCGTCGTCGCCGCGAGCAGGAGGGGCGCCCCGGGGGCGCGCAGCAGGAACGTCCAGGCCAGGCGCGGCACGTCGCCGCGACGCAGGTCGTAGTGGGCGTCCATCGTCAGGGCGAGCAGCAGGTGCACGACGCCGAGGCCCGCGACGACGGCGAGCGCGACGCGGAGCATCGCGGGCGCGTCGTCGAGCAGGAGCAGGCTCGTCCCGGTGAGGGCGAGTGCCAGCAGGCCCGGCGCGGCGAGGAGGTTGGCGCGGGCGAATCCGGAGGCCCAGGCGCGGACGAAGACGCGCACGGCGCGCTGGGTGTCGCCCCGCAGCCGCGTGCGGCTGACGACGGTCGCCGCGGCGAGCGCGGGCGCGACGCCGAGCACCACTCCCCCGGCCAGCGTGCCCGCGAGGACGAGGAGGTTGAGCAGGCCCAGGAACGCCAGCGTGTCGACCCAGCCGAACCATCGCTCGAGCCGGGCGCCGCCGTCGGCGGGGGCCGCCGTGCGTGCCGCCGCCACCTCCGCGCGCGCGCCCTCGTGTGCCATGGCCCGGTCCCATCTCCGTCGATGCCCGGGCCGTCGTCGGCCCGGTCAGCCTCCGGGACGGCGACGTCGCCGACCCGCTGCAGGAAAGCGATTCCCCGCGTTGAATGGATTCACCGTAGGGGCCGGGACTTCACCCGTCAACATGCGTCTGCAACGTTGAGGTCACGATCGCGCCGAGGTAGCCCAGAACTCGCCGAGGGAGCAAGAGGCCTCGAGGCCGTCTCGGCCGGAACTCCCTCGCGAAGGATCCGACCACCTCGCGGGCCCCAGGACGACCTTGCGGAGGTTCGCACTACCTCGGCGGTCGGGACGCGTGCTCCAGGAGCCAGGCGAGGAGGTATGCGCGGGTGTTCCCGTCGTCGATGCGCTCCTCGGGCAGGTCGCGGGCGACGCCGAGCGCCGCGGCGGCGTCCTCCGGCCCGGCCAGCGCGGCGTACATGAGCAGCTGGTCGCCGAACATCACGTCCCACGACGCGGGGTCGTCGCGCGGTCCGGAGAGCGCCTCGTCGAGGTTGGCACGGATGCGGTCCGGGTCCCCGCCGAGGTACGTCGCGACCGGCTGTGCCGGCAGCACGAGGATCCCGAGCATCGCGCTCGGCTCGGCGCTGAACCACGTGGCCCAGTCCCGCTTGCCGCCCCACACGAGCGACGTCACCTGGTGGCCGAAGCCCTCCACCGCGGGGTCGTCCCGGTCGACGTCGGTCCAGTAGGCGCGCGCCGACGCGGCCTCCGCGCCGAGCATCCAGCGCGCCTGCTCCTCGAGCTCGGCGTCCCCCGTCGCCTGCGCCCACAGGGCCAGCCCGTTCCAGGCCGAGACGGCCTCGGACGCCGACTCCTGGTTGTTGCCGTCGGCGAACGGCGCGTACCCGGACGCCCACGAGTGCCCGGCGTAGACGTCGAACACGCGCAGCGCGGGCATGCCGCCCACCCCCGTGCCCGAGGCGACGTCCGCGGCGAGCAGGTCCAGCACGGGCGCGAGGTCGGCGGCGAGCGCCGGGTCGTCGGCCGCCACGACGCCCGCCGCGTACAAGAAGTACCCGTAGTGGAAGTGGTGGTCGTTGGCCTCCTCCGAACCGAAGCCCGGCACCTTCCCGACCACGGTCGCCAGCACCGGGTCGTGCACGAAACAGCGCTCCGCGCGGTGCTCGCAGCCGTCGGGCTCGGCCCACTCCCGAAGTCGTTCCTCGAGTCCCGACCGCAGCGGCTCGGCCACACCGTCCAGCCCGAGCCCCTCCGCCAGGCCGAGCAGGTTGGCGTCCCGGGCCAGGGCCTTGCCCCCGAAGTACGTGTCGGACGGCGCCTCCAGGGCCCCCGTCCCCACAGCGGCCGCGTCGGCACGCACCTGGTCGGCGAGCTCCGCGCGCGCATCGTCGTCCAGGCCCGACAGGTCGAGCCCGCCGGCCGGCTCCACCGCGGGGCTCGACCACCCCAGGGTCGACGCCGTGCAGACGTCAACCGTCCCGTGCACGGTCGCGTACGAGCCGAGGCCGCAGGTGGCCCCCGTGGAGTCCGCCTGGTGGGGCATGCGCACGACGGCCGTGGGGCCCCCGTCCGCGGTGGCGTAGGTCAGCGCGGTGCTCACGCCGTCGTCGCCGGCGCCGTACGACGCGGTCACCGCGGCCACCGGGCGCGAGGCAGCCTCGACGAGGGTGTCGACCGACGCGCCCGACGCCCCGTCCGGCACCGGGAACCAGGCGACGGACTCGCCCGCGGCGAGCGTGAGCACCCGCCCGTCGTCGGAGAGCCCGGCACCGGGGTCGTCGATGCCGCCCGGACCCACGAGGACGTGCTCACGGTCGAGCACCTCGGTCGACGCTCGGCCGTCGGCGACGGTGAACGCCGAGGTCATCGCCACGTCCTGGTCGGTCGCCGCGACGTACCGCAGCACGGGAGACCCCTCCACGATCCGCAGGTGCCCGAGCGCCGCCCCGGCGCCGTCGCGCAGCTCGACCGTCACGGACGCGACGTCGTACTCCGACACCACCGCCGACGCGGCGCCGACGTCCGCGCCCACCTGGGGGTCGAACGGACCCAGGATCGAGGTCTCGGTCACCTGCACCTGCGGCAGCCCGTAGGCGAACCCGCCCCCGGTCAGCGCGACCGCGAGCGGCACCGGGAACACGGGCTGCGGCGCGTCGCCGAGCGCCAGGCTGGAGAACCACCGGTTCGTGGGCGGCGCCAGGCCGTCGGCGAGTCGCGTCGTCGGCGTGGCCGCGACCTGCTCCCGGGGCAGCAGCGACACGTCGACGTCGGGCGCCGCGAGGCTCTCCTCCGGCGCCGGGGCGTCGACGGCGCCCGGAGCGTCCTCCTCGGCGGGTGCCGTCCCGCGGAGGACGCCGCAGCCCGACGACGCCAGGACCACGGCCAGGACCGCCGCCAGCGCACCGGCGACCGGCGGCGGCACGCTCCTCGTCCGCGCCCCGGCGCCGCGCCGCGCGGGCGTCGTCACAGGCCCACCCGGCGCAGGAACTGGCTGAACGCGGCGTCCACGCCGGCGAGCGGGCCGTCGTCGTGCAGGTCGATCACCGCGGTGACCGGGGTTCCGGCCATGACGAGCCCGTGCTCGGCGCCGCGCACCAGGCCTGCGCTGGAGACGCGCACCGTCGCCTCCGCCTGGTTCTTCGTGTTCTGCACGGCCACCGCGTCCACGACGCCGTCCACCTCGGCCTGGTTGGGCAGCACCACCGTGACCGTGGCGCCGTCGCGGATGCGGGCGAAGTCCGCCGGGTCGAGCACGAGCCTCGCGTCGACGAACAGCGAGCCCTGGCGCTCGACGGTGGCGAGCACCTCCCCCGACCGGGCGAACGCCCCCTGGTCCACGGCCACGTCCGTGACGACGCCGTCGGCGGGGGCGACCACGGTCATCGTGCCGTCCTCGGCCACCTCGTAGGCGCCGCCCTCCCGGCTGACGAGGCCGACGGCGAGGTCGTGCTGCAGCGTGAGGCTGCGCAGCACCAGCAGGGGGTCGCCGGCGCGCACCTCGTCACCCTCCTCGACGAGCGCCTTGGCGACCGTCCCGGCGTAGTCCGTGCCGACGTCGAGCGTCTCGGCGGAGATGGTCGCGGCCGACGACGTGGCCTGCGACTCGCGACGGTTCATGACCAGGGTGAGCGCGACGCACAGCAGCACCACGCCGAGCAGGCCTCCCACGAGGCGCAGGCGGTTGGTCCAGGTCATGCGGCACCTCCGGCGGACGGGACGGCGGCGCGGGCGCGGCGCGACTCGCGCAGCGCGGTGACGACGAACGCGCCGAGGATGAACGTGTTGGTGAGGTTCCAGGCCAGCGCCAGGCTCGGCAGCGGGTCGTCGCCCCACTCCTTCCAGACGCCGACGGCGGACGTCAGCAGCAGGAAGGCGAAGCAGAGCACCTGCGGCAGCATGAAGTTGAACGGCGACTCGGCCCGGCCGGCACGACCCGTGACGTGCCAGGCCTGCTCCTTGCCGGTGAGGGCGTTCCACAGCGCCTTCGTGTAGATCGGGAACGACACCGACGCGAGCATCAGCACCTCCCACCGGAACGACCCGAGGGTGAAGAACGCGATCGCGATCTGCATCCCGTAGAAGCCCAGGTAGTACAGCAACCAGGTGCTCGGCGAGATCGTCAGGTCCATCGGCGTGAGGTCCAGGTAGATCTGCAGCGGCGGGACCAGGAGCAGCACGAGGGGCGCGATGCCCGAGAGGTAGTGCGTGGCCGTGACCGTGTACTGCAGGCGCTGGTCGAGGGTGAGCCGTCGCCTGGGGCTCAGCGGGTTGTGCTGGAGCATGATCTCGAAGCCGCCGGTGGCCCAGCGCAGCTGCTGCTTGGTGTACGCCTCGACGGTCTCGGGGGTGTCGCCCACCGCGAGGACGGTCGGGATGTAGACGGTGCGCCAGCCGCGCTCGTGCAGCAGGAGCGACGTCCACACGTCCTCCGACTTGGAGTCCGTGTACATGCCGCCGATGTCGTCGACCGCCGCCCGGCGGAAGATCACGTTGGTGCCGACGCAGAACGCCGCGTTGAAACGGTTCCGGCCGGGCTGCACGAAGCGGTAGAACACGGCCTGCATGTAGCCGGCGCCGCGGGAGATGAGGGTGTCGAGGTTGCCGTACGTCTGCGGGGTCTGCACGAAGGCGACGTCGTCGGACACGAAGAACGGGACCGTCTCGACCAGGAGCTCCGGCCGGGCGACGAAGTCTGCGTCGAGGATGACGAAGTAGTCCCCCTTCGCGATCGTCAGCGCGTGGTTGACGTTGCCGGCCTTGGCGCCGTGGCTCGACAGCCGGCGCACGTAGCGGGCGCCGAGCGTGGCGGCGAGGTCGCGCACGTCGTCCGAGCGGCCGTCGTCGAGCACCCAGGTCCGGTGGCGGCCGCGCAGGGCGACGGCGGCGCGCACCGTGCGCGCGATCGTGTCGAGGCTCTCGCCGTACGTCGTGATGAAGACGTCGACGGTCACGGGTCTGTCGTGCAGGTACAGGGTCCAGCGCGTGGGGTCGTCCTCGGCCTCGTCCCGCACGATCTCGGGCAGGTCGAACAGACGGTCCTGCGCGTGGTGGAAGGAGAAGCCGCGCGGGTCGTAGCCGCTGGAGAGCACGGTCCACATCGCGAGGAGCGCCTGCACGACGAGGATGGTCTCGGCCGTGATCACCATGACGTACGGCAGCGCGTCCCCGCGGTTGGCGGGGTTGAGCAGGAAGACGGCGTAGGCCACGACGCCGAGCGTCGCGAGCAGCATGATCAGGGCGAGGGACGGCGACCGCGAGGCGGCGTTCTCGTCCCTCGGCGGGGCGGTGGGGCGCGGCGGCTCCGCGCTGAGCGGGCCGTGGGGGCGCGACCGGACGTGCTCGGTGCGGCGCGGGGTGACGACAAGACGGTCGAACTCGGAGACGGACATGGCGTGTCCTCCGGGCATGGGCGCGGTCGTGCGGCGGGGAGCGTGGACCACGTCGTCCGGGCGACGGCAGCGTCGTGACGGTGCTGCGGGCCTGCGGCGGGCGCGACCTCCGCCCTGAACGGGTCGAGGTGACCCGCTCCGGAGAGCGGGCCACCTCGTCGTCTGTCGCGAACCTAGCCCCGCCGTGCCCCCGTGTCACGAGTTCGGCGGGGTGAGTTCAGCAGGCGAGACCGTCGCCCTGGCCGACTGTCGCCGCAGGTCACAGGCCTGCGGCTCGCCTCAGAGCTGCGTCGCGACCTCGCGCGCCACCAGGTCCAGGTGGTCGAGGTCGTGCAGGTCGAGCGCCTGCAGGTACACGCGCTGGATCCCCTGGTCGCGCAACGAGCCGAGCAGGTCGACGGCCTCGGAGACGGTGCCCGCGACGCCGTGCTCGCGCAGCTCGGCCGGCTCGCGGCCGATCGCCGCCGCGCGCCGGGTGAACTCCGCCTCGTCCTTGCCGACCGCGAGCACCAGGGCGACGGACTGCACGATGGAGTCCGGCGTGCGCCCCGCCGCCTCCAGCGCCTCGTTGATCACGCCGATGCGCGGCGCGACCGTGTCCAGCTCGGGGAACGCCTGGTTGTACTCGTCGCCGAACCGGGCGGCCAGCGCCGGCGTGCGCTTCGGCCCGCCTCCGCCCACGATGACGGGGATCTTCGCCTGGGCAGGCTTGGGCAGGGCCGGGGAGTCGACGAGCGTGTAGTGCTCGCCGTCGAACGAGTACGACCCGCCGACGGGCGTGCCCCACAGCCCGGTGAGGATCTCCAGCTGCTCCTCGAGGAGCCCGAACCGCTTGGCCGGGAACGGGATCCCGTACGCCTCGTGCTCGCGCGCGAACCAGCCGGCGCCGAGCCCGATCTCGACACGGCCGCCGGACATCTGGTCCACCTGCGCCACCTGGATCGCCAGCACGCCGGGGTGGCGGAACGTGGCCGACGTGACGAGGGTGCCGAGGCGCACGGTGGAGGTGTCGCGGGCCAGGCCGGCCAGCGTCGTCCAGGCGTCGGTGGGGCCCGGCAGGCCGTCGCCGCCCATCGTCAGGTAGTGGTCGGAGCGGAAGAACGCGCTGTAGCCGAGGTCCTCGGTCGCCTTCGCGACGGCGAGCAGGTCGTCGTACGACGCACCCTGCTGGGGCTCGGTGAAGACACGCAGGTCGAGGGTCATGGTTCGCCTCTCGGGGTGCGGGGGGTGTGGTGCGGGGATGTGGTGCGGGGATCAGTCGAAGGACGGCGAGCTGGTCCGCGACCGCTTGAGCTCGAAGAAGTCCGGGAACGACGCGAGCGCGACGGCGCCGTCGAAGATCCGCACCGCATCCTCGCCGCGCGGGATGCGCGTGAGGACCGGGCCGAAGAACGCGACGCCGTCGACGTGGATCGTCGGCGTGCCGACGTCCTCGCCCACCGGCTTCATGCCCTCCTCGTGCGAGACGGCGAGGGCGGCGTCGTAGGCGTCCGACGACGCGGCGGAGGCCAGCGACGCGGGCAGGCCGGCCTCGGCCAGGGCCTCCACGGCGACGGCGTCGAGGTCGTCCCGGCGGCCGCCCGGGTGGATGCGCGTGCCGGCCGCGGTGTAGAAGGCGCTGAACGCCTCGGGGCCGTGCTCGGTCTGCACCGCCGCGGCGACGCGGCCGATGCCGCGCGACGCCTCGATCTTCGCCCGGTAGTCCGCCGGGATGTCCCGGTCCTTGTTCAGCAGGTACAGGCTCATCAACCGGAACGTGAGCTCCACGTCCCGGTGCTCCGCCACCTCGAGGGCCCAGCGGGACGTGATCCACGCGAACGGACACAGCGGGTCGACGTAGACGTCCACGACGGGGACGGTGGCGGTGGGGGCGGTGGTGGTCTCAGGCGCGGTCGTGGTCCCGGAAGTCACGACCGCCACCCTACCCATGCCGGGGGCACGTGTTCCGCGGGAGGGGCAGCGGTAGCCTCGGCCCGTGCGCAAGGTGCGGTGGGCGAGCGTGTGGACCGTGGTCGGGGCGTGCGCCGTCGCGCTCGCGATGCTGTGGGTCGTGCTGCGCGGCAGGGTCTGGGCGTGGATCCCGTTCTTCCTCGCCGCAGGTGTCGCGGTGCGGGAGATCCGGTACCTGCAGCGCGCCCGGCGCCCCGCCGAGGCGGGCTTCGACGAGCGTCGTCGCGGGGAGCCGGACGACGACCGCAGGCGCCGTCGCGGCTGACGCGGATCACCCGCCCGGGCGGTCGACGCGCCGGACTCCCGCGAGCTAGCGTCGAGACGGGCGCCGCCTCCCGACGACGCCGCGGGGCCCGGACGTCCGGGCCACGGCACGGAGGTGCCGCCATGACCGACCCGACCGACACCGCCGACGCGTTCGCCGACCGGCTGTTCGCCGCCACGCTCGGCGCCATCGACGTCCTGGCCGTGCACGTGGGCGACCGGCTCGGCTGGTACCAGGCGCTCGCGTCGTCCGGCCCCCTGACGTCCACGGGGCTCGCGGAGGCCACCGGCACGGCCGAGCGGTACGCGCGCGAGTGGCTGGAGCTGCAGGCGGCCTCCGGTGTCCTCGTCGCGGAGGACGCCGGCGCGGCACCCGCGCTCGACGCGGACCCGCAGGCTGTCGCCCGGACCCGCCTCTACGCGCTGCCCGCGGCGCACGCGGAGGTGCTGACCGACGCGTCCTCGCTGTCGTACCTGGCGCCCCTGGCCCGGTTCGTCGGCGCGATCGGGCCGCAGCTGCCCCGTCTGCTCGAGTCGTACCGGGACGGCGGCGGGGTGTCGTGGGACCAGCTCGGCGACGACGCCCGCCAGGCGCAGTCCGACGTCAACCGCCCGTGGTTCGAGCGCCGCCTGGCACCGACGCTCGCGGCGCTGCCCGCCGTCCACGAGGCGCTCTCCCGGCCCGGGGCGCGCGTCGTCGACGTCGGCTGCGGCTTCGGCTGGTCGACGCTCGCGCTCGCCGAGGCGTACCCGCTCGCCGAGGTCCACGGCATCGACGTCGACCGTCCGTCCGTGGCCGCCGCACGGGCGGCCGCCGCGGAGGCGGGCCTCGAACGGCGAGCCTTCTTCCACCTCGCAGACGCCGCAGAGCTCGCCGTCGCCCAGCCCTACGACGCGGCGTTCGCCTTCGAGTGCGTGCACGACATGCCGCGCCCGGTCGCCGTGCTCGAGGGCGTGCGCCGCGCGATGCGGCCGGACGGCGTCGTGGTGGTCATGGACGAGGCCGTCGCCGACGAGTTCCGCGCCCCGGCCGACGACGTCGACCGGATCATGTACGGCTACAGCCTGTTCGTGTGCCTGCCGGACGGCCTGTCCACGAGCCCGTCGGCCGGCACGGGCACCGTGATGCGTCCGGCCACGCTGCGGCGCTACGCGCGTGCGGCGGGCTACGCCGGCGTCGAGGTGCTGCCGGTCGACGACTTCGGCTTCTTCCGGTTCTACCGGCTGCAGCTGGGGTCCACGGACGAGCGGACGCCGGAAGGACGACCGGCGGTGCCGGAGTAATCTCCCAGGCATGACCGCCGTCCGGACGCACACCCACGCCCAGGCCGTCGACGCCGCGATCGACCTCTTCTCCCGGCAGGGCTACGAGCAGACCACCGTCGAGGAGATCGCCGACGCCGCCCGCGTCAGCCGTGCGACGTTCTTCCGCCGCTTCCGCTCCAAGGAGGACGTGGTCTTCGCGGACCACGAGCTGCTCCTGGAGGAGGTCGTCGTCATGCTCGCGGAGACCCGGCCCGAGGCGCGGGCCAGCGAGGAGTCGGGCCGCGCGCCCGAGCGGGCGTGGGACCCGACCACCGACCCGTACCTCGAGGTCTGCCGCGCGGCGCGGCTCGTCTTCGACCACCACGTGGGCCAGCGCGAGACGTCGATCGCCCGGCACCAGCTGCTGCAGCAGGTGCCCGCGCTGCGCGACCGCGAGCTGGTCACGACGCACCGCTACGAGCGCGCGTTCACCGCCTACCTGCGCGACACGCTGCCGCCCGACCGGTCCACCACGACGATGTCGATCGCGTTCGCGGCGTCCGTCGTCGCGGTGCACAACGCGATCCTGCGGCGCTGGCTGCGCAACCCCCACCTCGACCTGCGGCCGGAGCTGGAGGAGGCGTTCGCCGACCTGCGGCGCGCCGCCGTCTCCCCGTTCCCGCACGGCGACGACGACTCCGCGCCGTCGTCCGCCCCTGCCGGCGACACCGACGTCGCCTCCGCCGGCGAGGCCCGGACGGTCGCGACGGGCGGCGACGGGAAGCGCGTCGTGGTCACGGTGCTGGAGCCCGGGGCGGGGCCGGACGACGTCGCGCGCGCCGTCCGCGACGCGCTGGCCTGACCGTCGGTCGAGACGGCCGGACACGATGCTGCCGCCGGGAATGCCGCTGTGGCATCCTGAGTTGTGCAGGACGCCGCCGGGACCTCCGGCGGTGGAAAGACACGCACGTACGTGCTCCGGGGTCGGTGAAATTCCGAGCCGGCGGTGACAGCCCGCGACCCGGCCTCCACCCGCAGACGCGGGGAGAGGCCGGCTGACCTGGTGAGATTCCAGGGCCGACGGTCAAAGTCCGGATGGGAGGAAGCACGTGCGGCACGCACCCGTCAGGGTGGGTGCCGCCGGGTGTCGTGCCGCCGACGACGGCCCTACGGGGCCCGACGCGGCGAGCGCCGACCCCTCACCCCGGACGCCGCACCTCGGACCGGGAGAGTGAACGATGGACGCGATCGACGCGTTCTTCAACGCCACGCTGACCATCGGCGACCAGCACATGTCGTGGCGCGAGATCGTCGGCAACCTGTTCGGCCTCGCCTCCGCGCTCGGCGGCATGCGCCGCAAGGTGTGGGCGTGGCCCGTCGGCATCGTCGGCAACCTGGTGCTGTTCACGGTCTTCATGGGCTCGTGGTTCGGCGACTCGAGCCGCGCCGACATGCTCGGCCAGGCGGGCCGGCAGGTGATGTTCCTGATCGTGTCGATCTACGGCTGGGTGCAGTGGCGGCGCACCGAGCGTGCCGCCCTGGAGGTCCGCGCCGACGGCAGGATCCCCGCCGACGGCGGCGCCGCGGTGCACCCCCACTGGGCGACCTGGCGGGAGCGCGTCGGCATCGTCGTCGTGATGGTCGGCGGCACCCTGCTGCTCACCCCGCTGTTCCGCGCCCTCGGCTCCTACGAGCCGGTGTGGTCGGACGCGTGGATCTTCATGGGCTCGCTGGTCGCCACGTACGGCATGGCGAAGGGCTGGGTCGAGTTCTGGCTGGTCTGGGTGGCAGTGGACGTCGTGGGAGTGCCCCTGCTCTGGTCGGCCGGCTACTACGCCACGGCGCTGATGTACGTGTTCTACGGCGTCTTCACCCTGACCGGGTTCTTCGTGTGGTGGCGCGTGCACCGGCGTGAGCAGGCCGAGGCGGGGGCGACGACGCCCGCGGTCGCGCCCTGACGGCGCTCACTGCGGCAGTTCGGGCTCGGCGCGGCAGCTCGAGCTGCCGTCGGCCATCCCTGGACCCTAGGTCGTCGGTCCGCGAGGCGCGGGCAGACTGGCCCCGTGCGCGTCACCGTCGTCCGTCATGCAGCCCCGCACGTGACCGATGACGTCCCTCCGCACGTCTGGCCGCTCTCCCCGTCCGGCCGCGCGGCGGCGCGCGGGCTCCGGCTCCCGGAGGGCGCACGCGCCGTCGCGAGCGACGAGCGCAAGGCGGTGGAGACGCTCTCCCTCGCGCTCGGCGTCGCCGACGTCCCCACGGACCCGCGGTTCGGGGAGATCCGGCGACCGCCCGAGCCCGTCTCCCCGGAGTTCCGGGAGGCGCGGCGCGCCTGGGTCGAGGGCGCGCCCGACACGCGGCACGACGGGTGGGAGTCCGCGGAGGGCGCGGCCCGCCGGTTCGACGACGCCGTGCGCGACCACGCCGGCCGAGGCGACCTGGTGGTCGGGACGCACGGCATGGTGCTCACGGCATGGCTGGTCGCGACCGGCCGCGTCGCCCCTGGTCCATCGGCAGGGGCGTTCTGGCTCGGGCTGCGCCTCCCCGACGTCGTCACCGTGGACCTGGCCGGGGACGACGACGGGGACCCGCGCGGCTGCGCGGGTCCCCGTCGTGCGAAGGCTGCAGGGCTCAGGCGAAGGCCGAGACCCCGGTGATGTCACGACCGACGATGAGCGCCTGCATCGACTCGGTGCCCTCGTAGGTGTGCAGGGCCTCGAGGTCGGCGAAGTGCCGCGCGACGCGGTTGCCGAGGAGGATGCCGTTGCCGCCGAGCATGTCGCGGGCGATCGACGCGACCTCGCGGGCCTGCCGCGTCGTCGTGTACTTCGCGAGCGAGGCCTGCTCGCCGGTGAGCGTGCCGGCGTCCGCCAGGCGCGTGATCTGCGCGACGAGCAGCTGCATCTGCGTGACGAGCGAGAGCATGCGGGTGAGCCGCTCCTGCACCATCTGGTTCTTGGCCAGCGGTCGGCCGAACTGGATGCGCTGGGTCGAGTACGCGGCGGCCGCCTCGTAGCAGGCGACGGCGTGCCCCACGGCGGACCAGGCGACGGCGAGGCGGGTGGCGAAGAGGACGGCGGCGGTCGCCTTGAACGACGTCGCGCCGGGCAGCGCCGCGCTCGCGGGGACGAAGACGTCGTCGAGCACGATGTGCGCCTGCCAGATGGCGCGCAGCGAGACCTTGCCCTCGATCGTGGTGGCGGTGTAGCCGGGCGCGTCCTGCGGGACGATGAAGCCGTGCACCTGGTTGTCGCCGTCGTCGCCGACGAGGCGGGCCCAGACGACGGTGATGTCGCCGCACGAGCCGAAGCCGATCCACTTCTTCTCGCCGTCCAGGACGTATCCCTCGACGCCGTCGCGGGTCTCCCTGCGGGCGGTGGTCTCGAGCGAGACGGAGTCCGAGCCGTGCGTGGGCTCGGTGAGCGCGAACGCGCCGAGGATCTCCCCGCGCGCCATCGGCTCGGCGTACTGCTCGATCTGCTCGGGCGAGCCGTGCATGACGATCGACCGCAGCGCGAGGCCGCCCTGGACGCCGCAGATCGTGGCGACGGAGCCGTCGCCGCGCGACATCTCCATGCTGGCCAGGCCCTCGGCCATGAACGAGACCGACGGGCGGCCGGGGACGTCGACGCCGTCGCGCAGGAAGTCGCGCTCGGCGAGCTTCTTCACCAGGTCGAACGGCACCTCGGCGCGCTCCCAGTAGCCGTCGATGACCGGCAGCACGTCCTCCTGCACGAACTCGCGGACGGCGAGCTGGTGGGCGCGCTCCTCGGGCGTCACGTCGGCGAAGGCGCCCACGTAGTCGAGGTCCAGCGGCTGCGAGACGTCGTAGTCGGGGGCGGTCACGCCGGGCATGACGGGGGCGTTGCGGGTCATCGACGACCTCTCTCTGCGCGGGGGTCCGTTCCGGGCCCGGTGAGGAGTGCGGACCGGCGCCGTCCGAGGCTGGTGGTGGCCGGCGCCGGTCCTCCTCCATCGTCACCCGCGACCGGGTCTCACGTCAAGCGATACTCCGTCTCACCGCCTTTGCCGAGGTAGTACAGCCCCCGGCGAGGTAGTCAGTGACCTGGCGAGGTAGTACCGGACCGGGCGAGGTAGTCCACTGCTCCGCGAGGGAACCGCCCGGGTCACACTGTGACCATGGCGACGACCAGCGCAGGCCTTCTGCTCTATCGCACCTCGGACGGCGGCGGCCTCGAGGTGCTGCTCGGGCACATGGGCGGCCCGTTCTGGGCGCGCAAGGACGAGGGCGCGTGGACGGTGCTCAAGGGCGAGCTCGAGCCGGACGAAGAGCCGCACGCCGCCGCGCTGCGCGAGGCGGCGGAGGAGCTCGGGCTGCCGCTCCCCGCGCCGTCGTCCCCCGACGTCGACCTCGGCGAGGTACGGCAGCGGTCCGGCAAGCGCGTCCTCGCCTGGGCGCGCGAGTGGCCTCCGCCGGGGCCGGACCTGGACCAGGTCCGCAGCAACACCGTCGAGATCGAGTGGCCCCCGCGGTCGGGGAAGCGGATCGAGGTGCCGGAGATCGACCGGGTCGCCTGGCTCTCACCCGACGACGCCCGCCGCCTCGTCGTCAGCGCGCAGGCCGCGCTCGTCGACCGGCTGGAGTCCGCGCTCGGCCGCTGACCCGTACTACCTCGCCGGGCCCGGTACTACCTCGCGGGATCCGGTACTACCTCGCGAGATCCGGTACTACCTCGCCGGTTCCGTTCTGTCGCGACGGTCAGCCGGTGAACGTCAGCCAGAGCAGCGCGACGTTCAGCGCCACGATGACCGCGGCCACGGCCCACGCCGCGACCTGGGTGGCGAGGCCGTTGCGGAACCCGCCGAGCAGGCCGGCGTCGCGCGTGATCCGCACCAGCGGGATCATCGCGAACGGGATGCCGAAGCTGAGCACCACCTGGCTCACGACCAGCAGCCACGTGGGCGACACCCCCGTCGCGAGCAGCACGATCGCGGGCACGAGGGTGACCAGCCGCCGGGCGAGCAGCGAGACGCGCACATGCAGGAGTCCGGACATGATCTCGGCGCCGGCGTAGGCGCCCACCGACGTGGACGCCAGCCCCGACGCGAGCAGCCCCACCCCGAACAGCACCGCGACCGCGGGGCCCAGCGACGACTCGATGGCGGCGTGCGCGCCCTCGATCGAGTCGGTCCCCGTGCGGCCGGGCAGGTTGGCCGCCGCGAGGAGGAGCATCGCGATGTTCACGCTGCCGGCGAGCACCAGCGCGGCGACGACGTCCCAGCGCGTGGCGGTGAGCAGGCGGCGGACCGCCGACGGCGACGGCGGGCGGGGCACGGTGACGTCGTCGTCCCCGACCCCGCCGTCCCCCAGGTCGTCGCGTCCCTCGGCCCCGGCGGCGAGGGCGTGCCGCCGCTGCACCCGGGCGTCGTGCCGCACCCGGTCGCGGGCGAGGGAGGAGTGCAGGTAGATCGCGTGCGGCATCACGGTGGCGCCGAGCATCGACGCGGCGAGCAGCACCGACTCCGGGCCGTCGAGGCGCGGCACCAGCCCGCCGAGCACCGCGCCCAGGTCCGGCGGCGAGAAGAACAGGCCCGCGCAGAACCCGACGGTGAGGACCGCGAGCATCGACGTCACGACCGTCTCGAAGACGCGCTGGCCGCGGCGCTGCTGCACGGTGAGCACCAGCATCGACACGACCCCGGTGATGATCCCGCCCAGCACCAGCGGTACGCCGAAGAGCAGGTGCAGGGCGATGGCGCCGCCGATCACCTCGGCGACGTCGGTGGCCATCGCGACCACCTCCGCCTGCGCCCAGTAGGCGATCCGGCCGCGCCGGGAGAGGCGCTCGCCCAGCACCTCGGGCAGCGAGCGCCCGGTGACCACGCCGAGCTTGGCCGACAGGTACTGCACCAGCACCGCCATGACGTTGGCGACGACCAGCACCCACACCAGCAGGTACCCGAACCGCGCCCCCGCCGTGAGGTTCGCCGCGACGTTCCCCGGGTCGACGTACGCGATCGCCGCGACGAACGCCGGCCCGAGCAGGGTCACCAGGCGCGCGGGACGCACCCCCTGGGCGGGTCGGTCGAGGGTCGGTCGGCTCATGCGGTCCTCCGTGGGCCAGGCGTCGAAGTTTTCGGGTATCCGAAACCTTAGACGTCCGGAGCCGCATCACGCATCCCCCAGGCGGCTCCGGGCGGCGACGAGCCCGGTCTGCCACCATGTCGGGCGTGCCATCCACGCAGACCGCTGCCGCGCGGAACACCCCCGGTCCCCTCGGCGCCGTGCTGAGGTCCCGGTGGCTGCTGGCGCTCGGCTTCGTGGCCGTGCACGCCTGGGTGATCGGGCAGGCCATCACCTGGGGCTACACGATCTACGGCGACGTCACGCTGTACGAGTGGTGGGCCCGCCACGGGCTCGACGCCGGGCAGTGGCCGGTCCTCGACTACGACTGGGTGTACCCCGCGGGGGCGCTCGTGCCGGTCACGCTGCCCGCGCTCGTGACCGACGGCCTGCTGGGCTACGAGATCGTCTGGACGGCGATGGTCGTGGCGCTGAACGCCGTCGCCACGGTGGTGCTGGTGCGCTGCGCGCCGCGCGGGGTGCTGGGCGCCTGGTGGTGGCTCGCGTTCCTGCTCGCCCTCGGCCCGATCTTCCTGGGCCGGCTGGACGGCGTCGTCGCGCCGCTCATCCTGATCTCCCTGGCGGTCGCGGCACGCCGCCCGACGCTCGCGACGGCGGTCGCCACGGTGGGCGCGTGGATCAAGATCGCCCCGGGGGCCGTGGTCGTGGCGCTGGCCGCGACCCGCGCCCGCTGGAGCGACCTGCTGCGGCAGGTGGTGGTGCCGGGCGCCGCGGTGAGCCTCGTCGTCGTCGGGCTCGCCCTCGCGGGCGGGGCCGGGGAGCGCGCGTTCAGCGTGTTCGGCCAGCAGGAGGCGCGCACGCTCCAGGCGGAGTCGGTCTTCGCCACCTGGTTCAGCGTGGCGCGGCTGTGGGACCCGTCGGTGCGGATCGACTACAACGACGTGATCTTCACCTACGAGGTGCAGGGCGACGCCGCCCGCCAGGTCGCGTCCCTGCTCGACTGGCTGCTGCCCGTCGCGGTGCTGCTGATCGCCGCGCTCACGTGGTGGACGGCGCGTCGCCGCCCCGACCACGCGGCCGACGTCCTGCTGCTCAGCACCGCCGCCCTGCTCCTGTCGCTCATCGTGTTCAACAAGGTGGGCTCGCCCCAGTTCGTGGCGTGGATCGGGCCGCCGCTGGCCGCCGCGATCGCCCTGGCCGGGCCCGGTACGCGGCGGCTGTGGGGGCCGCCCGCCGTCGGCGTGCTCCTGGCCGCACTGGGCACGCAGATCGTCTACCCGGTGGCGTACGGCGAGTTCCTCGGCGGGCAGCCCGCGATGGTCGTGGTCGAAGGACTGCGGAACCTCGCGCTCGTCGTGCTGCTCGTCGGCGCGGTGTGGCGGATCGTGCAGCTCGGGCTCGACGGCGTGCGGGACGGCGTGCAGAGCGGCGCCGACCACGACGCGCCCGCCTGAGCGAGGCGTTCACCGGCGGGCCGGCACCCGTTCACCCCCGGCTCCCCCGACGGCCATCCGTCCTCCCTACGGTCACCCCGACGGCGCGCTCCGCGCGCCCCCGGCCCCGGAGGACCCCTTGCGCACACCGCTCCCCCGCACCCCGCGACTCGCACCCGCCCCGCGTCGCGCCGTCGTCGCCGGCTGCGCCACCGCCCTCGCCTGCGCGCTGGCCGCGCCCGTCGCGCTCACCGCGTCGGCACTGGGCGGCACGGGAAGCGGCGGCACAGGGAGCGGCGACGCGACGCCGGCCGCCGGCGTCGTCGCCGACCCTGCCGTGCTGTCGGCCGACGACGCCCGCCTCGCCCTGTCCCCCCTCGGCTCCTACGCCACGGGCGTGTTCGACGAGTCGGCGGCGGAGATCGTCGCGTACCACGCCCGCTCGGAGCGCCTCTTCTCGGTGAACGCGCAGGCGGGCGAGGTGACCGTGCTCGACGTCGCGCGCCCGTCGTCGCCCCGCAAGCTCTTCGCGCTCGAGACGACGGATGTGCGCGCTGCGGACGGCTCGACCGTGCCGGACGGCGCGGTCGCGAACTCGGTCGCCGTGCGCCCGGACGGGCTCGGCGTCGTCGCGGTCGAGTCGCCCGACAAGGTCTCCGACGGCTGGCTGGTGCTGTTCGACGCCGCCGGCGACGGCGAGGCGCTCGGCGCGTGGCGCGTGGGCGCGCTGCCCGACATGGTGACGATCACGCCCGACGGCCGCAGCGCCGTCGTCGCGAACGAGGGCGAGCCCGCCGACGACTTCAGCGTGGACCCCGAGGGTTCGGTGTCCGTCGTCGACCTCCCCCGCCGGTTCACCGGCAAGCACGCGGGCCCCGTCGCGCAGTCCGCCGTGCGCACGGCGACGTTCCACGCCTTCGAGGGCGACGCGCTGCCGGACGGCGTGCGCGTCTTCGGGCCCGACGTCGCCGGCCTCGACGGGTCGCTCGCCCACCGCGTCTCGCGCAACCTCGAGCCGGAGTACGTGACCGTGTCGAAGGACTCCCGCACCGCGTACGTCGCGCTGCAGGAGGCGAACGCCGTCGCGGAGGTCGACCTGCGCAGCGCCCGCACCACCGACCTGTGGTCGCTCGGCAGCAAGGACCACTCGCTGCCCGGCCAGGGCATCGACCCGTCGGACAAGGACGGCGTCGCCGCCGCGCGCGAGGTCCCCGTCCGGGGGCTGTACATGCCCGACGGGATCGCGTCGTACACCTCGCGCGGCCAGACGTACCTCGTCACCGCGAACGAGGGCGACGCCCGCGAGTGGGGCGACTACGTCGAGCCCGCGCGGGTCAAGGACCTGGGCGACGACGGCCTCGCCCCGGTGTGCGAGGACTCCCCCGCCGCCGGCCTGCTCGGCGACGCCGACCTCGGGCGCCTCAACGTCACCACGGCCTCCGGCCTGCGCGCCGACGGCTCCTGCTACGAGGAGCTGTACGCCTTCGGCGGCCGGTCGTTCTCGATCTGGGGCACCGACGGCGAGCTCGTCTTCGACTCGGGCGACGAGTTCGAGCGGGTCACCGCCGACGCGCTCGGCGACGCCTTCAACACCAACCACACCGAGACGAAGGGCGACGGCCGCAGCGACGACAAGGGCCCCGAGCCGGAGAACCTCGCCATCGGCGAGGTGGCGGGCCGCACGTACGCCTTCGTCGGCCTGGAGCGCGCGGGCGGCGTCATGGTCTACGACATCACGCGCCCCGAGCGGACCGCGTTCGTCACCTACGTCTCGAACCGCGACTACGCCGTGTCCGTCAAGGACGCGATCGACGGCGGCGCCGACCCGGCCGCCGCGCTCGCCGGCGCGGGCGACCTCGGCCCCGAGGGGCTCACGTTCGTCCCGGCGTCCGACTCCCCCACGCACCGCCCGCTGCTCGCCGTGGCGAACGAGGTGTCCGGCACGACGACGCTCTTCCAGGTGGACCGGCTCGTCGGCCGCCGCTGAGGGGCGTCGCCGGGGAGACCGCGGGACGGGGTCCGGGAGCGCGGGTACCGTGACGCCATGACCCTGTCCCGCTACCTCGACGAGTGCGCGATCCGCGCCGCGGCCGTGCTCGGCCACGGCGTCGAGGCGAGCATCAGCCTGCGCGAGCACGGTATCTCGCTGCGCGCCGGAAGCAGCACCCCCGGCGCGGGCCGCTGCGACCAGGCCGAGGCGCGCGCCGACACCGGGCCCTGCATCGACGCGATGCGGCGGGGCACGGTGCTGACCACGAGGCTCGCCGACATGGTGCCCGGCTGGGAGGCCTGGCAGGCGGCCGCTGACGCCGAGGGCTTCGTCCAGGCGCTCGCCGTCCCGGCCGAGGTGGGGCCCGGCGTCCGGGTGGCGATCAACGTGTACAGCCGCACGCCCGGGGACTGGCCCGCCGGCCTGGTCGACGCCGCCGTGGGGCATGCCGCGCTCGCGGCCGACGCCGTGCGCCTCCAGCTCCAGTTCGCCGACCTCGGCGACGCCGTCGCGGGCCTGTACCGCACCCTGTCCGACCGGGCGACGGTCGAGCAGGCGGTAGGCGCGATCATGGCGTCGAACGACTGCCCCGAGGACGAGGCACGCATCACGCTGCGGGCGGCGGCGGACCGCCGCAGGCTCAGCGAACGGGAGGTCGCCGAGGCGATCGTGCGGACCCTGGTCCTCGGCGGCGAGGGCGACACCATCGGCGGCCTCGACCGCTGAGCCGGGCGTCGCGCTCCGTGTGCATCGGCAATCGGTGCCACACTGGCCGGGAGGCGACAGGACGGAGCGATCGGTGAACACCTCCGAGCTGCTGGGTCTGCTCGCGCGGACCCTGGCCGGCCTCGACCCCGAATCCACGGTCGCGGCGCGGATGTGCCAGGCGTGCACCACGATCCTCGGCGCGCAGGGCGGCAGCCTCACGCTCGCCACCCTCGCCGGCGAACAGGTCACGGTGACCACCACGGACGCCGTCGCGGCGCGGGTCGAGAGCATCCAGGAGGTGCTCGGCGAGGGGCCCGGGCGGCGAGCCTTCGAGGACGACGCGATCGTCTCGGCCTCCCTCGGCGGTGCGCCGGACGACGGCTCGTTCCCCGTGTTCTCGCAGCTCGCCGGCGAGGCGTCCGTCGACGGCACGTGGTTCGGCATCCCCATGCGGGTCGGCGGACAGCCGGTCGGCGTGCTGGGGCTCGTCGTCGGGCCGGGCCACGCGCTGGCCCGGGACACCGAGGACGCGCAGTTCCTCGCGGACGCCATCGGCACGGCCGTGCTCGGCGAGATCGACCAGGTCGGCTGGGCCGCGCGAGCGAGGGTCGACCAGGCCACGGGCATGGTGTCCGCGCAGCTCCGCGTCCAGCCGCACGACGCCCTCGCCGTCCTGCGGGCGCACGCGTTCGGGCGGGGCAGCACGCTCGAGGACGTCGCGGAGGACGTCGTGGCGCGGCGGCTCAGCTTCGCCGACGAGGCCGGGCCCGTCGAGACGCGCCGCACCGACGACTGAGCCGGCCCGAGAGCCGACCGGCGCGGGAGGTCAGTCGCGGCGCAGCACGCGGTCGAGCGCCGCGCGGCGGTCGACGTCGCGGCGGTGGGCGACGTCGACGACGGCCCGCGCCAGGTCCCGCACCGCCACGTTGTGGTCGTTGGAGGCCCTGCGCATCAGGTCGAAGGCGCCGTCGATCTCGACGTCGTAGACGACGGCGAGCACGCCCTTCGCCTGCTCGATGACGCCGCGGGTCGTCGCGGCCGCCCGGATGTCCTCGGAGGCCCGCGCGCCGGCCCGCTCCGCGACGTCGGAGGTCAGGTCGAGGAAGTAGCCCGCCGCCTCGTCGCGGCGCTCGTCGTCCTCCGCGCTGCCCACGACGGCGACCGTGAGCTCGCGGCGCCGGGCCGTCACGATCCGGTGCACGCTCGAGAACGCCCCCGTCGCGCGCGCCGTCCCGAGGGCGGCGCGGACGTCGTCGCGGTCCTCCGGGTGGGTGTGGGCGAGGACGAGGCCGGTGGTGGGCACCACCTCGTGCGGCTCGAAGCCGTGCAGGCGGAAGACCGCCTCCGACCAGGTCCAACGGTCGGAGGACAGGTCGAGACGGAAGGAGCCCACCCGGCGTGGGGCACGGAGGCCCGAGGGCTCACCGGTCACGGTGGTGTCTACGGGCACAGTCGCCTCCGACACTGCTCAGAGCGGACCGGCCACGGCTTGACCGGCGGCACGACTGTAGCAAGTGGACCACCCCCCGCTCACGGCGTGAGCGCGTCGTGCTCCTGCGCGTAGCGGCGGAACCAGTCGCGCGCGAACCGGCCCGAGGCGAGGCCGTAGTCGAGGGTGGCGCGCTGGAACGCGAACACGTCGGCGAGCTCGTCGGGGACCTCCTGCCCGGCGAGCTGCTCCTCGAGCGCCTCCAGCCGCGCGACGTCCTGCTCGACCCGCGCCGTGAGCCGAGGCAGCACGGCGGCTCGCTCGTCCGGCTCGAGCAGGCCGAGGAAGAACAGGCGCGGCAGGACGGCGGCCTCCGTGTCGGGCCCGCTCACCGGGCCGGTCAGCCAGGCGCGGAAGTCCGCGCTGCCGGCGTCCGTGACGCGGTAGGTCTTGCGGCCCCGCGCCCCCGGAGCGACGTCGGCGACCTCGATGAGACCCCCGGTCAGCAGCGTCTCCAGGGCGCGCCGGATGCTGCCTGAGCTGGCGCTGTAGAACAGCGAGACCGACGCCTCGAAGTGCTTCACCAGGTCGTACAGGCTGGCCGGCCGCAGCAAGAGCAGCCCGAGGATCACGTGCGCCATGGTTCGACCCTAGACCGTTGACCCTCATAGACCTGTCTAGTAGACATGTCTATGAGACTTATCGACGGAGGAGAGGCCATGAGCACGTCACGCGAGATCGACCGCCTGAGGGCGAGGCTGGACCGGATCGCCCGACGGCGCCCGTCGATGCCGGCGCCCCAGGTGCTGGTCGTCGCGCCGGGGCTCGAGCTCGAGTCGGGCGGGTCGCAGCCGTTCCACGCGGCCAGCATCGGCAAAGTCATGACCGCCACGCTCGTCGCGCTGCTCGTCGAGCAGGGCCGGCTCGGGTTCGACACCCCAGTGGGGAAGGTGCTCCCGGGGAGCGACCTCGACGACCTCCCTGCCGCCCCCGGCGTCGACGTCGGCGCCGACGTCACCGTGGAGCACCTGCTCACCCACACCAGCGGGCTGCCCGACCTGTTCGAGCCGTCGGGCGTCCGCGAGACGGCGTACTCCGTCGAGGTCACGGCGGTGCGTCCCGACCGGCGGTGGACCCCCACGACGCTGCTCGACGAGGTGCGCGGCCACGCCGCCGTCGGGCGTCCGGGCGAGCGGTTCCGCTACGGCGACCCGGGCTTCGTCCTGCTCGGCCGGATCGTCGAGGAGGTCACCGGGGGCCGGTTCAACGACGTCCTGCGCGAGCGGGTCCTCGCCCCCGCCGGGATGGAGCGCAGCTCCACCCCGTACACCGACGCGCGCACACCCGACGACCTTGCAGGCCTCGACGTCGCGCCGTTCTGGATCGGCGACCACGAGCTCAGCCGCGCCCTGAGCATGAGCCTCGACTGGGCCGGGGGCGGCATCGTCTCCCCGCCGTCGGACCTCGTCGCCTTCCAGCGCGCCCTGCACGGCGGCCGCCTCGTCTCCCCCGCGACCCTGGCCTGGATGAACCGGCCGCGGCACCGCCTGCGCCGCGGGATCCACTACGGGGCGGGCACCGTCACCATCCGGTTCGGCGAGTTCACACCGCCGTTCCTCCGGGGGCTGCCCGAGCCCGTCGGCGGCCTCGGGCACTTCGCCACCCACCTGTTCTTCTACCCGCGGCAGGACGCCCACGTGGTGCTGAACTTCCACGCCTACCGGCGCATGAACCAGTCGTTCATGACGCACGCCCGGATCGCCAGACTCCTCGCCCGTCGCTGAGCGCGGTCAGCCGCGCCGGGCGCGCACCCACCGCACCGCGCGCGGCACCTGCAGCGCGACCAGCGCCGCGAGCGCCCCGCCGCTGACGGCGTACAGGACCGACGGGACGGCGGAGTGGTCGCCGCCGGTGATCATGAAGGTGTCGGCGAGGTCCATGCCCATGCCGAAGCCGCCCCAGAAGTACGCCGGCGCGCCCAGCGCGAGCACTGCGAGCTGCCACGCCACAGCGGTGTCGGGGGCTACCCGCCGCCGGAGCGCGACGGCGCACCCCGCGACCGACAGCCCGACCCCGAACGCGGCCCACGCCACCAGGAACGGCACGCTGCCGGCCACCGTCCACCCCGCCGCCGCCAAGGCCCCGTAGATCTCCGCCTGAGTCATGCCGGGCATCGCCGCCAACGGCTCCAGCACCAGGATCGTCATCACCATCACCGTCGCGTAGCACGCCACCACTGCCGGGCCGAGCGGGAGCCACCACATGCCCCACCGTGTCCAGGCGGCGTCGTCCGACCGCGGTGCAGGGACGAGGACCGGCGACGGTCGTGGGCTCATCGGTCTCCTTCGTCCTGTCCGCGCCTCTCGCGTGCTCGCAGCCTAGATCCGCCGGAGGCGAGCCGGCCGACGCCGCCGCGACCGGTGCTAGGTTTCCGCGGTGCGCAGGGTGTCGGTGGTCGGGGCGGCCGGGTCGGGGAAGTCCACGGTCGGGAGGCGCCTGGCGGCCGGGCTCGGGGTGCGGCACGTCGAGCTGGACGCCCTGTTCTGGGGTCCCGACTGGACGCCGCGTCCCCGCGACGACTTCGAGGCCGACGCACGTGCCGAGATCGCCGCGGACAGCTGGGTGATCGATGGAAACTACTCCCACCTGCAGGCAGAGGTCTGGGCGCGCGCCGACGCCGTCGTCTGGCTCGACCCGCCGCGGTCGGTCGTCATGGCACAGGTGTATCGGCGCACGCTGTTGCGTGCCCTCGACCGGACGGAGCTGTGGCCGGGCACCGGCAATCGGCAGCGCTGGCGCGACGTCCTCGCGCCGTGGCGCAAGAGCTCCATCGTCCGCTGGTCGTGGGAGCAGCTGGACCGGTACCCCGAACGGTACGGCGCAGCGATGGCCGACCCCGCGCACTCGCACGTGGAGTTTCACCGGTTGCGGTCGCGCGACGAGGTCGACGCGTTCGTCGCCGCCGTCCGCTGACGTCGCGGGCGATGACTCCTCGCCGCCGCGACGGTCCACCACCCATGACCAGAGTGGTGGGCGACATCTCGATCTCGTTGGACGGGTTCGTCACCGGACCGAACCCGGGACCCGAGAACGGCCTCGGCGACGGCGGCGAGGCCCTGCACACGTGGGCGTTCAGCGACGACCCGGTGGACCGGGAGCAGCTGCGCTCCGCCACGGCGAGCAGCGGCGCCGTCGTGCTGGGGCGCAACCTGTTCGACGTCGTCGACGGGCCGCAGGGCTGGAACGACGAGGTGGGATACGGCGCCCGCGAGGTCGGCCGGCCGCCGTTCTTCGTCGTCACGAGCGACCCGCCCGTACGCACGCGGCTCGCGTTCTGGACGTTCGTCACCACCGGCCTGCGCGACGCCGTCGCGCAGGCCCGTGAGGCGGCGGAGGCCGGCGACGGGGACCGGGACGTCGTCCTCATGGGCGGGGGCGCGACCGTCGGCTCCGCGCTGGACGCCGGGCTGCTCGACGTGCTCGTCCTGCACCTCTCCCCCGTCGTCCTCGGCGACGGGACGCCGCTCTTCGTGGGCGGCCACGGCCACACCCTGGTGCAGCGCAGTGCGACGCCGTCGACGACGGCGGTGCACGTGGTCTACGACGTCGTGCGCTGATCGTCTCCCGGCGTCAGCCCGTCCAGGACGCGGCGCAGCGCGTCCGTGTCCGGTCCGGGCACGAAGGCGGGGGTGTGAAGGAAGTCCTCGAGGTCCGCGCGGGAGAAGTCGGCGAGGAGGTCCTCGATCCGGCGGCACAGGGAGACGACGTCGGGTGGCGGAGCGGGATGACGTCGTCCACCCGCACCAGGAACGGGTTCGGCGGCCCGGCGAGGCACGA
This sequence comes from Isoptericola sp. QY 916, assembly GCA_026934365.1. Lineage (GTDB taxonomy): Bacteria > Actinomycetota > Actinomycetes > Actinomycetales > Cellulomonadaceae > Isoptericola > Isoptericola nanjingensis. Next base: position 28,125 of record JADHZE010000001.1, on the reverse strand, counting down.
GTCCGCGAACCTCCGGAAGGCCGGGTCGAACGGCGTGCCGCGCGCGGCGAGCGCGCCCTCCGTGTTTCCGCCGCGCCCTATGATCTCGCCGTGGACGACCGAGTCGACATGGCCCGCACGACGGAGCGCACCGGCCGTCCCTTTCCTCGCCATCGCCTGCCGATCGCTGTCGCGGTCGTCGTCGCCCTCGCCTGCGGGGTCGGCGGCTGGGCGCACTACCGGGCCGTCGGTTCCTCGCTGGTCTACGGCGACGACCTGCGCGCGCCCGGCGCCGGCAGCTGCGTGCCGTGGGACGGCCCGCTCCAGGTGAACGAAGCCCCCACGCTGTCGAACACGACCGGCGCCACCGTGCACGTGAGCAAGGTCGAGCCCGCCGCGACACCCGGCCTCCGCGTGCACGAGGTGCGCGTCGTGCCACCCTCGCCGGACGTCGTCTTCGGCACCGCGTACGACCCGGAAGACCCCGGCTGGGAGGAGACCTCCGTGGTCGGCCCGGAGGGGATCACGCTGAAGCCCGGTGAGACGGTGCGGCTCGCGTACGTGCTGGAGGTCGACAGGGACGGCGGCTCGTTCCCGTACAGCACGGTCGCCTACGAGGTCGGCCCGTACTCCTACCGCGCGACCTACCCGCAGGCGATCATGGTGCTCCCCACGACGAGGGCGGAGTGCTCCGAGGAGGCGATGAACCAGCTCGCCGCGGAACCCATCCCCTGACCGGGTCCGGTCAGCGGGGCGCGAGGACCTCGAGCAGGAGCACCCCGACGGTCGCGACCGCCGCGACCGCCACCACCAGCAGCGGCGACCGGCGGCCCCGCAGCAGCCCGCGGACCTCCGCCGCGACGACCCACACGAACAGCACCGCCGACAGCAGCCGGAACAGCACCGGCACGACCTCCGGCGACTCGACGAGCGTCTGGACGTGCCGCCACCACGTCGTCACGAACAGCCCGGCGAGCCCCGCCTGGATGAGCGCGACGCCGACCACCGCGGCTGCGCGGAGCGGGCTGGGGCCCTGCTCGTCGGGGTATCCGTCGTGGTGCGTCGTCATGCGGTGGTGGTCTCCTGGTGAGGGGCCGATCGGTGCGGGCCGGCCGGTGCCCGGCCGCCGCAGGCCAAGGTACAGCGACCGCCGGTCAGGCCAGCTTCCGCCAGGTCCCCTCGGACACGACCTCGACGGCGCCGTCGTCGACCACGAACGCCGTCTCGTCGTCGACGGCGTAGGCGGGGCCGCCGAGCGCCGCCGCCCAGCGCTCGGCCGCGGCCTCCGTGTTGTCGGGCAGGTCGGGGTGGCCGAGGTGGGGGAACATCGAGAAGTCGACGACGCCGAGCGTGGCGGCGTCCTCGCCGTCCGGCGGCAGCCAGCCGACGAACTCCTCCCCGATGGCCGGAGTCATCACCATGCTCCCGCCGCTCATCCCGACCCACACGGCGTCGTCGAGCTCGGGCAGCAGGTCGGCCAGGCCGGAGCGTCGCATCCAGTAGGCGAGGTAGCCGGCGTCGCCGCCCGCGGCCAGCAGGACGTCGGTCTCCCGCACCAGCGGCACCCAGCGCTCCTCGGGGATGCTCGGCAGCGCGGTCAGCTCGAGCACGCCGACCGACTTCCAGCCGAGGCCGGTCATGTGGTCCGTGGTGCCGGTGATGAAGTTCCAGGCGTTCCGCCCCGGGCCCACCCACGGGTGCCCGTACAGCGCCGTGGGGATGGCGAGGGCGGTGCAGTCCGCGACCGGTCGCGGGAGCAGGTCCTCCAGCGCGGCGCGGATCGCCGCGTTTCGCACGCCTGCGGATGTCAGCAGCAGCTTCATCGGGTGTCCCTCGGGTCGACGGTCGTTCTGCAGACGGCGCGACGGCGGCGGACTCATCGGCCCGACGCCGCACGGTGGGCGGGTATTTGCCGTGACGGCAGCACGGCGAACGCCCACGATGGGCGCGTGCCGCTGCCCACCCCGACGCTGACCACCGACCGTCTGCGGCTGCGGCCGGTCGCCGACGACGACGCCGACGCACTCTTCGCGATGCACAGCGACGCCCACGTGCTGCGCTACTGGGACTCCCCGCCGTGGACCGACCGGGCGCGCGCCGACCGCTTCGTCGCCATGTCCCGGACGATCGAGGAGGAAGGAACCGGCGCCCGGGTGGCCATCGACCGCGCCTCCGACGGCGCCTTCGTCGGCTGGTGCGGCCTGTTCGAGTGGAACCCCGACTTCCGCAGCGCGACGCTGGGCTACTGCCTCGGCGAGCAGATGTGGGGCCATGGCTACGCGACCGAGGCAGCCCGCGCCCTGCTGGGGTGGGCCTTCGACACGCTGCCCCTCAATCGCGTCCAGTCCGAGACCGACACCCGCAACGCGGCGTCCGCCCGCATCCTGGAGAAGCTGGGGTTCGTGCACGAAGGCACGCTGCGCGAGGACTGCGTCGTCAACGGCGACGTCTCCGACTCGTGGGTCTTCGGGCTGCTCCGGAGGGACTGGGACGCGCTCGACCAGGCGTAGTCCCGGGTGAAGTCCTTGTCCGGCGCCGAGTCCGAGGCCCGCCGTTCCCTACTCTCGCCGGATGAGGACTCGTGCGTCGACTTTCATGCTTGTCGGCGGCATTTTGCTGGCCGTACTGGGTGCCGTCGTGTCCGTCGTCTTCTTCATGCAGCCGTGGCGCACCTGCCCCGACGACGACGTGCCTGCCGCTTGCCCGATGCTTCCCCTCGATGCGTCCATCATGACGACGGCGATGGTCGTGACCCTGTTCGCGACGGCGGTCGCCATCGCCGGAGCCGCGGGTAAGAGACGCATCATGCACTGAGTGCGAGTCCATGCGCCGTGGCGAGGTGCGGGGAACGACGAAGGGCCCCACCGCTGCAGACTCATGCGGGTGGGGCCCTTCGGGTGGCGGTAGCGGTGGGCTTGAAAACGGTGCGTTGGCTGGCCCTGCTCGGTTGGGCGTTTCGGGTACTTGACCTGGTCTTTCGTGGCACTGGCCGCTGGACGTCCTTGCACCCGTCGGGACCGATCCGCCGACGAAAGCGGAGGCAATCCGGAGACCCCTGCGCGAACGGTCTCTACGGGTTGCTCGACAGTCGACGCCCACGCCGTCGCTCGACCAGCTTCTCCACACCCATGCCGAGACCACCGAAGACCGCGAGCACCCACAGGACGGTCAGGGGCATCCGGATCCACTCCGGAAGGACGCCCTCCGTCCACCAGATCACGAGGAACCACACCATCAGAAGCACGATCAGCTGCGTGATCCGCCAGGCGGCGCGGAGGTGGGTCGCCCCATTGCCCTGCATGGCGCCAAAGCTACTGCCCCCATCCTCCACGTCGGAGTCCGCGCCATGGCCGTCGTACTGCGCCCAGCCCGACGCCAGGCACGGTGCGCAGGGAGGCGCCGTACCGATAGCGGAGCACAAGAGGCCGGCGGAGGTCCGGGTCAAGGGTGGCCGCAGGCCATCGCGTAGCGACGCCGTAGGCGCCCTTGATGCGGGCCGGAGGCGGCCGGATGCTCGGCTGTCGGTGCGGGGCCGGCACGTGAGCTGGAAGCGGAACCGGTCGACCCGCGCGGTTCTCACCTTCGCGGGCGCTACGGTGCCGGTCATGGCCATCGCGAACTTCCCATGCCCTTGCTGTGGGCATCGCGTCTTCGATGAGCCGCCCGGGAGCTACGCCATCTGCCCGGTGTGCTTCTGGGAGGACGACGCGGTTCAGCTTCGATGGCCGGACTACGTCGGCGGCGCGAACCCTCCCTCGCTCATCGAGGCCCAACAGACCTACACCCTGGTCGGCGCCATGGAGCCTCGATTCATCAACAGGGTCAGGGCCCCTGGGCCGAACGAGCCGCTGGACGCCAATTGGCGCCCAATCGACTTAGTGATCGACGACTTTGAGCCCCGAGCCATCAAAGAAGAGCCGTGGCCCGACGACGACGCCGCCCTGTACTGGTGGCGACCAACGTTCTGGCGCGCGCGCTGACGTCGGGAACACAGACGCGAGACCGGGCGCGGCAGGGCGGGCGGCGGCGTGCCTGAGCTGGAAGACGCATTGCGGCGGCTGATGGACGAGATGAGGCGGTTCCGGGCACGGGCTCCGGGGCCGCCTTCGTCATGCCCGGGCAGGTAGGACGGGTGGGGTGCGCGGAGCGAGCGCAGCGAGCGAAGCGCGGGGCCCCGCCCGTCAGGCCGGCCCGCGCGGCGGAGCCGCGCCCTTGAGTCAGTAGGGAAAGTCCTCACCAGAATCACCCGAACGACTTGTCCTGTCTCGGGACCTTCTTGACACTCGTGTATCAGGACCTGCTTGACATCCGCCGTGGTCGCGGGCTCTGGCCGGACGATGTTCGCGGGCATCGTCGGGCGGGAGGCCGGGAATGGCAGTGGTGGCGTTGTCGGTCGTCGAGCGAAGGTTGGACGCGGTCCGGGCGGTGTTGAGCGGGGCGCCGGTGACTGAGGTCGCGCGGGGTGTGGGGGTCTCGCGGCAGTCGGTGCATACGTGGGTGGCGCGGTATCTGTCGGGCGGGGTGGCAGGTCTCGCGGATCGGTCCTCGCGGCCTGCCGTGAGCCCGTCGCGGGCGCCGGACGTGGTCGAGGCGGCGGTGGCCGAGTTGCGGCGCGAGCACCCGCGCTGGGGTGCCAAGCGGATCCGGTTGGAGCTGCTGCGTGCGGATCCGCCGTGGCATCCCGGTGAGGGGCTTGCGGTGGCGGCGGTGCCGTCGACGGCCACGATCAACCGGATCTTGTTGCGGCACGGGCTGGTCAAGCCGCGCCCGCGCAAGCGGCCCAGGTCCTCGTTCGTGCGGTTCGAGCGTCCCGGCCCGATGCAGTTGTGGGGCATCGACATCGTGGGCGGGATCGAGCTGGTCGACCCGGTCACGGGGGTGTTGCGGGAGGCGAAGATCGTCACCGGCGTGGACGACCATTCCCGGTACTGCGTGATGGCGGCCGTGGTCGAGCGGGCCACCGGGCGGGCGGTGTGTCTGGCGTTCGCGCAAGCGCTGGCGGCCCACGGGGTGCCCGAGGAGGTGATCACGGACAACGGCAAGCAGTTCACCGCCCGGTTCGCCAAGGGTGGGGAGGCGTTGTTCGACAAGATCTGCCGCAACAACGCGATCACGCACCGGCTCACGGCGCCGGCCTCGCCGAACCAGAACGGGAAGGTGGAGAGGTTCCACGGCACGTTCCGGCCCGAGATCTCCGAGCAGGGCCCGTTCGTCTCGGTGGACCAGGCGCAGGAGGCGGTGGACGTGTGGGTGGCGCACTACAACGCCGAGCGTCCCCACCAGGGGTTGGACGAGAAGGTGCCGGTGATGCCGGCCGACCGGTTCGCGCCCGCGGCTGCCCCGGCGGTGTTGCCGTTGTGGCTGCCGCCTTCGCTCGAGGTCGCTCCGCACCTGGTCGAGGAGGTGGGCGTGGTCGGTGACGCCGGCGATGCTCCGGCTCCGGTTCCGGCGACGTCTGCCGCTCCGGTTCGGGTTCGTGGCTCGGGGGACGCGGTCGAGCTGGACAAGGTCGTGCCGGTCTCGGGGAACATGACCGTCGGTGGGCAGCAGGTCTGGCTCGGCCCGGACCGGTCCGGGCAGGTGGTGCGGGTCTGGGCCGACTGCGACTGGGTGCATCTGTCGATCGGCGCCCAGCGGATCAAGTCGGTGCGTTCCCGGCTGAGCGTGAACGACCTCGATGCCCTCGCCGCCCGCGGGGCCCGGCCTGCCGGCGATCCGCCCGCTGCCACCCGCGTCCGCCCGCGCGACGGGGTCGTGGAGGCCGAACGAACCATCGCCCGGGCCGGGACGATCTCCCTGGGCAGCCACGTCATCCACGTGGCCGACTCGCTGGCCGGGCGCCGGGTCGGGATCTGGATCGAGGACGACGCGCCACTGGTCTTCTTCGACCCCACGACCCGCACGATCCTGCGCACCCGAACGAGCCCGCTGGCCGCCGGGGAGCAGCACACCATCAGGTGGACCCAGCCCGCCGGGGAGCGTCCGCGCCCGGACACCGAGCCGGTCACGGTCCAACGCCGCGCCTCGGCCACCGGGGTGATCGTGGTCGCCCGACAACGGGTCTCCCTCGGGCGCGCCCACGCCGGGGCGACCGTCACCGTGCGGGTCGCTGAAGGAACCCTCGCGATCGAGCTGCCTGACGGTGAGACCCGCGTCGAACGCAGGATCAACGACAACGCCGTGCGTAGCATCAAGGGACAGCGGCCGCGCATCGCTCACACCCTCAATCCTCTAGGCGAAGCGTCAAGCACCTCCTGACACAGATCCGTCAAGCACGTCCCGCTTCAAGACATCACCCGAACGACTCGGACCCAGCGTCAGTGGCCCTGGGTAACATCGCCGCATGTCGCCGGTGCCGCCTGGAAGTCCAGATCGCAAGTACGCGCACGCATCGCCCGATACTGCGAGCGGGGCCAACGCCCGCCGCGTCGCGGCGAACCCGATCGCCAAGGGTGACGAATCACCCGGCGGCCGGATGGCGTACTCGAATCTGGCCGCCGCCTTCGACCCCGACAATCACCAGATATACCATGACCTCCTTGTGCGTTCAATCAACACCGATGGCGTGCGCAATGTAGCACTCACAGGAGCATACGGAACAGGCAAGAGCAGCATCCTTGCGCAACTCCGACGCGACCGGGGCAAGAAACTTGTCCAACTGTCGCTTTCAACCATCGCGCCACCCGAACGCCACAATGACGGGGGCAGCGCCACACCACCACCGAACGATCCAGAACAGACGAACCTCATTCAAAAAGAGATCGTCAAGCAACTGCTCTATCTGCGGCGGCCAGAGGAAACACCCCGTTCACGGTTTCGGCGCGCCACTGTGCCGAATCACTTTCGAGAGTGGTTTATCGCGGGTCTCACTGGGGCTACCACGGTCGCCCTACTTCTCTTGATGGGCATTCTGCAGCCAATGGCTGCAGAACACGTGCCTGAGCCAGAATGGCGCTGGTGGACCAGCTACGCACTTTTGGCGGGACTGATCGCAACAGTGGTGTGGGCCGCGCGCCGAGCGATCAGCAACCGACTCGCCGTGAGCGCGTCGGTCAAGGCGGGTCTCACAACGGTCACACTCTCAGACTCTTCCGACTCCTACTTCGATGAATACCTAGACGAGATCGTCTACTTCTTCCAGGCAAGCGAGGTTAATGTAGTAGTCATCGAGGACATAGATCGCTTCAAAGACATCCAAGTCTTCGACACGCTCCGCGCGCTTAACGGCCTACTGAACGGAGCCGGCAGCCTCAAGCGAGTCGTCTTTGTCTATGCAATTCGAGACAGCGTGTTCGAACTCATTGGTGCCACTCCTGAATCAGGCGCGTCGATCGACGCCACCGAAAAGGCTATTGGGCTGGCAAGCAGGACCAAGTTCTTCGATGTCATAATCCCCGTAGTACCCTTTCTGACCGCTGATAACGCGCGGGACCTCATGTCGGCCGTGATGGAGGGAGACAACTTCGAAATCGACCAAGGGTTGATTCGAACAGCAGCTCGGCACGCGGCAGACATGCGCCTCATTCACAATATTCGCAACGAATTCGAGGTCTACCGCAATCAGTTGGTTCTGCCGACGCGGCGACTATTCGGCATCACCAACGATCTTGTATTCGCTATGGTGCTGTACAAGAATACGCATCTGGAAGACTTCGAGCGAATTCGGCACCAAACATCGAGCTTGGACAGCCTGTACCAGTGTTGGCGCGACCTCGTCAGTCAGAACCTGGCCGCGGAGATCGACCGACTCTCAAAACTACGGTCCCAACTTGAGCTGGACGAACTTGCTGATCGACGGGCAATTGATCTGGGCGAAGCCACGCTAGCCTGGCGCAAGGCACTAGAGACTGGAATCGAAGCGGGTGGCGCTGGACGAGGGCCGCTCACCATTGGCGGCGCAGCGGGCGAAGATACTATTCGCGATCGAGCAACTTGGGCGAGTATCGCAGCAGGCGAACCGCTTAGCATGACATATGCAAATCGTCACGGATACGGCTCCACGATGGTTTTCAGTACTAAAGAGTTGGAGGCCATCCTAGGAACAAGAATAGATGCGGACGAATGGGCTGCGGTCGACCGCTCATCTGTGGAGACCGAGATCGCGGAATGTCAGCAGCGAATCCATGATCTCAGGCACCACACCTGGCATGAACTTTGTACGCGTCAAGAGTTCACACTCGAAATGCCTGCCGAACCCAACGACAGCGGGAACCCGAGTGTCGATGAACCAACCAAGACCTCGCCGACCATCTCGAGTCCCAAGCGAGTGGAAAACGACGAACGGCAACGGCAGGAGTTGACATTTGATCAACTCGTGGAAGCGAAACTAATCTCCCCGCTCGCGAAGGATCTGGTGCGGAAGGGGTATGTCACCGAACATTTTGCCCTCTACACGTCGACATACTACGGGACCCACCTGGGCCCGGAAGCGCTTGAATACGTGCGCAGGTGCATCGAGCCCGGACAACCGGACGCCCTCTATCAGCTCAGTCCGCAGTCCGTAGAACAGATCCTCATTGAACAAGGGGCAGCCAAGAACGATAACGCTGACATATTCGAAGACCGCAGCATTCTCAATGTGTCGATCGTGGACTACCTACTGAAGGCGCGTCCCGGCGCCGCACAGAAGATTGCGATGATGCTCGCGGCCTGGGGTGACCTTGAATCTCAATTTGTTGACATCTATTGCTCGGAGGGCGCTCACCCGGAACTACTCATCTCAGCCATGGCACCCAAGTGGAAGGCAGCCGTGCGTTATGCGGCCATTGATGCCCCCCTTCCGGCGGGACGCCGTACGGCAGTTCTGGACGCCGTACTTGGGGAGGTGCCGACCGCTGATGGGTACACGGTCGACGACGAGGTGCGGGCGGTCTTTGAGTCTGAGTACGAGCACCTCAACGCCGTTACCCGTCCGGAAGCCATGGATCGTGCAAAGATCGTTCTCGGTATTGTTGCTGCGAGCGGCGCAACGATCGCGCGGGTCAAGCCGTTGAACGAACACGCCCGCGAGATGGTCATCGAGAACGGCGCATTCTTTGTCAACGCTGAGAATCTGCGTGAGCTCGTTGGTCGAGCTTCGATCGCGCTGGACACTCTCATCGAAGCTGATACCCGCGTCAGTGATCACGCAATGCGATACCTTGACGATTATATGACAATCTTTGAAGACTCACACTCCGACGAGATGACCGTCGAAGAGCCTGAAAACTTCCTGGATGTGGTCAACCGGGTGGCGGAGGCTGCGCAACCTCGGGTAGTCGGCGAAGTGATCGCCCGCGCCTGCCCCTTCGAGGTTCAGGACATCGGTGGGTTGTCCGAAAGGACATGGCCGTTCATGGTTGCTGGCGAGAGAGTTAGGCCAACCTTTGGGAATGTTCACAAGTATATCGGCGAGTTTGGCATCGATGCGCATCTTGCGACGTTCCTGTACAGCCACCGCACTCTCGCATGGGAAGACGCCCAGGCGGCCATCGAGTCGCGGAGGGCTGTCGCCATTGCGATTCTGAACGCTCGTGACGTCATTCCTGACGTGGATGCGCGTGTCACGCATGCTCAGTGGCTTAAGCCCGGCGAGCTTGGCGCGGATACCATCGTTCCGGAATCGTCCTCCCTTTCAGGCGCGCTCATTGCGGGCGGTTTGCTGGCAGACGATGCAGTCACGTTCTCCAGTGCGCTCATGTTGGACTGGAATTCCCGTGAGGCGGCGATTGCGGCTTCTTCGGCGTATGCGACGTTCATCGCACCGGAGACGCTCCCTCCTTCACAAATTCCTGCGTTGATGCGCAGTTCCAAGGTTGGCGCGGATATCAAGAAGGCGGTTGTCGAGTCGATAGAAGCGCTCCTTGTTGGAGCCTCCCGGGCGGAAGCCAACGCGGTTGCGCGCGCGCTCAATGAATTCGGTTGGAGCATTCGGGCAGCGAGAATTCGCGCACTAATTGACAAGGGCGTCCGAACGGATGAAATTGTTCAGTTGATCGCCCGCGAGGTCGACATAGAAGTCGACACGTTACGGGGACTACTGCGCCAGATGGGTGATAGCTATGCGAGAATCGCTGACATTGGCAAGGGTTCGGTCCAGTTGCCCGACGATCCGAATCACAGTTTCGTGATAGGGAAGCTGATGGGGATTACAGTTTCTTCGATCAGCGAGAAGCGGCCCGCGCCCGGATACATCAGGGCCAATCTCCGACAGATCGAGCCCTAGCCTTGCGAAGCTGCTGGGATCCGGTACAACAGGTGAGTAGTGTCAATCAGGGTTTCGCGTAGATCACGGTTGCGTCATCTGTGGTCTTGCCGCGTGGCCAGCGGCGGCCACCTGCGTCGGTTGCTTCCGCCTCGCGTACTGCTCGGATAAGCGCGTTTGGGCCGTGATCGCGGATGAGGTCGAGCGCGGCGTCCCAGGAGGTGAGGTCGAAACGGTCAACCAATCGTGAGGCGCCATCGGTTAGAAGTGCGATGTCGCGAATCGCTCCTGTGTCGATAATCCCGGAGACAGATTCTTGGGCCGCCTTGGGCTCGCTGGCGGCGACCCAGAATCCACCTGGCTGGTTCCGGTGGTTGCGCATCGTCTCGACGTACTCGCGCAGGGCGCGGGTGTGCTCCCTCGTGCCTGCAGCCGTTGCGTCCATGCGTTGGCGGTGCCAGCGTCCGATTTGGGATTCACGGTCGTCAGTGATGATCTGGACTCCATCGTCGCTACGGATCACGAGCGATGAGTCCGCTAAGGCGAGGTATTCCAGTCGGGAATCGTGCATGCGCGCGGCGGTGACCGTGGCTGACGGTGTGCCGGGGTGGTGCAGGTCGCAAGTGTCGCGATGGAGGTCGGCGACGTCGGCAATCGCAGTCGCTAGAGCATCGCGAAGGTCACCCTCCTCCGTTGTGGCGCGATGGAGCATCGCCGCTCCTAGCTGCCTGGCGTACCAAGCGACGCCGTGGACACAGCCTGATTCACTGCCTGCAGGCGTGCCAGCACCATCGACCACGACGAAGGTGTCGGTGGTGGCCCCGGCGTAGTCCTCGTTCGCCCGCCCTGGCTTTGCTGGCTCTGTGGCCATCGCAACGTGCATCCTTAACCCTTCTGGTGGTGGTAGACAGGGCTGATGCGCTCCACGCTCTGCGGCTCGCGTGTCTCTGAGTCATAGTCCACGCGGAACAGCACGGAGAAGGGCCCGTTGCCGGTATCGCGATGGAGCGCCGCGAGGTCGTTGACGACGTAGTCCACGACTCCGAGTGACCCTGGGGGGTGGATGCCTGTCAGGATCGTGACGAGTCCCTGACGGTCCGGGCGAGGGAGCCTGCCCAGGTACGCGACGTCGTACGGTCGCTGCGGTGACGCTTCGGAGCCGGAGGTGTGTACCGTCCCGTTGCGACGGTCGGAGAGGGCCCATGAGTCTCCGATCTTCGTGAACCCGAGCGCAGGGTCGGCTTCGAGGACGGCGCCAATCCGGTCGGAGATGCGAGGCCCGGCGATGACGATGAGGCCGTCACGGTTGAGGTCTACGTCGCCGGTCAGCGGGATCTGCTCGAAGTCGACATCGAAGCCGAGCGATCGGCCGAAGTCGCCGAGCCTCTGGGACGCCGTGACGTCCTCCATCGCGACCACGGGTCGGGCATCGCGCTGCTCCACCTTGAGCGGTGTGACGATTCGAAGCGGGTGGGTACCGAAGAAGGCCCCCTCCGGAGCAGGGCCTTGGTGACGCACCTGGTGAATGCGCCCACGGCTGAGGCCTGCTGCTTCTGCGATCTTCGCGTACGACCATCCCTCGTCGTGCAACTCCTGGATAAGGGCGCGCCGCAGTCGTGCCAGCTCGTTCATCGTCCGCTGTGCGGTCGCGAGCTCCGCCGTCGCAGCCCGTAGGCGTTCCGACCGGTCAGGGATCGCCGCGATTCGTTCCACCTCGTCTTCCACCCCTTGAGTCTAGGGGACTGGACAAATTCGGCTAGCCCCCTTGACACATGGTCCATGTTCCCGTTCACTCATTGCATAGCCCCCTAGACAGCCGACACCGGAGCTTGGACAAACTGTCTAGGGGCCTAGGCAGAGAGGTTGTCATCATGGCACTCGCCAAGCGTTTCCCCATCGCCCACTCGATGGTCTTCCCTAACGGGGCGTTCCTGCGCGGCTACGTGGAGCCGGTCGCGGACTTCAACGGCGAGAAGCGGGCTGACGGCTCGCGGCCGCAGCAGCGGGACAAGGAGACCGGGCTGCCGCTGTGGCAGTGCACGGTCATCGACGCCGACGACGACGCGAACCGCAAGGACATCGGCGTGAGCGTGAAGTTCGCGGCCGAGGTCCAGCCGGTGGCGCCGAAGAACACCTCGCCCCTGCCGTGGACGCCTGTGGAGTTCACCGGCCTGACGGCGCTGCCGTGGATCGACGACTCCGGGCCGCGCCCGCGTCTGTCCTGGTCGTTCCGGGCGTCGGGCATGGTCGCCCCCGGGCAGGACCGCACCGACGCGAAGCCGCCCACGGCGAAGGCGGCGGCCTGATGTCCGAGCCCGCTGGTGGGCTCGCTCCCGCAGAGTTGCTGCAGGTCGCTGGGGACCTGGTCGAGTGGGTCGGCGGCCGGGTCGGCTACCTCGCGCTCGGCCGCACGTGCGTGAGTGTGCACGTCGACTCTCAGGCGGACGCCGAGCACCTGGCTCGTCTGCTCTCCTTGGGCGAGGTGACCGAGTACCCACCCGAGGAGCACGCCCAAGGGTTCACAGTCTGGTCCTCGATGTCCGGGGTCGAGCCCCGGTTCGCCGTGCACTACTCGGGCGAGCTCGTCCGCCCGGTGCGCGTGTTCCCTCCGGTCGAGCCGTGGTGGGACGAACCCGACGACCGCCCGTCTGATGGGGCGGAGGCGGCGTGATGGGCGCGCTCGGCACGGCGTGGGCCGTCACCCGGACGGTCGCCGGGGCGGTGTGGCACCTGGCCTGGTGGACGCTGCGGTCCTGGCGGCTGCTGCTGGCCTGCGTCGTGCTGGCCAACGTCCTGCTCATCCTCGACCACCACCTCGCCGGCTACGCGACGATGTGGTGCGTGCCGACGTTCTGCCTGCTGCGCGCGGTCTGGTCCGTCGCGCACCCACTCACCTACGAGGCGGTGCTCGGTGGGCCGATCCGCCGTCGAGGGTGGCGACGTCACCTGCGAAAGCACTGGCCGAAGATCGCCGACCGTTGCGGCCTGGCAACCTCAGACTCCGACGACGGGGCACGGGTGATCCCCCGCCTGCGGCGCGTGCGCACCTCGGGGAACACGCTCACCTTCCGAGTCCGGGCCCGCGTCGGGCACACCGTGGACGACGTCGCCGCCGCGGCCGAGGCCATCGCGACGTCGGTCGGCGCCGAGGCGGTCGAGACCCGACGGATCGGGGGCGGGTGGCTCGAACTGTCGCTCACGATGCGCGAGCTGCTGCACGTGCCGACCCTGCCGGTGATCCCGTCCGTGATCGAGACCGGCGCAGTCACCCTCGGTCGCACCGCCGACGGGTCACCGTGGCGTCTCGACCTCGCGGCCCGGCACACCCTCGTCGTGGGCCGCTCCGGGTCGGGCAAGGGGTCGATCTTCTGGGGCATCGCCGGGAACCTCGCCCCGGCCTCGCACGCCGGGATGGTCCAGCTGTGGGGCGTCGACCTCAAGGGCGGCGTCGAGGTCTCGGTCGGTGCGCCGAAGTTCTCCCACGTCGCGATGAACGAGCCCGACGCGGTCCGGCTCCTGGGCGACCTGCACCGCGTCATCGTCCACCGGCAGGGCCTCATGCGTGGCCTGTCGCGCACGTTCACCCCGGCACCGGGTGACCCCGTCCACGTGCTGATGATCGACGAGCTCGCCGTCCTGACTGCTTACGCCTCCAAGGACGTCGTCAACGAGGCGGCGACGCTGCTCAAGCTGATCCTGACCCAGGGCCGCGCGTTCGGGGTCATGGTCGTCGCGTTCGTGCAGGACCCCCGCAAGGAGACCGTGGGCATGCGGGATCTGTTCACCCAGACCATCGCGCTGCGCCTCGCGTCGGCGTCCGAGACGCGCATGGTCCTCGGTGAGGGCATGGCGTCTGCTGCGCCCGCTCACCACGTTGCGACCACGATGCCCGGCGCCGGGTACCTCGTCGGCGACGACGGCCACGTCGAGCGCGTCCGCGCGGACTACTGGGCCGACGACTTCATCCGCATGGTCGCCGCCACCTACCCGGCACCGCCCGCACCGCCGCTGCCCACCGAAGCCGAGGCAGACTCCCATGCGAGCGACGACATCCCGGCGGAGGCCCCGGGAGAGCCCGTCGAGACGACGCCGCGTCCGCGAACGCCACGCAAGCGATCCCCGCGCAGGTCGACCGTCGAGCGGGATGCCGAGGTCGTCTGATGAACGCGGCCACGGCGACGACTGAGGGCTTCTGGGGGCACTCCCCCGAAGTCCCCCTCGACCTGGCCGACCTCACCGCTGCGCAAGCTGCGGGGATCGTGGCCCGCCTGCGTGACCGCACGACGAGCGCCTTCGCCGAAGCGGCGGCCCGGACCGGCAACTGCTCCCACCCCATCCGACTGCAGGGCACCTCGACGACGATCGACGCCGCGACGGGCGAGGTGCTGTCGCAGTTCAGCTCCACCGACGCCCCGCTCGGCACCCTGTACCGGGCGTGCGGGAACCGGCGCGAGTCCGTGTGCCCGGCCTGCTCGCGCGTCTATGCCCGCGACACGTTCGAGATGATCCGCGCCGGGCTGCTGGGCGGCAAGACCGTCCCCGACACTGTCGCGGACAACCCGCTCGTGTTCGCCACCCTCACGGCACCGTCCTTCGGGCACGTCCACGGCACCGGAGGCAAGCACGGTGGCGGACGATGCCGCCCCCACGGCACTGGGGTCTGCCCGCACGGACGTCCCCGCTCGTGCACCGTCCAGCACTCCGACACCGACCCCGCCGTCGGCGGACCGTTGTGCGAGGGCTGTTACGACTGGCACTCCGCCGTCGTGTGGCAGTGGCATGCGCCCGAGCTGTGGCGTCGCTTCACCATCGCCCTGCGCCGCCAGGTCGCCGACCGTCTCGGAGTCCGCGAGTCTGCCCTGCGCGACGTCGCGTCGGTGCAGTTCGCCAAGGTCGCCGAGTACCAGGTGCGCGGCCTCGTGCACTTCCACGCCCTCATCCGCCTCGACGGAGCCGACGGCCCCGGCTCCCCCGCTCCCCTCGACGGCGACGCCCTGGCGCACGCCGCCAAGGACGCCGCCCGGGCCGTCGTGGTCACCGCTCCCCCGGTCGACAGTGCGGACGTCCCGCGCGTGCTGCGCTTCGGCAAGCAGCTCGACGTGCGGTGCGTGCGCTCCGGCGTGCCGGACAACGACGACGGCACCGACGACCTGCGCCCCGAGCAGGTGGCCGGCTACCTCGCCAAGTACTCCACCAAGGGCACCGGCACCAACGCGTCCGCGCCGCGACCACACCACCAGCGCCTCATCCGCACCTGCCGATGGCTCGCCGAACGCGCCCGCACCGCGTGCCGTGGGCGCGCCGGCCCCGACCCCGAGGACGACGACGGCTGCCTGTGCGGCGAGTGCGCCGACAACCCCTACCGGCTGCTGACCAAGTGGGCGCACATGCTCGGCTTCCGCGGCCACTTCTCCAGCAAGTCCCGGCGATACTCCATCCCCCTCGGACGACTCCGCCGAGCCCGCGCCAGGTTCCAGAAGCTCAAGGCCGACGCCGACCGCGACGGGACACCGATGGACACCGCCGACCTCGAGAACCGTCTGCTCGCCGACGAAGAGGACACGACGCTCGTCATCGGGCACTGGACCTACGCCGGCACCGGTTGGACCAACCCCGGCGACAAGGCCCTCGCCGACGCCGCGGCCGCTCGTGCTCGCGAGTATGCACAGTGGAAGGCGCGCTCCCGTGACGGTGAATTCCCGATCACGCCCGCAGCATGAGGGACTTCTGGACCCGGCCCGGCTCGAACGGGCAGCCACCCTCTCCAACTGCGGGCAGGACGCGCCTTTACCTCTTGGGCGCGCCTTGGGCGGGCTGGCATGACGCTAGCTCACCGATCCAGACCCGAGCCAAGGCATTCGAAGTGATCTGCAGGTCCACCACGACGACATTGGAGGAAGAACCATGAGCACCACGAGCGTGAGCCAGATCGACCGGACGACCACCCGCCGACGTCTGATGACGCCAGACGAACTCGCCGAGTACCTGGGCGTGAGCCTGCACTGCGTGTACGCGTGGTCGAGCCGTGGCGGTGGGCCGAACGTGGTCCGCGTCGGCGCCCGGCTGCGCTACCGCCCGGACGACGTCGAGGCGTGGCTGGACCGCGTCACCGACAGCAGCACGGCGGGCTGACCGATGCCGCGCAAGCCCATCGAGCCGGGACGCTGGGGGCACATCGCTCGTACGGAGCTTGCCCCCGGCTCTTGGCGAGCCCGTGCCCGGTATCGCGACGTGTCCGGGGTACTGCGGACTGTCGAAGCCCGGGGTCGCTCGGGCGCTGCCGCTCAGCGGGCACTGGAGGACAAGCTTCACCAGGCCAGTACCGACGGCACGAGCGCTGGTGGTGCCACCCTCACGCCCGACACTCGCATGACGGTGGCCTTCGATCAGTGGATCGGCGAGAAGCAGGTCGAGGGACAGATCACGCCTCAGTCGCTGGCGACGTACCTCGGCGTGCTGGAGCGAGACCTGCGTCCGGCGTTCGGTGCGTTGCGGGTACGGGAGGTGACACCTGTCTCGGTGAACCGGGTGCTGATGGCGCTGAGCTCGGCGCGGAAGTTCGACACCGCCCGGCAGGCTCGGAACGTGCTGTCGCAGGTGATGATGATGTGCGTCCGGTACGGGGCCGCGCCGTTCAACCCCGTGCGCGACGCTGTCACCGTCCGCAAGCCTCGGCGTGATGAGGTGCGGACGCTAGGGCTCGAAGACATCGCCCTCCTGCGCAAGGCGGTCCGTGAATGGGAGGACCGCCCGGCCCTCCCCCGCGGGCGTCGCAACGTCACGCTGCTGCCGCAGATCGTGGACACGATGCTCGGCACCGGGCTGCGGATCGGTGAGTGCCTGGCGCTGCGGGAGGCCGACCTCGACCTCGAGGCTCTGATCCCGACGCTCACCGTGACGGGCACCATCGTCCGGGTCGAGGGCCGGCTGCTGCGTCAGTCCAAGCCCAAGTCCGACACGTCGCGCCGCACGATCACGCTGCCGGCCTTCGTCGTCGCGGCGATCACCGAGGCGCTGGATCTCGGGCTCGACGGCGGGCCGGACGACCTCGTGTTCCCGTCGACCAACGCCACGCCGCGCTCACCGAGCCGCATCCGCGACCAGCTCCGCGACGCCCAGGCCGCTATCGGCACCAAGGTCACACCGCACGACTTCCGCCGCACCGTCGCTACCCAGGTCGCCAACTCGACCACCATCGCCAACGCGACCGCGCTGCTCGGTCACGCCGACGAGGGCACGACAGTGCGGCACTACGTGAAGCGAACCCACGTCGCCCCGGACCTGCGGACGGTCATCGATCAGTTGGTCGAACAAGCGACCGCCGACGTCGACGAGCCCTCGCTCGACGGCAAGTAAGGTCCCGCTCTAGGTTCGCCACCTGAGACCCGGAGGAAGCATGACGATCCCGAAGCCCTTGTGTCTGGTCATCAACGGGCCGTCGGCTGTCGGAAAGTCGACGCTCACCGCGAAGATCCAAGATCGCGCCGAGATCCCGCTCCTGCGGTTCGGCCTCGATGAGCTGTTCCGCATGATCCCCGATCACTGGGGCGGTGGTTTGCCCGGCGCACGACACTCAGACCTGGGGTTCCAATATGAGGACGTCGAAGGGCCTGAGGGGCAGCGTCGGATCCGAGTCGGTCGCGACGGCATCCAGATGCTCGTGGCGATGAACGCCGCCGTGGAGGCGATGTTGCAAGTCGGCCAGGGCATCATCGTGGACGGGCAAGCGTTCGAGCCCGACATCAACCGAGACCTCGAGGCCCGGCTCCAGACGCTGGAGCGGCAAGGGCTTGCGACCGTGGCGATCGCCGAGCTGAAGGTAGACGATCCCGAACTTGAAGATCGCCACAGCCGACACGAGCACCCGGTGCGGCTGTCGCTCTTCCACAACAGCCAGCCTCCGCAGTCTGAAAACCCTGACGTGGTCATCGACACGTCCGGGCTCGACGCCGAGCAGGTGGCCGATCGGCTGTGGGACTGGCTCGTCCCGCTCTATCCCGCTGTCCAGTCCGGCCACGGCGCAATCCGGTGAGTTTCCGGTGACCTGGAAACGACGAAGGACCCCACAGCCGCAGAATCTCGCGGGTGGGGCCCTTCGGGTGGCGGTAGCGGTGGGATTTGAACCCACGGTGGACTTTCACCCACACACGCTTTCGAGGCGTGCTCCTTAGGCCGCTCGGACACGCTACCTCGCCGGACGAACCGGCCCACCGAGGATACCCAACGAACCGGCAGACCCGAAATCGTCGCGCTGCCACCTCGTTCGCCGAGTCTTCATCCTGCCGTCGCCGGGCGGTCCACCGCACGGCTTCCCGGGGCACCTAGCGTCGCGCGCATGGCCAACCCACGACTTCGACGCACCACCACGTCCGCCCTCGCCGTCGCGCTCACCGCCGCCGCGGCGGTCGGAGGCACGACGGCGGCCACCTCGACCGGCGGCGCCGACACCGCCGCGACGTCGTCCGCCGCGTCGTCGCCCGCGCTCGCGTACGGCGGCAAGGGTCACGGCGGCCGAACCGACGCCGACCGGGCGTACCGCGACCTGCTGGACCACTCCGACGACGCGAAGATCCTCACCGCTGCGCACCGCGGCCAGTGGCGCGACGCCCCGGAGAACTCGCTGCCCGCGATCGAGGCGGCGTTCGACGACGGCGCGGAGATCGTCGAGCTGGACGTGCGCCTCACGTCCGACGGCGTGCCCGTGCTCATGCACGACGAGACGGTGGACCGGACGACGAACGGCACCGGCAAGGTCTCGTCGTTCACGCTGGCGGAGATCCGCGAGCTGCGGCTGAAGGAACACCTCGGCGGCGCGCAGACCTCCCTCACCGACGAACGCATCCCGACGCTCGCGGAGGCGATGAGGCTCGCCGCCGACCGCGGCCTGGTCAACCTCGACAAGGGCTGGCCGGCGCGGGAGGAGATCTGGGACGTCCTCGTCGACACGGGCACGGTCCGCAACGGGCTGTTCAAGTCGAACGCCCCGGTCAGCGAGGTCCAGCAGTTCCGCGACGCCCACCCCGGCGCCCTGTACCTGCACATGATCAGCGACGACAACCTCGCGTCCTTCGACGAGTTCGGCGACGACCAGCCCATCGGATACGAGGTCGTGTTCGGTACCGAGCAGGACGCCGTCGCGCGGGCGCCGTTCCTCGCGCGACTGGCCAAGGAGTCACGGGTGTGGGTCAACTCGATGTGGAACGGCCTGGCCGACCACCTCACCGACGAGGCGTCGCTGGTCGACCCGAGCCGCGGCTGGGAACGGATCGTCTCCACCTACCGCGCGTCCATGATCCAGACCGACGACGTCCAGGCCCTCGAGCGCTGGCTCCGCACGGGCGAGGGCGACCCGGTCCCCCGCGGCAGCGTGCGCGTCCAGGCAGAGGACTACGCGCCCGGCGGGGAGGGCGTCGCGTACCACGACGTCGACGCCGGCAACCGTGGCGGCCTCGACTTGCGGCCGGGCGACGACGTCGACATCTCCGACGCCGACGGCAACGTGCGCGTCTCCTGGATGCGCGGCGGCGAGTGGCTGACGTACGAGGTCGACGTGCCCCGCACCGGCACCTACGCACTGTCCGCACGGGTCTCGTCCCCGTACACGCCCGCGGGCGCCTACACCGTGTCGTTCGACGGCGGCGCGGAGAGCGAGCGCGTCGCCGTGCTCAGCACCACCAGCCACAACAAGCAGGCGCTGCAGCCCAGCGGCGTCGTGCAGCGCCTGACCCGGGGTACCCACGCCGTCCGGATCAGCCTGCCCGGGGACGCCTACCAGAACTGGAACCTCGACTACCTCCAGCTCGACCCGGTGAAGGGCTGACACGGACGGCGACGCCCGCCACCGGGGTACCGGGGCGGGCGTCGTCGTGCGGTGGAGACGTCAGACGCAGGGCGCGCCGGCATCCCAGGAACCCTTGACGTCGCTGCCGGGCAGCTCGCCGCGGGTCCACCACTGGGCGGTGTGGTTCACGCCCGCGCGGGAGACGACGTCGCCCGACGTGTAGGTGGCGGCGTCGTCGAACGCCGGGCCGCAGTCCTCGGCGGCGACGGGGTGGTCGCCGTGCTGGCCGACGACCTTCCACGGGTCCTTCGTGGCCGCGACCGACGCGGGGGCGACGCCGCGCGTCCACCACTTCGCGGCGTACTCGACGCCGTCGTGCGAGACGACGTCGCCGGTCCGGTAGACGCCGGTCGGGTACCAGGGGGCGGCGCCGTCGCCCTCGACGAGCGGGCCGGGCGTCGAGGCCTGGAAGGTGCGGACCAGCGCGGAGCTGAGGTCGCGGTCGGCGTCGCCGGCGATGTCCCACAGGTAGGCGCCGCCGAAGCCGTTCTCGGCGAGCCACTCGGCCTTGGCCGTCACGGAGCGCGGGGTGTCGAGCGTCCACCACTCGTCGCCGTTGGAGTAGTAGCTCTGCCCGGCCTGCGCGTCGTAGTGCTCGGTGAAGCCGCCCTCGGCGAACCGGTCCTGCAGCTGCGCGTAGTACGTGAACGGCAGCGATCCGCCGCTGGCGGGCGCGCCGGGCGTCGGGTCGTCGACGCCCTTCCACCCGTATCCGTACGCGGCCAGGCCGAGCACGAGCTGGTCGCCGCGGTACCCGGCGTTCTTGTAGGCGTTCATGAGGCCGTCGGCGGCGAGGCCCCAGTTCGCCGACTGGTCCGGGTCCCCGTACGAGGAGTACTCGTGCAGGTTGCCCTGGTGGCCGGTGCTGCCCGCCTGCCACGGCCCCACGTAGTCGTAGCCCTGGATGTTGAGGAAGTCGACGACGGCGGCGAGCCGCGGGTCGACCCACCCGCCCTCGGTGCGGCCCGCCCACGACGCCGGGGCGAAGCCGGTGATGAGGTAGTCCTCGCCGGTGGTGGCGCCGCGCGCGTCGAGCTCGGCGCGCAGCAGCTCCGCGAAGGCCAGGAAGTTCTCCTTGTCCGCCTCCGGGTGGTCGCTCGGGTGCTCCCCGCCCACGACGGGCCACTCCCAGTCGATGTCGAACCCGTCGAAGATGCCGGCCGCGGCGCCGTCGCCGCCCTTGGTGCCGTGCTCCGGGTCGTCGACGACGGGCAGGTTCCCGTCGAGGTACAGGTCGATGCACGAGTCGACGAGCCGCTGCCGGCTCTCCGGGCTGCTCACCGCCTCGGAGAAGTTGTCCGACCAGGTCCAGCCACCCAGGGAGATCAGCACCTTGAGGCCGGGGTTCGCCGCCTTGAGCTTCTTCAGCTGGTTGAAGTTGCCCGCCAGCGCCTGGTCCGCGTCGTCGGCCACGCCGTCCACGGCCTGGCCGGCGCCCTTGAGCTGCACGTAGTCGTTCAGCGGGTCGCCCTCCATGTGCCCCTCGGGCAGCCCGGTCTCGGGGTCGATCGCCCCCTCGTCGGGGTCGACGCGGTCGGTGATGTCGCAGACGAGGTCCGTCGTGACGTTGCCGAAGGCGTAGTTGAGGTGGGTCAGGTCCTCGACCGCCCCGGAGCGCTGGAGGTCGGCGACCTCGAACCCGACGTCCTGCGGGCCCCAACCCGGGAAGTAGGCGGGCGTCTTGAAGCCGTTGACGCCGTCGGCGTCGTGCACGGACGCGGCGCCGGGAAGGGGCGGGGTCGACGGCGCGGGGGCGGCGGCGGCACCGCCGGCGGTCAGCCCGACGACGGCGGCGGCCGCGGCGAGCGTGAGGGCGCCGTGGCGGCGCGGGGACGGTCGGTGTCTCATCGGGAGCCTCGTTGCTTCCTCCGGGCGCACCCGGATCAGGATTTGTTCGGGCTCCTGCACAATAGCGTGGACGGCACGGCGTGGCCAGGCTGTGCACAGCTCGTCCCCAGGTCAGACGCGGTGGGACGGCTCAGGTGCCGTCGTTGCCCGGGTCGAAGACTCGGGCGTAGAGCTCCGCCGCCTCGTCCACGACGGCGCGGTCGATCGACGCGGCCGGCACGGCGGCGACCAGCAGCGGCTCGCAGTCCGGCCCGCGCCCGGCGACCTCGCCGGTGAGCGCCCACGGGAACCGCTGCGGCGTCATGAGGTGCGCGTACTGGCACAGCTGCCGCGCCACCCAGTGCTCCACGGGGCGGTCCCACCACGGCTCCGGGTCCAGGGGGTTCACGCTCAGGCCCGGCAGCAGGCACCCGCTCTCGTGGTCCCTGCTCTCGGCGGCGGCGTCGGCCACCGGCCCGGCGCTGAACCGCACGTACAGCGGCGTCGCGACGGCGAGCAGCTCGACGACGTCCCCCAGCGACCGCAGCCGGGGGACGTCGTCGAGCGTGACCGGCCCGTCCGGCACGTCCAGCGCCACGACGTCACACGTCCCGCTCAGAACACCGGCTTGCCGCCCGTGACGCCGACGACGGTCGCCGAGACGTAGCTCGCGTCGCGCGGGGAGGCGAGGAACACGAACGCCGGCGCGACCTCCGCAGGCTGCCCGGCGCGGCCGAGCGGCGTGTCCTGGCCGAACTTCTGCACCTTCTCCTCCGGCTGCGTGGCCGGCTGCAGCGGGGTCCAGATCGGGCCGGGGGCGACGGCGTTCACGCGGATGCCGCGCGCACCGAGCTCGCCCGCAAGGTTCACCGTGATGTTGTTGATGGCCGCCTTGGTCGACGCGTAGTCGAGCAGCGACGACGACGGCTCGTACGCCTGGATCGACGAGTTGTTGATGATGCTCGACCCCTCGCCCAGGTGCTTCAGCGCCGCCTGCGTGACCCACAGCAGCGCGTACAGGTTGGTCTTCAGCACCCGGTCGATCTCGTCGGTGGTGATGTCCTCGACGGAGTCGCGCCGCGCCATCTGGAAGCCGGCGTTGTTCACGAGGAGGTCGAGCCCGCCGAGCTCGTCGACCGCCCGGTCGGGCAGGCCACGTGCCGTCGTCTCGTCGGTGAGGTCGCCCGGCAGCAGCGCGGCCTTTCGACCCGCCTCGCGCACCCAGCGCGCCGTCTCCTGCGCGTCCTCCTCTTCCTCCGGCAGGTACCCGATCGCGACGTCCGCGCCCTCGCGCGCGAACGCGATCGCCACGGCCCGGCCGATCCCGGAGTCCCCACCGGTCACCAGGGCGCGGAGCCCGTCGAGCTTGCCGGAGCCGCGGTAGCTCTGCTCACCGTGGTCCGGGGCCGGCGTCATCGCGCCGGTGAGGCCCGGCGGCTCCTGCTGCTGGGCGGGGAACGACTGCTGGTCGTCGGCCATGCTGTCCTCCTCGGGTCGTGGGTCGGTCGTCGGGTCCGTGGTCGCGCGGCCAGCCGTCACGCAGCACGACGGCGCGCGAGCTGCGCCTCGTGCACGTGCGGCCGCTTGGCAGGCTGTACGGCGGCGAGGGCGTCCTTGACGCCCTGCTTGGCGAGACGGCCGAAGCCCTCGCCGGCGGCGAGCTGCGCCATCATCTGGGTGGCGGCCTCGCGCAGCGTGGCGCCCGTCGCACCCGCCGCCTCGGTGAGCATGCTCTCCGCCGCGTCCTCGTCCACGCCGTGCACGGCCATCAGGACGCCCTTGGCGCGCTCGATCGAGGCGGCCGAGACGAAGGCGCTGTCGAGGGCGCGGCGCACGTCGCGCTGCACCGCCTCGCGCTGCACCGGCGTGACGTCGACGACGTACCCCGCCACCTCGGGCGGCCCGTCGCCGCGGGGGCGTCGTGCCTGCGCCGTGACCAGCAGGGTGCGCGTGCGGCCGTGGGCGTCGACGACGCGCCGGGCCGTCACGACCGGACCGCCGGAGCCGAGCGCGCGTGCGGCGTCGTGCACCACGCGATCGCGATCGTCCGGGTGCAGCTTGGCCTCGAGGGTCTCCGGGCCGGGCTCGAGCGCGCCGGGCTCGTGGCCGAGCATCGCGTCGACCTCGTCGGACCACCACCAGCGTCCCGTGCCCGCCTCGGCCCGGTAGGAGCCGGTGAGCAGGTGGGTGCCGACCGCGAGCGCGGAGACGAGGTGGTCGGTGCCGGCGGGAGTTGTCGTCGTCATCGTGACCTCCGAGTTGGGAGGGTCGGTGCCGCTTCCTGACGCCGGGCCTCCACGCTAGCGCCGCCGCGCGCGAACGGCCACCTCACCCCGCGTCGAAGCGGTCCTCGCCCTCCTCGTCGGGGTCGTCCTTGGGCTGCTCGCCGGGGACGGCGCCGACGTCGACGGCCTTGCCGTCGCCGCGGTCGTGCGCCGCCCGCTCGCGCTCGGCCTGGTGGCGCGGGTCGTCCTCCTCCGCGCGGTCCCGCTCGGTGGGGTGCTCGCTCATCCTGGTCCTCCTCGGGCTCGGTCTCGGGTCGGTCTCGACACGTCGTCCCACCCTCGGGCCGGTCGGCGCTCCCCGCATCCGGGGCCGCGGCGGCGAGCAGCCGGCGCCCGCCCTAGGGTCGAGTGGTGGCGTCGAGGAGGGGCGCCTCGCCCGACGCACGCGACGGACGCTCGCGATCCAGGAGGCACGATGCCCGCGCACCGGCACGCCGAGCCGCCCGCCGACCAGCCCCTGCCGAGGCTCGCCGCCGAGCTCGAGAGCGCGGAGCGCCTCGACCCTCTGGCGGACCTGTACGACCGGATCTCGCGCGCGGTCGTGCCCTCGCCGGGCCGGGCGCGCGACGAGCTCCGCGGCCGCTCCGTCGGCCATCCCGTGCACAGCGTGCTCACCGACCTGCCGATCGGGCTGTGGGCGAGCGCGGTCGCTCTCGACCTCACCCGCCCGCACGGGCACGCGGACGCCGCCCGCCGTCTGGTGGGCCTGGGGTTGCTCGCCGCGCCGCCGACGGCCCTGACGGGGCTGGCGGACTATCGCGCGCTCAGCGTCCCCGCGCGGCGCGTCGCCGCCGTGCACGCGACGTGCAACGGCGTCGGCACCCTGCTGGCGCTCGCCTCGTGGCGGGCCCGGCATCGGGGCCGCACCGGGCTCGGCACGCTGCTCAGCCTGGCCGGCATGGGCGCGGTCGGCGCGGGCGGGTACCTCGGGGGCCACGTCGCGCAGGCGATGCGGGAGCCCCGGCACGTCCCCGGGGCCGGGTGAGCGCGGCTATCGCGTGCGGCGCTCGGAGCGGTTCTGGAGCAGGTCGGCCATCGTCTCGGCGACCTGGCGCATGTCGCCGTTGCCGTCGGCCGCGAGCGCCACGATGCGCGCCGAGATCTCCCGCAGCGGCAGGTTGGAGTGGTTGGAGGCCTCGCGGAGCCAGTCGAACGCGCCCTCGAGGTCGGTGCGGAGCGCGCACATGACGACGCCCTTGGCCTGCTCGATCGTCGCGCGGTGGGCGGCGGACGCCCGGATGCTCGCCGTCGCCCGCACGTCGGCGATGCGCGCGACCGCGGGGGTGACGTCGGTGAAGTAGCCGACCAGCTCGCAGACCGCGCCCGCGGCGTCGGTGCGGCCCTCGCCCACGACCGCGAGGGTCCGCTCCTCGCCGTGCGCGTCCATGATGCGGTGCACGCTGCTGAACGGCTCGCCGGTCGCGCAGGCGTGACGGAGGACCTGGCTCACCCGCGCCCGGTCGTCGGGGTGCTTGTGCGCCAGGATGAGCTCGGTGGTGGGGACGATCTCCCCCGGCTCGAAGCCGTGGATGCGGTAGGTCTCGTCCGACCACCACCACAGGCCGGTGGACAGGTCGTGCCGGTACCGGCCGACTGGATGGCTGGTACCGAGGGCCAGGGTGCCCTCGATGTCCCATGAAGTCGTGTCGGTCATGTGGATCCTCTCGTCGTGGCGGATCGCTCCGCTGGAGATCGAGCCGCCTCATGACTCCCCTCGACCGTAGCCCGCTTCCGAGCGGGTGAACAGCGCGGGTGCTCCGGACGACGCCCCCGCCGGGTGGCGACCATGTCCGCGGAGCGTGCACCATCGACGGTGCGGGGACCGTCCGAGGCCGCCGCGGGCCGGATGTCCAGCAGCGCGGCACCCGGTTCCCCCTGACGGGTGAGCAGCCCGTCCCGGTGATTCACTGGCGGCGTCGGTGCAGCAGCTCGCCGGCCGAGGGGCACGGGCCCCGACGGCGGAAGGACGCAGCGGTGCGCGCACTGACCTGGCAGGGCAAGGAGCACGTCAGCGTCGAGGACGTCCCGGACCCCCGCGTCCAGGAGCCGACGGACGCCGTCGTCCGCGTGACCTCCACCGCGATCTGCGGCTCCGACCTGCACTTGTACGGCGTGCTCGGGATGTTCCTCGACGCCGGCGACGTGCTGGGGCACGAGGCGATGGGCGTCGTCGAGGAGGTCGGGGACGACGTCGGACACCTCGCCGTCGGCGACCGCGTCGTGGTGCCGTTCGGCATCGCCTGCGGGCGCTGCTGGATGTGCGAGCGCGGCATGCAGAGCCAGTGCGAGACGACGCAGGTCCGCGACCAGGGCAAGGGCGCGGCCCTCTTCGGGTACACGCGGCTGTACGGGCAGGTGCCGGGCGGACAGGCGCAGTACCTGCGCGTGCCGCAGGCCCACTACGGCCCGGTCGTGGTGCCCGACGACGGCACGCCCGACGAGCGCTGGCTCTACCTGTCCGACGTCCTGCCCACCGCGTGGCAGGCGGTGGAGTACGCGGACGTGCCGGAGGGCGGCAGCGTCGTCGTGCTGGGGCTCGGGCCCATCGGCCAGATGGCGGCCCGTGTCGCCCTGCACCGCGGGGCGAGCACGGTGGTCGGCGTCGACCCGGTGCCCGCACGGCGCCTCATGGCGCAGCGGCACGGCGTCGTCACGTTCGACCCGGGGGAGCGCGGCGTGCGCACGGCGGTGCGCGACCTCACCGACGGACGGGGACCCGACGCGGTGGTCGACGCCGTCGGGATGGAGGCGCACGGCTCGCCCCTGGCCGAGACGACGCAGAAGCTCGTGGGCCTGCTGCCCGACGTCCTCGCCGCCCCGCTCACGGAGAAGGGCGGCGCCGACCGGCTGGCCGCGCTCCTCGCCGCGTGCGCCCTGGTGCGGCGCGGCGGCACGGTGTCGCTGTCGGGCGTCTACGGCGGCGCGAAGGACCCGCTGCCGCTGATGCAGATCTTCGACAAGCAGCTCACGATCCGCACAGGCCAGGCGAACGTGCGCCGATGGACCGACGACCTGCTGCCCCTCGTCGCCGACCCTGCCGACCCGCTCGGCGTGCTCGACCTGCGCACGCACCGCCTCCCGCTCGAGGAGGCGCCGGAGGGGTACCGCGCCTTCCAGCGCAAGGAGGACGGCTGCATCAAGGTCGTGCTGGACCCCTGGGCCACCGGCGCGTAGGCATCAGCGCGGAGGCATCAGACCGACGCGGCCCCGCCGTCCCGGAAGGCGCGCCGGCGGGCGTACTCGTGCAGGCGGTCGAGGGTGGCGAGCTGCCGCTGCGCGCGCTCGGCGAGCTCGCGGAACTGGGCGGGGTCGAGGCCGAGCTCGCCGGCGTGCTCCTCCAGGGTCTGCCAGCCGCCCAGCTTGCCCACGACGGCGGACCGCATGAGCTCCGTCTCCAGCACCACGGACATCGGCGACCGCTCTACCACCCGGCCGTTGAGCTTGAGCCGGCCGACCCGCTCGGCGACGCCCGCCAGGAGCTGGCGGTGGCGCCGCCGCGGGAGACCGAGCTCCTGCAGGAGCCGCACGTACAGCTCGCGCTCGGCCCGGATCTGCTCCGCCACCTCGACCAGCTCGGCGTGCAGCGGCAGGTCGGCGTAGTCACCCACCATCCGCTCGATCCGGCCGAGGCCCGCCGTGGCGCCGGTGAGGTGGTCCGACAGGTACAGGCCGAGGAGCTCCCGGTCGACCTGCAGCGGCACCGCCGGGTGCGGGCCGCGCAGCGGCAGCGTGGACGCGCCGGCGGGCCGGGTGGCCGACGGGCGCAGCGGCGCGGAGCCCAGCCCCCGCCCCTCGACCATCCCCGCCACGACCTCCTGGAGCGCGTCGCCCGCCGACGTCCGCGCCCGCCAGCCGAGCTCCGTGACCGCCCGCGTCGTGTCCATCACGGGGGCGCCCATGGCCATGTCCACCCAGCCCGGGTCGGCGGCGACGACACGCGCCGCGTGGCCGAGCGACACCGCCGCGCGCACCGCAGCGGGCGGCACCTCGACCAGGCGCCCGTGGTCCAC